>CAYZKQ010000095.1:0-12287 GCA_964478975.1 uncultured Vicinamibacterales bacterium | reverse complement strand
TCGAGAAGGGGTCGCGCTTTGCGATCCGCGAAGGCGGCCGCACCGTGGGCGCCGGCACCGTCACGGAAATCCTCAAGTAGGCGGTGAAGGGCTCCTATGTCGACTCCCTACAGCGAGAAGATTCGGATCCGCTTGAAAGCGTACGACCACCGCGTCCTCGACCAGTCGACGGCGGACATCGTCGAGACCGCGCGGCGAACGGGCGCCCGGCTGGCGGGCCCGATCCCGCTGCCGACCGAGAAGAACAAGTGGACGGTGCTGCGGTCGCCGCACGTCGACAAGAAGTCGCGGGAGCAGTTCGAGATCCGGACGCACAAGCGGCTCATCGACATCTTCGAGCCCACGCCGCAAACCGTCGACGCGTTGATGAAACTCGACTTGCCGGCGGGCGTCGACGTCGAGATCAAGGCGTTCGGGAAGGACCACCAGTAGGGCGCGTATGGTCACGGGCATCATCGGCAAGAAGGTCGGCATGACGCAACTGTTCGACAGCGACGGCGGCGTCCACCCCGCGACCGTCATCCAGGCCGGCCCGTGCGTCGTGGTGCAGACGAAGACGGCCGACAAAGACGGCTACGACGCCGTGCAACTGGGCCTGGTCGAGGGCCGGCCCGCGAAGGTGACCAAGCCCGTGGCTGGTCTCTACAAGCGCGCCGGGGTGCCGCCCACGCGGGTGCGGCGGGAGGTGCGCGTGGCGCCGGGAGGCGACCCGGTCAAGCCCGGCGACCAGGTGCTCGTTTCGCTGTTCGCTGTCGGCGAGCAGGTCGACGTCATCGGGACGAGCCGCGGCCGCGGCTACCAGGGCGTCGTCAAGCGCCACCACTTCCGCGGCGGCGAGGCGACCCACGGGTCGATGTTCCACCGCGCGCCCGGGTCGATTGGCGCGTCGTCGTTCCCCTCGCGCGTGATCAAGGGGATGCGGATGGCCGGCCGCATGGGAGGGGACCGGGTGACGGTGCGCAACCTGCGGGTCCTGCACGTCGACGCGGCGAACCACCTGCTGGTCGTCGAGGGGGCTGTCCCCGGAGCGCCCGGCGGCTACGTGGTCGTCCGCAAGGCCGTGGCGCCGCGGCGGGCGCCGCAGCCGGCGCCGGAGAAGCCGGCGAAGGGGAAGAAGTAGGTCATGACGGTCGACGTCGTGAACGCGCAGAACGAGAAGGTCGGGTCGATCGACCTGAGCGACGCGGTCTTCGGCGGGCGCGTGAAGCCGGATGTGATCTGGGAGGCGGTCGTCCACGAGCAGGCCTGCGCGCGGCGCGGCACGCACGCGACGAAGAACCGGGCCCTCGTCAGCGGGAGCGGGCGCAAGCCGTGGCGGCAGAAGGGGACCGGCCGGGCGCGGGTGGGCGAGATCCGCAACCCGCTGTGGCGCAAGGGCGGAACCGTGTTCGGGCCGCAGCCGCGGGACTACGCGTACGCGCTGCCCCGGAAGGTCGTGCGCGGGGCGCTCCGGTACGCCCTCACGCAGAAGCTGCGCGACGGCGAGGTGGTCGTCGTCGACCGCCTGAGTCTGGAGGCGCCCAAGACGAAGGCGGCGGCCGCGTGGCTCGCGCGCCTCGGCGTCGTCCCGCCCGCGGGCCGCCCGGCGGTCGTGGTGGACGTCCACCCGGAGGAAGCCGTGACCCTGGCGATGCGCAACCTGCCCGGCGTCCGGGTGGTTGCCGCGCGCGCCTTGACGGCGCGCGACGTGGTAGGGAGCCGCCGGGTCGTCGTGACGCAGGCGGCGCTGGAGCGGCTGCAGGCGGCGCTCGGCGGAGCCGGCGCCGCGAAGGGGGTCGCGTCATGAGGGCGACAGCGGTGATTCGGCGCCCGATCGTCACGGAGAAGACGGCCGGGTTGCGCGAGAGCGCCCAGACGATCGTCTTCGAGGTCGCGCCGGAGGCGACCAAGGTGGAGATCCGGCAGGCCGTCGAGCGCCTGCTCGGCGCGAAGGTGGCCAGCGTGCGGACGTCGATCGTGCACGGCAAGGTCAAGCGTCAGGGCCGGTACGCCGGCCGGCGGCCGGACTGGAAGAAGGCGTACGTCCGGCTGCGGCCGGGCGAGAAGATGCCGGAGTTCTTGGAAGGGACCTAGGCGGATCGAGGACGAGGGACATGCCCATTCGCAGCTTCAAGCCGACGTCGCCGGGGCGCCGCTTCCAGACGGTGCAGACCTTCGACGAGATCACGGTGCAGGAGCCGTACAAGCCCCTGACCGAGCCGCTGCCGAAGTCGGGCGGGCGGGACAACCACGGCGAGATCACGTCGTGGTGGCGGGGCGGCGGGCACAAGCGGGCGTACCGGATCATCGACTTCAAGCGGGACAAGCGCAACATCCCCGGGAAGGTGTCGACGATCGAGTACGACCCGAACCGCTCGGCGCGCATCGCGCTGGTGGCGTACGCCGACGGGGAGAAGCGGTACATCCTGCAGCCCCTCGGGTTGAAGGTCGGCGACACCGTCGTGGCGGGCGACGATGTGGACATCCTGCCGGGCAACGCGCTGCCCCTGCGCAACATCCCCCTCGGCACGCTCGTCCACAACGTGGAGTTGCGGCCGGGCAAGGGCGGGCAGATTGCCCGGAGCGCCGGGGCGGCCGTGCAGGTCGTGGCCAAGGAGGGCCAGTACGTCTCGGTCAAGATGCCCTCGGGCGAGATTCGGCGGCTGCACATGGACTGCATGGCGACGATCGGGCAGGTGGGCAACCTGGACCACGAGAACGTGTCGATCGGCAAGGCCGGTCGCAGCCGGTGGCTCGGGCGGCGGCCGCACGTGCGGGGCGTGGCCATGAACCCGGTGGATCACCCGCTCGGCGGCGGCGAGGGCAAGACGTCAGGCGGGCGCCATCCGGTCTCGCCGTGGGGCATGCCGACCAAGGGCTACAAGACGCGGCGCCGGAAGCCGAGCGATCGGATGATCCTGCAGCGGCGGCCGAAGTAGGGGGCGCGGCGTGGCGGGTGGGGACGCCGGGGAAGGGGAGCGATGAGTCGGTCACTCAAGAAGGGCCCGTTCATCGACTACCACCTGCTCGAGAAGGTGGAGATCATGAACCGGGCCGGCGAGAAGAAGGTCATCAAGACCTGGTCGCGCCGCTCCACGATCGTGCCGGAGATGGTCGGGCACACGCTGGCGGTGCACAACGGGAAGAAGTTCATCCCGGTGTACATCACCGAGAACATGGTGGGGCACAAGCTGGGCGAGTTCGCCCCGACGCGGCAGTTCAAGGGGCACACGACGAAGGCCGAGAAGGCCGCGGCGGCCGCGGCGGCGGCGGGCGCCCCGGCGGGGCCGAAGGGGAGCTGAGGCCATGGTCGAGGCGCGCGCGACGGCGCGATACATCCGGACGTCGGCGCAGAAGGCTGGGCTCGTGCTCGATCTCATCCGGGGTCGGAGCGTGAACGAGGCGTTCGCCGTGTTGCGCTTCACGCGGAAGGCGGTGGCGCGCGACATCGAGAAGGTGTTGCGGTCGGCCGTGGCCAACGCGCGGCAGCAGGAAGGCTTCGGCGGTGACGTCGATCGCCTCTACATCACGCGGTGCTACGCCGACCAGGGGCCCTCGATGAAGCGGGTGCGGCCGGCGCCGATGGGCCGGGCGTTCCGGATCCTCAAGCGCACGACGCACATCACGATCGCGGTGGCCGAGCGGCCCGAGGGGCTCGCGAAGGGAGCGTAGGGGCCGGAGATGGGGCAGAAGGTTCACCCGTACGGATTTCGGTTGGGCTTCAACCGGACGTGGCTCTCGCGGTGGTTCGCCGAGCGGGACTACGCGGCGTTGCTGCACGAGGATCTGGCGCTCCGCCGGAGCCTCAAGGAACGGTTCGCCCACGCCGGCGTCTCGCGCATCGAGATCGAGCGGGCGGCGAACAAGCTGAAGATCGACATCCACACGTCGCGGCCGGGGATCGTGATCGGCCGGAAGGGGGCGGAGGTCGAGAAGCTCAAGCAGGAGATCCAGCGGCAGACGAGCCGCGAGGTCTTCATCAACATCCAGGAGATCCAGAAGCCAGAGCTCGACGCGCAGCTCATCGCCGAGTCGGTCGCGCTCCAGCTCGAGAAGCGCGTGGCGTTCCGCCGCGCGATGCGCAAGGCGGTCGAGTCGGCGCTGCGGTTCGGGGCGCGCGGGATCAAGGTGCGCGTCTCGGGGCGGCTCAACGGTGCGGAGATCGCGCGGTCCGAGTGGTACCTGCACGGGCAGTTGCCGCTCCAGACGCTGCGGGCGGACATCGATTACGGGTTCGCCGAGGCCTTCACGACCTACGGCAGCATCGGCGTGAAGGTGTGGCTGTACAAGGGCGAGCGGCTCGAGCCGCGGCTCGGGCGGGAGGAGGACTACCGGGTGCCGCGGCGGCCGGCGGCGAGGGCGTGAGCCATGTTGATGCCCAAGAAGGTCAAGTACCGCAAGCAGCAGCGGGGGCGCATGACGGGCAAGGCCTGGCGCGGGGCGCACGTCGCCTTCGGGGACTATGGGCTCAAGGCCCTCGAGCCCTGCTGGCTCACCGACCGGCAGATCGAGGCGGCGCGGGTCGCCATGACGCGGTTCATCAAGCGCGGCGGCAAGATCTGGGTCCGGGTCTTTCCCGACAAGCCCGTGACCAAGAAGCCGCAGGAGACGCGCATGGGCAAGGGCAAGGGCGCGCCCGAGTTCTGGGTGGCCGTCGTGCGCCCGGGCCGCGTGCTGTTCGAGATGGAGGGGATTCCCGAGGCGGAGGCGCGCGAGGCGATGCGGCTGGCGGCGGCGAAGCTGCCGATCCGGACGCGCTTTACGACGCGCCTGGGCGAGGCACAGCGGACATGAGCGTCACGAAGGCGTCGGAGCTGCGGGAGCTCGGGCTGGAGGAGCTGCGCGCGCGGGCGCGCGACCTCGAGGAGCAGTTGTTCCGGCTGCGCCTCCAGACGGCCATGGGCCAGGCCGAGGCGGCGCACCAGTTGCGCCCGACGCGGCGCACGCTCGCGCGCGTCCTCACGGTGCTGCGCGAGAAGGAGCGGGCGGCCGCCGGCGCGCCCGCGGGCCGCTAGCGGAGGCAGGCATGGCAGCGAAGGCGCAGGCGATCGGCGTCGTGGTGAGCGACAAGATGCAGAAGACGGTCGTGGTGGCCGTCGAGCGGCAGGTGCGCCACCCGCTCTACGGGAAGGCGCAGCGCCGCACGTCGAAGTTCCTGGCCCACGACGAGCGGAACGAGGCCCGCGTCGGCGACCGGGTCGCGATCGTGGCGAGCCGGCCGCTCAGTCGCCGCAAGCGGTGGGTCGTGATCCGCGTGCTGGAGCGGGCGAAACCGGTGTGAGGGACCACCATGATCCAGATGCGGACGATTCTCGACGTCGCCGACAATTCGGGGGCGCGGAAGATCGCGGTCATCAACCCGATCGGCGGGTCGACCGGGCGCTACGCGGGGCTGGGCGACGTCGTGACGGCGTCGGTCAAGGAGGCCGCGCCCGACTCGCCCATCAAGAAGGGGCAGGTCGTCAAGGCCGTCATCGTCCGGACGCGGAAGGAGCACCGGCGCAAGGACGGCAGCTACATCCGGTTCGACCGGAACGCCGCCGTGCTCATCAACGACCAGGGCGAGCCGGTCGGCACCCGCGTGTTCGGGCCGGTGGCCCGGGAGCTGCGCGAGCGGAAGTTCATGAAGATCGTGTCGCTCGCGCCCGAGGTGCTGTAGGCAGGAGACCATGTCGCGACTGCAGACACCCGTGCGCAAGAACGACCTGGTGGTCGTGATCGCCGGCAAGGACCGGGGCAAGCGCGGCCGCGTGCTCAAGGTGCTGCCCGAGCGCAACCGCGTGATCGTCGAAGGCGTGAACCTGATCAAGCGGCACACGAAGCCGAACCCCGCGCGCAACATCAAGGGCGGCATCGTCGAGCGCGAAGCGTCGCTGCACGCGTCGAACGTCCAGATCCTCTGCCCCGAGTGCGGCGCGCGGACCCGGGTCGGCCGGCGGGTGCTCGGCGACGGGCGCAAGGTGCGGGTGTGCCGGAAGTGCGAGGGGGTGCTCGACAAATGAGCCGGCTGAAGGCGCGGTACCTCAACGAGGTCGTCCCGGCGCTCCGCCAGGAGTTCGGCTACACGAACGTGATGGCCGTGCCCAAGATCGAGAAGATCGTCGTGAACATGGGGCTCGGCGAGGCGACGCAGAACATCAAGGTGATCGACGCCGGGGCGGACGAGCTGGCGCGCATCACGGGCCAGAAGCCGGTCGTCCGCCGCGCGCGCAAGTCGATCGCCCAGTTCAAGGTCCGCAAGGGGATGCCGGTCGGCGTGATGGTGACGCTGCGCGGTGAGCGGATGTACGAATTCCTCGACCGCCTGATCACGATCGCGCTGCCGCGGGTGCGGGACTTCCGGGGCGTGTCGCCGCGCGGGTTCGACGGGCGCGGCAACTACACCCTCGGCCTGCGCGACCAGTTGATCTTCCCCGAGGTCGACTACATGAAGGCCGACAAGACCCGGGGCATGAACGTGACGGTGGTCACGACGGCCAAAACCGACGCGGAGGCCCGGCGGCTGCTGCAGTTGTTGGGCATGCCCTTCCGGCCGAATTGAGGCCGGACGCGGCGGGCGCCGCGCCGCCGGCCGGACGCCTGAGGGAGCAGGCTGACACGGATAGGTGCCTATGGCCACGATCGCGAAGATGGCGAAGGAGCGGAAGCCGCCGAAGTTCAAGGTGCGCCAGCGCAACCGGTGCCGCCTCTGCGGGCGGCCCCGGGGCTACCTGCAGAAGTTCGCGCTCTGCCGCCTGTGCTTCCGCCGGCTCGCCCTCGAAGGGCAGATCGCCGGCGTCATCAAGAGCAGTTGGTGAGACCATGACCGACCCGATCGCGGACATGCTGACGCGGATTCGCAACGCCTCGGCGGCGCGGCACCCCCGCGTCGACGTGCCCCACTCGAAGCTGAAGCTCGAGATCGCCCGGATCCTCGAGCGCGAGGGCTACATCGTCGGCTACAAGGTGCTGGAGGCGAAGCCGGGCGAGCGGCCCGGGGCGGTCCTGCGCCTGTTCCTGAAGTACGGCCCGCGCGGCGAGCGCGTCATCTCCGGCCTGCAGCGCGTCAGCCGGCCGGGCCGCCGGGTGTACGCGGGTCGCGACGAGGTCCCCGACGTGCTCGGCGGCCTCGGCATCGCCATCGTCACGACGTCCCGCGGCGTCATGACCGGCCGGGAGGCCAAGCGTGCCGGCCTCGGCGGCGAGGTGCTGTGCACGGTCTGGTAGGCGAGGGGATCATGTCGCGCATCGGCAAGAAGCCCATTCCGCTGCCCCAGGGCGTGAGCGTCACGATCGAGCCGGCGGCCGTCGAGGTCCGCGGGCCGAAGGGCACGCTGCGCCAGCCGCTCCCGCCGGGCATCGTGTGCGAACAGCGGGACGGGCAGCTCGTCACCCGCCCGGTCCGCGACGATGCCGAGCTGTCGAAGTTCCACGGCCTGGCGCGGAGCCTGGTGGCGAACGCCGTCAAGGGCGTGACCGAGGGGTTCCGCAAGGAGCTCGACATCGTCGGCATCGGGTACCGCGCGGAGGTGAAAGGCCGCCAGGTGGTGTTCTCGCTCGGGTACTCCCACCCGATCGTCTTCGACATCCCGCCGGGCATCGACATCGCGGTCGACAAGCAGACGCACATCACCGTCACCGGGGTCGACCGCCAGCTCGTGGGGCAGGTGGCGGCGAACATCCGGGCGCTGCGCCGCCCGGACCCGTACAAGCAGAAGGGCATCCGCTACAGCGGCGAGGTGCTGAAGAAGAAGGTGGGCAAGACCGGGGCCTAGCGGGCCCGGGATGGTGGGGAGTCGGGCAACGGCATGCGGATCAAGACCAAGAAGGACCGGCGCGAGCGGATCCGGTTGCGCCAGCGCAAGCGGCTGGTCGGGACGGCCGAGCGGCCGCGGCTGGCGGTCTGTCGCACCCTGGCGCACATCCACGCGCAGGTCATCGACGATCTCGCGGGGCGCACGATCGTGTCGGCGTCGACGGTGGAGCCGGCCGTGCGGGCCCGCGTGGTGCCGCCGGCGCGGCCCGGCAACAAGGGCGGCGCCGCGGTGGTGGGCCAGGTCATCGCCGAGCGCTTGCTCGCCAAGGGGATCGACCGGGTCGTCTTCGACCGCGGCGGCGTGAAGTATCACGGGCGCGTCCGGGCGCTCGCCGAGGCGGCCCGGCAGGCGGGGCTGCGCTTCTAGGGCGGAACCCATGCACCAGACACGAGAGAAAATCGACCCGTCGCAGCTCGACCTCCGCGACACCGTCGTGTCGATCAACCGCGTGACGAAAGTCGTCAAGGGGGGCAAGAACCTCAGCTTCAGTGCCCTGGTGGTGGTGGGCGACGGCCACGGGGTCGTGGGCTTCGGCGTGGGCAAGGCCAAGGAGGTGCCCTCGGCCATCAAGAAAGGGATCGAGGCGGCCAAGAAGGCGCTCATCCGCGTCCCCCTGCAGGGCACCACGATCCCCCACGCGGTGGTGGGCCGGTTCGGGTCGGGCCAGGTGTTGCTGAAGCCCGCGCCGGAGGGCACGGGCATCATCGCGGGTGGCGCGGTCCGCGCGGTCATGGAGTCGGCGGGGATCACGAACGTCTTGACGAAGTCCCTCGGGTCGGCGAACCCCCATAACGTGGTGCGCGCCACGTTCGCCGGCCTCCAGGCGCTCAAGGACCCCGTGACGGTCGCGCGGCTCCGGGGGAAGCGGCTGGAGGACTTGCTGAGCGCATAGCGGGAGGGCAGCGCGGGGGTATGGGCGATCACGGGGAAGCGCCGCGGCGCATCAAGATCACGCTCGTCCGGAGCGTGATCGGGTTCGACCGCAAGCAGGCGGCCGTCGTCCGCGGGCTGGGGCTCCGGCGGATCGGCCACACGGTCGAACGGCCGGACACGCCGGCGACGCGCGGGATGATTCACAAGGTGCGGCACCTGGTCAAGGTGGAGGAGTAGCGGGGTGGGCAAGCTGGATCTGAGCCACCTGCGCCCGCCGAGGGGCGCCAAGCACGCGGTCAAGCGCGTGGGGCGGGGCCCCGGGTCGGGCCACGGCAAGACGGCGGGGCGCGGGCACAAGGGCGCCAAGTCGCGCGCGGGCTTCAAGCACAAGCGGGGGTTCGAGGGCGGGCAGATGCCGCTCCACCGCCGCGTGCCGAAGCGCGGGTTCCACAACCCGTTCCGGGTCGAGTACGAGGTGGTCAACCTCGACACGCTGGAGGCGCGTTTCGACGCAGGCGCCGAGGTGTCGCCGGAGCGGCTGCGCGCGGCGGGGATCGTCCGGGATCGCCGGCGGCCCGTGAAGATCCTCGGCCGGGGCGAGCTGACCAAGCCGCTCGTGGTCAAGGCGCACAAGTTCAGCGAGACGGCGGCGGCGCGCATCCAGGCCGCGGGCGGCACCGCGGAGGTCCTGGCGAGGTAGCGGCGCATGATCGAGAGCGTCAAGAACATCGTGGCGGTGCCGGACCTGCGCAAGCGGGTCCTCTTCACCCTGGCGCTGCTGGGCGTCTTCCGGATCGGGTGTCACATTCCGACGCCGGGGATCGACCCGCAGGCGCTGGCCGAGCTGACGCGGCAGCTCAGCAACACGATGTTCGGGCTCTACGACATGTTCACCGGGGGGAGCCTGCGCCAGATGACGATCTTCGCGCTGGGCATCATGCCCTACATCAGCGCGTCGATCATCTTGCAGCTCCTGACCGTCGTGTCGCCGTACCTGGAGCGGCTGTCGAAGGAAGGCGAGCTCGGGCGGCGCAAGATCATCCAGTACACGCGCTACGGCACGCTGCTCATCAGCATCGTCCAGTCGCTGGCCATCGCGATCTTTCTCGAGCGCCAGACGGCGATCGCCGGCGGCCTGCCGCTCGTGCCGCACCCGGGCTGGGGGTTCCGCTTCATGACGGTCCTGACCCTGACGACCGGGTCGGGCTTCGTCATGTGGCTGGGCGAGCAGATCACCGAGCGGGGCGTGGGCAACGGCATGTCGCTGCTCATCTACGCGGGCATCGTGGTCGGCTTCCCGCGGGCGGTGGTCCAGACGCTCGAGCAGGTGGCCACGGCGCAGATGAGCCTGTTCCGGCTGGTGTTCCTGGTCATCATGATGGTCGTGGTGGTCGGCGCCATCGTGTTCATGGAACGCGGCCACCGGCGGGTCACGGTGCAGTACGCCAAGCGCGTGGTCGGGCGCCGGATGTACGGCGGGGCCAGCACCCACATCCCGCTGAAGGTGAACACGGGCGGCGTCATGCCCGTGATTTTCGCCTCGTCCATCCTGACCTTCCCGTCGGCGCTCGCGCCCGTGTTCGGGCAGGAAGGCTGGATGGACCGCGTCGTGCGGGCGCTCGGCTACGGCGAGCCGCTCTACAACCTGCTGTTCGTCGCCCTCATCATTTTCTTCGCGTACTTCTACACCGCCATCATCTTCAATCCGGACGATGTGGCGGAGAACATGCGGAAATACGGCGGGTTCGTGCCGGGGATCCGGCCCGGCAAGCGGACCGCGGAGTACATCGACACGATCCTGACGCGGATCACGCTGGCGGGCGCGCTCTACCTGGCCGTCATCGCGATCCTGCCCGAGTGGTTGCTCACCGGGTTCAAGGTCGCGTCGATCCCGTTCATCGGCGAGCAGCTCGACGCCCTGTTGCCGCGCGTGATCACGGAAGGCATGGGGGTCCAGTTCTACTTCGGCGGAACCTCCACGCTCATCGTCGTGGGCGTGGCGATGGACACGGTGCAGCAGGTCGAGTCGCAACTGATCATGCGGCACTACGACGGGTTCATGAAGAAGACGCGCATTCGTGGCCGCCGCGGATGACTCCGGCGGCCGCCGCGGGGGCGGGCGCGTGGCTGGGCCGTTGAACGTCGTGATGCTGGGACCCCCCGGGGCGGGCAAGGGGACGCAGGCGGAGATCCTCGCGCGGCGCCACCAGATCCCGCGGATCTCGACCGGCGACATCCTCCGGGACGCCGTCGAGCGCGACGCGCCCCTGGGGCGGCTGGCGAAGGCCACGATGGCGGCGGGCGAGCTGGTGAGCGACGACATCATGATCGGGATCGTGCAAGAGCGACTGGCCGAGCCCGACGCCCGGGCGGGGTTCGTCCTCGACGGGTTCCCGCGGACGATCCCCCAGGCCGTCGCCCTGGACGGGCTGATGCAGGGGCGCGGGCCGCTGGTCGTCATCGACCTGGTGGTGCCCGACGAGGTGCTCGTGGGGCGCCTGCTGGCGCGCCGGATCTGCAGCCGCTGCGGGGCCAACGCCGGCCCGGGCGACCAGGCGTGTGCGCGCTGCGGGGGGCGGCTCGTGCAGCGGACCGACGATGACGAGGCGGTCGTGCGGGAACGGCTGAAGACCTACGCGCGCGCCACGCGGCCGCTCGTCGAGTTCTACCGCGGCCGGCCGACGTTCCGGTCGGTGGACGGCAACCGCCCCCCCGACGCGGTGAGCGCGGCCATCGAGGCGGCGGTGGCGTCGGTCGCCGCCGCGTGCGGCGTCTGAGGAGACGCGTGGCGATCGTGTGCCGGTCGGCGAGCGAGATCGAGCGGATGGCGGCGGCGAACGCCCTGGTGGCCCGCATCCTGGCGGAGCTCGGGTCGGTGGCAGCGCCGGGCGTCACGACCCGCGACCTGGACGCGCTGGCCGAACGGCGGATCCGGGAAGCCGGGGCGCGACCCGCGTTCAAAGGCTACCGCGGGTACCCGGCGACGCTGTGCGCGTCGGTGAACGAGCAGGTCGTCCACGGGATCCCGTCCGACCGGAAGCTCGTCGAGGGCGACATCGTGTCGCTCGACATGGGCGTCGTGCTGGACGGCTACTACGGCGACGCGGCCATCACGGTCGGCGTGGGGCGCATCTCGGCGGAGGCGGCCCGGCTGCTGCGGGTGACGCAGGCGGCCCTCGAGGCGGCGATCGCGCAGGTGCGGGTCGGGGCGCGGGTGTCGGACATCAGCCACGCCGTGCAGCGCGTGGTCGAGGCCAACGGGTTTTCGGTGGTGCGCGAGTTCGTGGGCCACGGGATCGGGACCGCGCTCCACGAGGAGCCGCAGATCCCCAACTACGGGGAGCCGGGACGCGGCCCGCGGCTCGCCGAGGGGATGGTGTTGGCCATCGAGCCCATGGTCAACGCCGGGCGGCCGGGGGTGAAGGTGCTCGCCGACGGCTGGACCGCCGTGACGAAGGACGGCAGCCTGTCGGCGCACTTCGAGCACACGGTGGCCGTGACGCGCGACGGGCCCCTCATCCTGACGGTGCCCGACGGCGTCCGGGTGCCGCGCGCGTGACGCGGGCGGGCGCGCCGGGTCGGCGGTCGGCATGGGCGGCGGCGCGGGAACGCTTGCCGCGCGCGGGCGCATCTTCCAGA
>CAYZKQ010000094.1:0-12743 GCA_964478975.1 uncultured Vicinamibacterales bacterium | reverse complement strand
TCGAGAAGGGGTCGCGCTTTGCGATCCGCGAAGGCGGCCGCACCGTGGGCGCCGGTACCGTGACCGAAATCCTGAAGTAAACGGCGGCGATCGCGGAAGGTTCGCCCATGCGGGACATCGTGGCGTTGGCGTGCGGAGAGTGCAAGCGGCGCAATTACAGCACGACGCGGAACAAGAAGAAGAGCAGCGACCGGCTCGAGCTGAAGAAGTACTGCCCGTGGTGCCGCAGGCACACGGTGCACAAGGAACAGAAGTCGTGACACAGCCGGGCGGAGGGCGGACCCGTCGGTCCGCCAGGACGAGGCACAGGCCAGTAGCTCAACTGGTAGAGCACCGGTCTCCAAAACCGGGGGCTGGGGGTTCGAGTCCCTCCTGGCCTGCCACGCGAGGATGGCGCGATGTGGGACCGCGCGCGTGACAGTTTGGGTTGGGCCGGCCTGGGCCTGCTGGTCGCGGCGCTCGCCGCGAGCGCGTGGCCGGCGGCGCGCGAGGCGGCCGTCTGGCTGGCCTGGGCCGGCGTCGCCGCCCTCGGGCTGTTCGTGGCGCTCCGCTGGCGGGACCTCGTGGAGCGGACCGCCGACTGGTGGCGCCGCGGCCGGACGTTCCTCGCGGAGGTGCGGACCGAGCTGGGGCGGGTGACCTGGCCGACGCGGAAAGAGGTCTACGCCACGACGTTTGTCGTGATCGTGACGTCGATCTTCTTCGGGTTGTATCTGTGGGGCGTGGACCTTGTGGTCAACAGCCTGGTGGGGTTCATCTTCCGCCGCCTCGGGGCTGCGTGAGTCCTCGGCCGGGGGACCGTCGAGCGGACCTTTCAGGTCCGCCGAGCCGCCGATGGTGAGGGCGAGCGAGCGAGCCAGGCGGGGTGCAGGGGCCCCCGCCGATGGTGAGGGAGTGCGAGCGAGCGGCGTGGGGCGGTCGGGGCCCCACGAGCGAGCGAGCCAGGCGGGGTGCAGGGGCCCCCGCCGATGGTGAGGAATGACCGACGTCAAGACCAAACAGTGGTACATCGTCCACACGTACTCGGGCTTCGAGAAGAAGGTCGCCGAGTCGCTGGCGCAGCGCGTCCAGGCCTACGGGTTGCAGGACGCCATCGGCGAAATCCTGATCCCGACCGAGGACGTCGTGGAGATGCGGGGCGGCCGGAAGGTGGTCAGCTCGAAGCGGTTCTTCCCCGGCTACATCCTGGTCGAGATGGCCATGTCCGACCAGGCGTGGCACGTGGTGAAGAACACGCCGAAGGTGACGGGCTTCGTCGGCGCCGGGGCCAAGCCCACGCCCCTCACGCGCGACGAGGTCGACCAGATCCTGCACCAGGTGACGGTCGCGGCCGAGAAGCCGAAGCCGAAATACACGTTCGAGAAGGGCGACCAGGTGCGGATCAACGACGGCCCCTTCTCGGGGTTCCACGGCGTGGTGGACGAAGTCAACCTCGACAAGAACACCTTGAAGGTGATGGTGACGATCTTCGGGCGCTCGACGCCCGTCGAGCTGGATTTCCTCCAGGTCGAGAAGATGTAGGACGGGGGGCGGCGGCATGGCGAAAAAAGTGCAGGCGGTCGTGAAGCTGCAGATTCCGGCGGGCAAGGCGACCCCCGCCCCGCCGGTGGGGACCGCGCTGGGGCCGCACGGCGTCAACATCATGGACTTCTGCAAGGCCTTCAACGCGCGGACGGCCCATCAGGAGGGGCTCATCATTCCGGCGGTCGTGACCATCTACGCCGACCGCACCTACAGCTTCGTGACCAAGACGCCGCCGACCTCGGTGCTGCTCAAGCGGGCGGCCAACCTGGCGAAGGGGTCGGGCGAACCGAACCGCACCAAGGTCGGGACCGTCACGGCGAAGCAGGTGGAGGAGATCGCGCGGACCAAGCTGCCCGACCTGAACACGGACGACCTCGAAGCCGCCATCCGGTCGGTGCGCGGCACGGCGCGGTCGATGGGGATCGAGATCATCGGGTGAGGCCGGGTGAGGCGGACCGCGGCGGGGCGCGGTCCGACGTGGGAGGGCGGATCGCCCGCTGGGACCACGGAGGAGAGCACATGCCGAGGCACGGAAAGCGGTACGAGGCGGCGCGGCGGCAGGTGCCGGCGGCGCCGCAGACCCTGGAGGACGCGGTCGCGCTGCTGCAGCGCGTCAAGTACGCGCGGTTCGACGAGACCGTCGAGATGGCGCTGCGCCTGGGCGTCGACCCGAAGCACGCCGACCAGATGGTGCGCGGGACGGTCGTGCTGCCCCACGGGCTCGGCAAGGCCAAGCGCGTGCTGGTCATCGCCGGCGGCGAGAAGCAGAAAGAGGCGGAGGAGGCCGGCGCGGACTTCGTCGGCGGCGAGGAGATGGTTGAGAAGATTCAGGGCGGGTGGCTCGACTTCGACGCCGTCGTGGCGACCCCCGACATGATGCGGGCCGTCGGCCGGCTCGGGAAGGTGCTCGGCCCGCGCGGCCTGATGCCCAACCCGAAGACGGGCACCGTGACCTTCGAGGTCGCCAAGGCGGTGCGCGAGATCAAGGCGGGCAAGGTCGAGTTCCGCGTCGACAAGACCGGGATCGTGCACGCGCCGGTGGGCAAGGCGTCGTTTCCCGCGGCCCATCTGGTGGCCAACGCGCGGGCGCTCGTCGACAGCGTCCTGCGCGCCCGGCCGGCGGCCGCCAAGGGGCGCTACTTGAAGAGCGTGACGATCGCGTCGACGATGGGCCCCGGGATCGCGGTCGACGTGGGCACGCTGGAGGCCGCGGCGAAGTCCTGAGGAGGCGCCCGCGAGGGTGGACGAACCATGGCACTCACGAGACAGGAGAAGATCGCCGAGCTCGACGAGCTCGCGCGGGCGTTCCGCGGGGCGGACAGCGCCATTCTGGTCGACTACACCGGCCTCGACGTCCCGACCGTCACGGAGCTGCGCCGGCAGATCAAAGCGGCGCGCGGGCACTACCGCGTCGTCAAGAACACGCTGGCCCGGCGCGCGGTCAAGGGGACGCCCTTCGAGCCGCTGGCCGAACACTTGACGGGCGTGAGCGCCGTGGCGTTCGCCGGGGACGACCCGGTGGCGCTCGCCAAGACCGTCACGACGTTCGCCCGGACGGCGCCCCTGACGATTAAGGCCGCCGTCGTGCAAGGGCGGCCGGTGGGGCCGGCCGCGGTGACGGAGCTGGCGGCGCTGCCGGGCAAGGCGGAGCTGTACGGGCGGCTGCTCGCCGTGCTCCAGGCGCCGCTGGTGGGGCTCGTCCGCGTGCTCCAGGCGGTGCCGCGGGATCTGGTGAACGTGCTGGCCCAGGCGGAGCGGAAGAAGCGGGAGGCGTGACTCGCGCCGGCCGGGTCGAGGCTCGGCGCGTGAAAAGCGCGGCGCGGGTGGCCGCCGGGACGTCGGGTGCGAGGCGCGGGGCGATGGGGGCCTCGCGCGGGAGCCAGGCGGGGGCGTGGGCCCCGCCGATCAGGGAGAACAGCGAATCATGGCCGAACTGACGCAGCAACAAGTGATCGACTACATCAAGGGGATCTCGGTGCTCGAGCTGTCGCAACTGGTGAAGGCGCTCGAGCAGGAGCTGGGGGTCTCGGCGGCCGCGGCGATGCCCGTCGTGGTCGCGGGGGCCGGGGCGCCGGGGGCGGCCGCCGCGGGTGCCGCCGCCGAGGAGAAGACCGACTTCACCGTGACCCTGACCGACGTGGGGCCGGACAAGATCAAGGTGATCAAGGTGGTCCGGGAGGTCACGAGTCTGGGCCTCAAGGAAGCGAAGGATCTCGTCGAGAGCGCGCCGAAGCCCATCAAGGAAGGGATTCCGAAGGAGGAGGCCGAGGCGATCAAGAAGAAGTTCGCCGAGGTCGGCGCCAAGGTGGAGATCAAGTAGCGGGCGGCCCCGCGGTCGCGCGGGGCCGGCTGCGCATCGGGTGGCGTCGAGCTCGTCCGGTCGTCCGAGGTCCGTGTCCGGAGCGCCGCATCTCGAGGGTGTTGCAGCATGTACAGCCTTCCCAAGAACGTCTACCGCGATCGGATCGATTTCTCCAAGATCAAGACGACGGTTCCGATTCCGAACCTGATCGAGATCCAGCGGAAGTCGTACGAGCGGTTCCTGCAGATGCACCGCCTGTCGCAGGAGCGCGAGGACATCGGCCTGCAGGCGGTCTTCAAGTCGGTGTTTCCGATCAGCGACTTCCGGGAGAATTCGTCGCTGGAGTTCATCGAGTACGCGATCGGCAACTGGGAGTGCACGTGCGGCCGGTTGAGCGGGCTGCACCATCTGCGCACGCCGTGTGCGGGCTGCGGCACGATCCTGGTGGCGGACCCGTACGGCGACCGCGAGGTGCTGTGTCCGACGTGCGGCCGGCCGAACGAGGCGCGGGGCGAGGTCTGCGACACCTGCGGCCACACCGTCGGGCTGAAGGTCAAGTACGACGTGGCGGAGTGCCAGGAGCGGGGCATGACGTATGCCGTGCCGCTCAAGGTGACGATCCGGCTCGTCGTGTGGAACAAGGACCCCGAGACCGGGGTCAAGACCATCCGTGACATCAAGGAGCAGGAGGTCTACTTTGGGGACATCCCGCTCATGACGGAGCACGGCACGTTCATCATCAACGGGACCGAGCGCGTCATCGTCTCGCAGTTGCACCGCTCGCCCGGGGCGTTCTTCCACTCCGAGGACAAGACGTTGTTCATCGCCCAGGTGATTCCCTACCGGGGCTCCTGGGTGGAGTTCGAGTACGACACCAAGAACCTCCTGTACGTGCGGATCGACCGCAAGCGGAAGTTCCTGGCGACGGTGTTCCTCCGCGCGCTGGGGTTGCGCGGCGCCGACGAGATCATCCGGACCTTCTACACGGTCGACCGCCTCTACCTGCGGGACGGCGCGATCTACTGGGTGGTCAACGACAGTCTGGTGGGGCTGCGGGCGGCCAAGGACATCACGATTCCGGGTTCGGATCTGGCGATCCACGCCGGCAAGAAGATCACCAACGCGGCGGTCGCGGCGCTGCGCCAGGCGGGCGTCGAGGCCGTGGAGGTGGCCGAGACCGAGCTCGAGGGGGCGTGGGCCGCGGCCGACATCGTGGACCCCGCCACGGGCGAGGTGATCCTGGAGGCGAACGAGGAGCTGACGCCGCGGGTGATCTCGATGGCGCAGGAGAAGCGCATCGACCGCGTCGAGATCTTCTTCCCCGAGCGGGATGAGATCGGTCCGGTGCTGGCCCAGACGCTCAAGAAAGACCCGATCCGCACCCACGAGGAGGCGCTCATCGAGATCTACCGGCGGTTGCGGCCCGGCGACCCGCCGACGCTCGAGTCGTCGCGCGCGCTGTTCGACAACATGTTCTTCAACCCGCAGAAGTACGACTTCTCGCGGGTGGGGCGCCTGAAGCTGAACACGAAGCTGAAGCTGACGACGCCGCTCGACGAGAAGATCCTGCACCCACAGGACTTCTACGAGATCATCAAGTACCTGCTGCGGCTGCGGAAGAATCCGGCCAACGTCGACGACATCGACCACCTGGGCAACCGGCGGGTGCGCTCGGTGGGCGAGTTGCTCGAGAACCAGTTCCGCGTCGGCCTGGTTCGGATGGAGCGCGCCATCAAGGAGAAGATGTCGGTCTACCAGGAGATGGCGACGGCCATGCCGCACGACCTCATCAACGCGAAGCCCGTGATGGCCGCCATCCGGGAGTTCTTCGGGTCGTCGCAGCTCTCGCAGTTCATGGACCAGACCAACCCGCTCGCCGAGGTCACCCACAAGCGGCGGTTGTCGGCGTTGGGGCCCGGGGGGCTCTCGCGCGAGCGCGCCGGCTTCGAGGTGCGCGACGTGCACCCGACCCACTACGGGCGGATCTGCCCCATCGAGACGCCGGAGGGGCCGAACATCGGGCTCATCTCGTCGCTGTCGTGCTACGCGCGGATCAACGAGTTCGGGTTCATCGAATCGCCCTACCGGAAGGTGGAGCAGGGCCGCGTGGTCGACTACGTCCAGATCACCAACGCGGGCGGCACGAAATACAAGGTCGGCGACGTCGTGCGCCTCGAGGAGGTGCTCGAGGAGAACCAGGCGGCGCGGGCGCGCAAGAAGAAGCCGGCCGACTACGAGCCGCATCCCTTCTACCTGTCGGCGTGGGAGGAGGACCAGTACATCATCGCGCAGGCCAACGCGCCGGTCGACGAGCGGGGCTACTTCATCCAGGAGCGCGTCAACGCGCGGCGGGCCGGCGATTTCATCCTGGCGCCGCGGGAAAAGGTCGACTACATCGACGTGTCGCCGAAGCAACTCGTCTCGGTGGCGGCCTCGCTCATCCCGTTCCTGGAGAACGACGATGCCAACCGGGCGCTGATGGGCTCGAACATGCAGCGCCAGGCCGTGCCGCTGCTGCGCGCGCGGGCGCCGTACGTCGGGACCGGGATGGAGTACATCACGGCGCGCGACTCCGGCGCGGTGGTGGTGGCGCGGCGCGCCGGGGTGGTCGACTACGTGGACTCGCTGCGCATCGTGGTCCGCGTCGAGGGCGAGGGCGGCGAGGCGTCGCGGGACATGGGCGCGGACATCTACAACCTGACCAAGTTCAAGCGGTCGAACCAGAACACCTGCATCAACCAGAAGCCGATCGTGAAGGTCGGCCAGCGCGTCCAGAAGGGCCAGGTGCTGGCCGACGGGCCGTGCACGGACCTGGGCGAACTGGCCCTGGGGCGGAACGTGCTGGTGGCGTTCATGCCCTGGCGCGGTTACAACTTCGAGGACGCCATCCTCGTGTCCGAGCGGCTCGTCAAGGACGACTACTACACGTCGATCCACATCGAGGAGTTCGAGATCGAGGCGCGGGACACCAAGCTCGGGCCGGAGGAGATCACCCGGGACATCCCCAACGTCTCCGAGACCTACCTGCGCGACCTGGACGACAGCGGGATCATCCGGATCGGGGCCTACGTCAAGCCGGGCGACATCCTGGTCGGCAAGGTGACGCCGAAGGGCGAGACGCAACTGACGCCGGAGGAGAAGCTGCTCCGCGCGATTTTCGGCGAGAAGGCCGGCGATGTCCGCGACGCCTCGCTCGTGTGCCCGCCGGGGATCGAGGGCATCGTGGTGGGCGTCCGGATCTTCTCGCGGAAGGGCATCGAGAAGGACGAGCGCGCGCGGCAGATCGAGCAGGACGAGCTCGACATGATGGAGAAGAACTTGCAGGACGAGATCCGGATCCTGCACGAGGAGGTCAAGAAGCGCATCGTCCAGATGCTCGAGGGCCAGACGCTGCGCGCCGACCTCTACGACGAGCACGGCCGCGAGCGGCTGCTGCGCAAGGGCGCGGTCCTGGCGCGCGAGGTCTTGCAGGAGCTGCCCTACGAGGCGCTCGTGCGCCTGAAGGTCCAGACCGACGACCCGCGGCTCGAAGAGGACCTCCGGCAGCTCGAGATGCGCACGGCCCGGCAGGTCGAGGTCATCCGCCAGCTCTTCGAGGAGAAGAAGGAGAAGACCCGCCGCGGGGACGAGCTGCCGCCCGGCGTCATCAAGCTCGTCAAGGTGTACGTGGCGATGAAGCGGAAGCTGTCGGTCGGCGACAAGATGGCCGGCCGGCACGGGAACAAGGGCGTCATCGCCCGCATCCTCCCCGAGGAGGACATGCCGTACCTGCCCGACGGGACGCCCGTCGAGATCGTGCTGAACCCGCTCGGGGTGCCGTCGCGGATGAACGTCGGCCAGATCCTCGAGACGCACCTGGGGTGGGCGGCGCACGCGCTCGGCGTGTACTTCGCCACGCCGGTCTTCGACGGCGCGACCGAGGTCGAGATCAAGAAGTGGCTCGAGCAGGCCGGGTTGCCCCGGAGCGGCAAGGTCCGCCTCTACGACGGCATGACCGGGGAGCCGTTCGAGCAGGAGGTGACGGTGGGCTACATCTACATGATGAAGCTCTCCCACCTGGTCGACGACAAGATCCACGCGCGGTCGATCGGCCCGTACTCCCTCATCACGCAGCAGCCGCTCGGCGGCAAGGCGCAGTTCGGCGGCCAGCGGTTCGGCGAGATGGAGGTGTGGGCCCTCGAGGCCTACGGCGCCGCCCACATCCTGCAGGAGCTGCTCACGGCCAAGTCGGACGACGTGACCGGGCGGGCGAAGATCTACGAGTCGATCGTCAAGGGCGACGCCTCGTTCCAGCCGGGGCTGCCCGAATCGTTCAACGTGCTCATCCGGGAGCTGCAGGCGCTCTGCCTGGACGTCGAGTTGATCAAGACGCGGCGCAAGCCGCTGGAAGTCCAACCGCCGGCCGAGCCGGTGCTGGAGGAAGCGTAACCAGCCATGAGACCCCCGTTCCACGATCGCGGCGCGCTGACGACGGACTTCGACGCGATTCGGATCAGTCTGGCTTCGCCGGAAAAGATCCTGTCGTGGTCGCACGGCGAGGTGACCAAGCCCGAGACGATCAACTACCGGACCTTCAAGCCGGAACGCGACGGGCTGTTCTGCGCGAAGATCTTCGGGCCGGTCACCGACTGGGAGTGCTTGTGCGGCAAGTACAAGCGCATGAAGCACCGCGGGGTCATTTGCGACAAGTGCGGGGTCGAGGTGACGCAGGCCAAGGTGCGCCGGGAGCGGCTCGGGCACATCAGCCTGGCGACGCCCGTCAGCCACGTGTGGTTCTTCAAGGGGCTGCCGAGCCGCATCGGCCACCTCCTCGACATCTCGCTCCGCGACCTCGAGCGCATCCTCTACTTCGAGGCCTACGTCGTGATCGACCCGGGCGAGACGGACCTCAAGCCGCACCAGCTCCTCACCGAGGAGCAGTACCGCAAGTACAAGGACGAGTACGGCGCCACCAAGTTCAAGGCGCAGATGGGCGCCGAGGCCATCAAGGAGCTTCTCAAGCGCGTCAACGTCGAGAAGCTCGCCGCCGAGCTCCGCGAGAAGATGAAGACGGAGCCCTCGGCCCAGAAGAAGCTGAAGTACGCCAAGCGGCTGAAGGTCGTCGACGCCTTCCGCAAGTCGAACAACCGGCCCGAGTGGATGATCCTCGACGTCATCCCGGTCATTCCGCCGGAGCTGCGGCCGCTGGTGCCCCTTGACGGCGGGCGCTTCGCGACGTCGGACCTGAACGACCTCTACCGGCGCGTCATCAACCGCAACAACCGGCTCAAGAAGCTCATCGAGCTCAAGGCGCCGGACGTCATCATCCGCAACGAGAAGCGGATGCTGCAGGAGGCGGTCGACGCGCTCTTCGACAACGGGCGGCGCGGCCGCGTGCTGCGCGGCGCCAACAACCGGCCGCTCAAGTCGCTTTCCGACACGCTCAAGGGCAAGCAGGGGCGCTTCCGGCAGAACCTGCTCGGCAAGCGCGTCGACTACTCGGGACGGTCGGTCATCGTGGTCGGGCCGGAGCTGAAGCTGCACCAGTGCGGCCTGCCCAAGAAAATGGCGCTCGAGCTGTTCAAGCCGTTCATCTACAACAAGCTCGAGAAGCGCGGCCTGGTCACGACCATCAAGCAGGCCAAGGAGATGGTCGAGCAGCAGCGGCCGGAGGTGTGGGACGTGCTCGAGGAGGTCATCCGCGAGCACCCGGTGCTGCTCAACCGCGCCCCGACGCTCCACCGCCTGGGCATCCAGGCCTTCGAGCCGGTGCTCGTCGAGGGCAAGGCCATCCGCATCCACCCGCTGGTGTGCACCGCGTTCAACGCGGACTTCGACGGCGACCAGATGGCCGTGCACATCCCGCTGTCGCCCGAGGCGCAGATCGAGGCCTCGGTGCTCATGATGTCGTCGAGCAACATCCTGTCGCCGGCCAACGGGACGCCGATCGCGGTGCCGTCGCAGGACATCGTGCTCGGCTGCTACTACCTGACCAAGGCGAAGCCCGGGGCCAAGGGCGAGGGCCGGGTTTTCGGCGACCCGGACCACGTGCTGCTGGCGCTCGAGGCCGGCGAGGTCGAAACCCTGACGCCCATCCGGCTCCGCTGGACCGGGGAGCTCCTGGACCTGACGGTGGCGCGCGACGACCAGGACGTCCTGCACACCGAGGTCCAGCGCGTCACGGGCCAGATCATCAACACGACGGTCGGGCGGGTCATCTTCAACGACGCGCTGCCCAAGGGCCTGCCGTTCATCAACGGCCTCATGAAGAAGAAGGGCCTGCAGCAGCTCGTGCAGTTCTGCTACCTGCGGCACGGCCTCGAGCTGACCGTCGAGATGCTCGACCGGCTCAAGGACCTGGGCTTCCTCTACGCGACGAAGTCGGGCCTGTCGATCGGGATCGACGACCTGATCATCCCGGCGGAGAAGGCGGCGCTGGTGGACCAGGCGCGGGACGAGGTGATCAAGGTCGAGGGCCAGTACCTCGACGGCGCCATCACGAACGGCGAGCGCTACAACAAGGTCATCGCCATCTGGTCGGACGTGACCGAGAAGATCGCCGACGAGATGTTCGCCGAGATGGAGGAGCAGGACCGCGCGGGCCGGTTCAACGCCGTCTACATCATGGCCGACTCGGGGGCGCGGGGCAGCAAGCAGCAGATCCGGCAGCTCGCGGGCATGCGCGGCCTGATGGCGAAGCCCTCGGGGGAGATCATCGAGACGCCCATCACCTCGAACTTCCGCGAGGGCCTGACGGTGCTCCAGTACTTCATCTCGACCCACGGGGCGCGCAAGGGGCTCGCGGATACGGCGCTCAAGACGGCCGACTCGGGCTACCTGACCCGCCGGCTGGTCGACGTCGCCCAGGACGTCATCGTGTCGGAGGACGACTGCGGCACCCTCGACAGCATCGAGGCCCGGGCGATCGTCGAGAGCGGCGAGATCATCGAGCCGCTGCGCGACCGCATCATCGGCCGCGTGGCCGCCGAGCGGATCACCGACCCGTTCACGGGCGAGGTCATCGTCGAGGCCAACGAGGAGATCACCGAGGATCTGGCCTCGGCCATCCAGGAGGCGGGCATCGAGCGGGTGAAGATCCGGTCGGTGCTCACCTGCGCGTCGCGGCGCGGCGTGTGCGCCAAGTGCTACGGGCGCGATCTGGCCACGGGCAAACTCGTCGAGCTGGGCCTGGCCGTCGGGGTCATCGCCGCCCAGTCGATCGGCGAGCCCGGCACCCAGTTGACGATGCGGACCTTCCACATCGGGGGCACCGCGTCCCGGGTCGCCGAACAGTCGACCCTCGAGGCACGCCACGCCGGGACGGTCAAGTTCCAGGGGCTGCAGGTCGTCGAGGCGAAGGACGGCAGCCTCGTGGTCATGAACCGCACCGGATCCCTGATCATCCAGGACGCCAAGGGGCGCGACCGGGAGCGGTACCAGATCGTCTACGGCGCCCACCTCAAGGTGCGCGACGGCCAGGCGGTCGAGGCGGGCCAGACGCTGGTCGAGTGGGACCCGTACACGTTCTCCATCCTCACGGAAGAGACCGGCCAGGTGCGCTTCCGCGACATCATCGAGGGCGTGACGGTCCACGAGGAGCTGGACGAGGTCACGGGCCTGTCGCGGCTCATCATCGTGGACTCGCCCGATGAGAAGAAGCAGCCCATGATCGAGGTGCGCGCCCGCGACGGCTCGGTGCGCAAGTACCACATGCCCTCGCACGCGCACCTGATGGTGAGCGACGGCGAGCAGGTCTACGCCGGGGACGTGCTGGCCAAGATCCCCCGCGAGACCACGAAGACGAAGGACATCACCGGCGGGTTGCCGCGGGTGGTCGAACTCTTCGAGGCGCGCAAGCCGCGGGAGACCGCCGTCATCAGCGAGATCGACGGCATCGTCAAACACGCGGGCGTCGTCAAGGGCCAGCGCAAGGTCGTGATCGTGCCCGAGGACGGCGGCGAGCCGCGGGAGTACCTGCTGCCGCGGGGCGTGCACGTCAACGTGCAGGACGGCGACCGCGTGAAGGCCGGCGAGCCGCTCATGGACGGGCCGAGCAACCCCCACGACATCCTGAGCGTCCTCGGCGAGAAAGCCCTGCAGAGCTACCTGGTCAACGAGATCCAGGAGGTCTACCGCCTGCAGGGCGTCAACATCAATGACAAGCACATCGAGGTCATCGTCCGCCAGATGATGCGGTGGGTGAAGATCGAGGACGTCGGCGACACCGAGTTCCTCGTCGACGAGCAGGTCGACAAGTTCCGGTTCATGGAGGAGAACGAGCGCGTGATCGCCGCCGGCGGGCGCCCGGCCACCGGCCGGCCCATGCTGCTGGGGATCACGAAAGCGTCGCTGTCGACCGAGTCGTTCATCTCGGCGGCGTCCTTCCAGGAGACCACGCGCGTCCTGACGGAGGCGTCCATCTCCGGGAAGATCGACTACCTGCGCGGCCTCAAGGAGAACGTCACGATGGGCCGGCTCATCCCGGCTGGCACCGGCTTCGAGTACTACCGGCAGGTCCAGATCCCGCCCGACGAGCCGCCGCCGCCCCCGCCGCCGTCGCCCGAGGAGCTGGAGCTCGAGCGGGAGATGGAATTGCTGGCGGAGAGCGAGGACGGTTTGGGACGGGACGATTTCGGCGAGGGCGGGGAGTGAGGCCAGCGGCGGGACCGCGGGGCCTTGCCGAGGCGACCGCGCGTGTGATAGCCTTGTAAGGTTCTGGTGGGGTCAGGACACCCTATCTGGCCCTCCCGTCTCGGCGAAGCAGTCGCGCAGCCTTGCGCGGAGCCCCGGCGGGGCGACCTCGCCCCGCGCGGGATCGTGGCCAGACGACATCACAGATAGGGGCAGAGCCCGGTTCCAGGTGCCAGGGCCCCGCGCCTTCCAGGCCTGGAACCCCCCGCGCGTCGGGCCGGGCGCGTCGCGCCGGCGGGCCCGGCGC
>CAYZKQ010000093.1:0-12792 GCA_964478975.1 uncultured Vicinamibacterales bacterium | reverse complement strand
CGTCGCCGGCGCGCACCTCGACCGCGATGACCCCCTGGCCGGGCGCGGGTACACAGGCGGCGAGCGGGAGCGCAAGCGACACGCGGTGGGCGAGTCCGAGGCGGGCGAGGCCCGCCACGGCGAGCACGAGCGCGTCCGCCTCCCCGCCGTCGAGCTTCCGCAACCGCGTGTCGAGGTTGCCGCGGATGGGGCGGAAGTCGGCGTCGGGCACCAGCCGGCGCAGTTGCGCGACGCGCCGGACGCTGCTCGTGCCGAGGCGCGGCGTGCGGCCGAGGCGCTCCAGCACGTCGTCGAGCCCGCCGGCCGGCAGCGCGCCCGCCGGCAGCACCAGCGCGTCCCGCGGGTCCTCGCGCGGCAAGACGGCGCCGAGCGTCAGGCCGTTGGGCAGGTCCGCCGGGAGGTCCTTGGCGGAATGCACAGCGAGGTCCACGCGCCCGTCGAGCAGGGCTTCCTCCAGCTCCTTGACGAACAGGCGCTTGCCGCCGATCTCGGCGAGCGGGGCCTCCGCGAACCGGTCACCCGAGGTCTTGACGACCGTCAGGTCGCACGCCACGCCCGTCGCGGCTTCGAGGCGCCTCGCGACCGCGCGGGCTTGCCACAGCGCGAGCGGGCTGCCGCGCGTGCCCAGGCGCAGCGGCCTCACGAGGTCCCCCGCGGGTCGGGGCCGCGCGGCGACGGTGGATCCGGCGCCGGCGGGGGGTCGCCGTCGGCCGGCGCGAGGCTGAACAGCCGGTTGAGGACGTCCGCGTAGGCCACGACATCTTCCGGGTCGGTCGCGGCCTTGAGCTGCTGCGTCGGAGTCAAGAGCAGCTTTTCGACGATGAGGTGCGTGATTTCGTCGACGCGGGCTTTCGCCTCCGGCCCGAGGGCCGCCAGCTTGGGCTCGAGGCGCGCGAGCTCGGCCCGCCGGATCGCCTCGAAGCGTTCCCGCAGGGCCACCACGGTCGGGATCGCGTCGCGCGCCCGGAACCACCGCTCGAACGCCTCGGCCTCCTCCCGGACGATGCGCTCGGCGTGCGCCAGCTCGCTGGCGCGGCGGGCGAGGTTCTCGTGGACGATGGCTTCGAGGTCGTCGATGTTGTAGAGGAAGACCTGCTCGAGTTCGCCGGCCGACGCCTCGACGTCCCGCGGCACGGCGATGTCGATGAGGAACAGCGGGCGGTTGCGCCGCGCCCGCATGGCCGCGGCGATCCGCGCGCGGGTGAGGACCGGTTCGCTGGCGCCGGTCGCGGTGACCACGATGTCCGCCGTCTCGAGGGCCTGGTCGAGACCCGACCACTCGACGGCGGTACCGCCGAGCCGGTCGGCGAGCGCCCGGGCCGACGCGTAGGTGCGGCTGGCCACGCGGATCGTCTGGACCCGCTGCGCCTTCAGGTGCTGGCCGGTGAGCTTGGCCATCTCGCCCGCGCCGAGGATCAGGACACGCAGGCCGGCCAGCTCGCCGAAAATTTTCTTCGCCAGCGAGACCGCCGCGAAGCTCACCGACACGGCACCCTCGCCGAGCGCCGTCTCGCTCCGCACGCGCTTGCCGGCGACAAACGCGGCGTGGAACAACCGGTTGAGCAGCGGCCCGGTGCGCCCGCGCCCGTGGGCGGCGGCGTACGCCGCTTTCACCTGACCGAGGATCTGCGGCTCCCCGACGACCAGGGAATCGAGGCCGGCGGCGACCCGGAACAGATGGGTGGCGGCCTCCGTGTCGGTGCGCCGGTACAGGTGCGGCGTCAACCGATCAACGCCGACCCCGTTGAACTCCGCCATGAAGCGCGCCAGCGCTTCGGCCGCCGCCTCGGGCTCCGGCGCCGCCGCATAGAGCTCGACGCGGTTGCACGTCGAGAGCACCGCCACTTCCCGGAGCGCCGCCAGCGTGCCCAGTTCGTCCAGGGCGGCCTCCACCCCGCGCCGCGAGAAGTCGACCGCTTCCCGTAACTCGACCGGCGCGGTCCGGTGGCTCAGACCGAGGAGCAGCAGGTGCATCAGAAGTTGTGGCTCTTCGTGAAGAAGTAGCCGATCGGGACGAAGTTCAGCAACACCAGCCCGAAGCCCACGGCCGAGAGCCACGCGGAGCGCCGAGCGCCCCACCCGATCGCGCGGCGCGCCAGCAGGTGGAACGAATACAGCCCCCAGGAGACGAAGGCCACGAAGATCTTCGGGTCGAGCGGCGTCATGGCGCGCAACCGCGGGTCGCCCGACGCCCGGACGTCGGCGCTGAGGGCCCACACGATCCCCACCACGACCCCGATCGTCAGGCACACCCACCCGATCTGGACGGCCGTCATGTTCATCCGGTCGAGCACCGAGAGCGAGGGGAGGCGCGCGTAGAAGTAGCCGAGGTGCTTGGCCTTGATTTCGTTGAACAGGAGCACGTAGGTGATCCCGATGACGCACGCCAGCGCGAAGCTCGCGTAGGCGAACAGCAGCGACGCCACGTGCAGGGCGAACAACGGGCTGTCGAGGACCGCCGGCCGTGCCCCGACCGCCGGCACGTCGACCGTGGGGACCAGTTGCAGCAGGACCATCAGGGGGGTCACGAAGGCGCCCATCGCGCGCTCCTCGGTGGCGAGCTCCGTCCACAGGTACGCCAGCGCCAGGAGCCAGACGAAGAACGACACGGCGCCCGCCGTGCCGATGTACGGCATGTAGCCGGCCTGCATCCGCAGCATGCCGATGAGGAAGGTATGGGCCAGCGCCGCCGCCGCCAGCAGGGCCGTGGCCGCGCGGCCGAGGCGCGGGTCGCGGCGGGCGAAGTGCCCCGCGTACGCGATTGACGCGGCGAGGTAGAGGGCGAGAACCAGCAGGCTCACTGCGCCGTCGGGGCGAAATATCCCTGTTTGGTCCGCGCCGTCAGGCCCGGGCGGTCCACCCGGACCACGATCCGCCGCCAGCGGCCGTCCCGGCGCGGATTGTTGGAAGTGTACCCGATGGTGTACTGGCTCGCCAGCTCCTCGGAAATCTCGTCGTAGATGCCCGCGAGTTCGCTCGGCTGGGTCGGGAAAAACGCCCGGCCGCCGGTTTCCTGCGCGAGCGTCCGGAGCACGAACTCGGCTTCCCGGAACCCCTTCACCGAGTCCTGCCGGGGCGAGCGCAGCCCGATGGCGTAAATCACGGTCTCGGACCGCTTCGCCAGATCGAGCACCTCTTCGTAGCCGAGCAGGCTCGAGGTGTCTTCGCCGTCCGAGAGCACGACGATGGCCTGGCGCCGGATCTCGTCACTCGAGCGGGCCGGCATCTTCTTGAGCTCCTTCAGCGAGATGTAGAGCGCGTTGTAGAGCGACGTCGACCCGCCGGCCGTCGTCTTGCGGATCGCCGCCTCGAGCGCCTGCCGGTCGTTCGTGAAGGGCTGGAGCACCACCACCGTGCTGTCGAAGTCGATGACCTCCGCGACGTCCTCCGGGCGCAGCCGCCGCACGAAGCCCACCGCGGCCTCCTGGGCGGTCCGCAGCTTCTCTTCCATGCTCGCGCTCGTGTCGAGCAGAATCGCCAGCGCGATGGGGAGCTGCGTCTTCGTGAAGAAGGCGATCTCCTGCTTGACGCCGTCTTCGTAGACCTCGAAGTGCTCCCGCTCCAGGTCGCGCACGAGCCGCCGGTCTCCATCCGTGACGGTCACGTTCAGCGCCACCAGCTCCACCCCGCCCCGGAAGCGCTGCGCGCCGAGCGGCGCCCGGGCGCCGACCGCCAGGCCCGCCAGCAGCACGACGCCGGCCAGCCGCCCCCAGGGAGCCCTCATGGCCGCGCGACCCGCGGCGCCCGGACCGTCACGCCGGGCCGCCGCACCGTCACTTCGAGCCGCGACGGCGGAATGAGCGTGTCCGGCCGCGCATAGACGAGGGCGTACTGCGCCTTGAGCTCCGCCGCGAGGCGCTCGAGCGCGGGCGGAATGCTGCTGTCGGTGAGCAGATAATGGCGGCCGCCGCCGGTCTGCTCGGGGGCCTCCGCCAGCACGACATTGCGGTTGCGCTCGCCTTCGCTCTCGGGGGCCGCCCCGCTGGCGGTGCGCACGAGGGCGTGCACCTGGGCCCCCGATTGCCGGACGGCCTCGAGCACCGTCGCGTAGTAGTCGTTGCTGAACTCCTGGCCCTCGGTCGTCACGATCACCAGAACCGGCCGCGGCGCCTCCCGCCGTCGAAAGCCGCGCGTCGTCTCGAGGATCGCCTCGAGTAGATACGAACCGGCGTCCGGTTTGGCGAACACGCGGCCCACCCCGGCGGCGAGCTTCGCCGGGTCGCTCGTGTACTCGACCAGAATCGTCGGCCGCTCGCCGAAGCTGACGAGGGCCACCTGGTGGTCAGGCGTCAGGGCCGCGAAGAAGCTCTGGAGGCCCCGCCGCAGGTCCGCAATCGCGGTCGTGGCCGCCGCCGTGTCGTCCACCAGGACCGCGATCTGCATCGGGTCCGTGGCGCGCGTCACGCGGAGGACCTCCCGCAAGGCGCCGTCTTCCCGCACCAGGAAGTCGTCGGCGGCCAAATCCGTCACCGGCACGCCCGCCTGGTCCACGACGCTCACGTAAATCCGGCGCTCGCGCGCCTGGCCGGCGGCCGGGATGGGCGCCGCCGCCGCGACAGCGGCGACCACGACGAGCGGCGCGGCCGCCAGGCGCCGTCCGCTGGGTCTGCGCGCGCGAATTCGTGTCATGATGGAGGGCACCAGGCGCCGCGGGTGCGGGCGCGTGTGGCACCGCGCATGCAAGGGTCTGGTCCTCGGCGGCAGCATACCGCGCGCCCCGTCTGCCGTCAAGGCGAGAGGGCGGCGGAAACTCGTTGGTTGGTCGGGAGTTGCGGACGGGTCGGGAAAGCGGGCGGACTCCGCCGCGTCTTGACGGGCTGGGGACCGCATGCTATAGATAGCCGGCTTTTCGGCTCGCCGGTTCGCCGGCGCGGATGCCCGCGCCGCCGCCCCGCCGCGCACTCCTCACGGGTACGGACGTGGACGCATACCTGGCGATTCTGGTCTTCATCCTCGTCGCGATCGCGTTCGCGGTCGGCACTCTCGTGCTCGCGTGGCTGGTGCGCCCCGCGCGGCGCCACCCCGTCAAGCTCGACCCGTACGAGTGCGGCATCCAGCCGCTGACCGACGCCCGCGACCGCTACAGCGTGCGCTACTACCTCGTGGCCATGCTGTTCGTGATTTTCGACGTAGAAACCGTGTTCCTGTTCCCCTGGGCCGTCATCATGGACCGGCTCCTCCTCTTCGGCCTGATCGAGGCCCTCGTCTTTCTGTTCATCCTGATCGTGGGCTACGTCTACGCGTGGCGCAAGGGCGCCCTCGAATGGGTCTGACCGCGTTCCCGGACGTCCATGGCCGACCCTGAGGTTCCCCCACACGCCCCTCCGGCGGCGCCGAAGGCGCCCGAACGGAAGATCGAGGCCCCGGCGGGTCCGCCGGACCCGGCCCCGCCGCCCGAGGTTCCCGTCCCGGCGTTCCTCCAGGCGCTTCAGGCGGCGCTGCCCGGCGCAGTCGACCGTTTGAGCTACTGGGTGGGCGACTGGACGATCCTGACGACGCCGGACCGGCTCCTCGAGGTGTGCCGGTATCTGCGCGACACCCCCGGGGCCGAGTTCGACTTCTGTTCCGACGTCACGGCGGTGGACTGGCCGCCGCGAGCGAAGCGCTTCGACGTAGTCTACTGTCTCTACTCGACGACCCGGCGGCACCGCGTCCGGGTCAAGGTGCCGGCGGCGGAGGACGAGGCGGTCCCGTCGGTGACCGGGGTCTGGCCGGCGGCCAACTGGCTCGAGCGCGAGGTGTACGACATGTTCGGCCTGCGCTTTGCGGGCCACCCGGACCTGCGGCGGATCCTGATGCCCGACGAGTGGCAAGGGCATCCCGAGCGCAAGGACTATCCCCTCGAGGGGCCCGGGGAGCTGCTGTTGGAGGACCCGGTCGAGTGGCTGCGCCTGCGGAACGCGCGGGACGCGGCGGACGCCGACTGAGGGTGGAGCGCGCGGCCATGCGGGAGCGCCCGGAACCGCTGTTCGACACCGACGAGCTCGTCATCAACATGGGGCCGCAGCACCCCAGCACGCACGGGGTGCTGCGCGTGATCCTCCGCCTCGACGGCGAGCGGGTGGTCGACTGCGATGTCGTGATCGGCTACCTGCACCGGGGCATCGAGAAGCTCTCCGAGCACCGCGACTACACCCAGATCGTGCTCCTGACCGACCGCATGGACTACGTGGCAGCGGCGACGAACAACCTCGGCTACGTGGAAACGGTCGAGAAGCTCATGCAGATCGAGGTACCGCGCCGCGCGCGCTACATCCGCACCGTGCTGGCCGAACTGCAGCGGATCGCGAGCCACCTGTTGTGGTTGGGCACGCACGCCATGGACATCGGGGCGGTGAGCGTGTTCCTCTACGGGATGCGCGAGCGCGAGCTCATCCTCGACCTCTTCGAGGAGTACTGCGGCGCGCGCCTGACCTACAACGCCATGCGCATCGGGGGCCAGCCGGCCGACGTGCCGCCCGGCTGGGACCGCAAGGTCCGCGAGTTCTGCACGGTGCTGGAATCGAAGCTCGTGGAGTACGAGGAGCTGCTGACGGCCAACCGCATCTGGCTCGAGCGGACCCGGGGCATCGGGGTGCTCTCGGGGCCCGAGGCGGTCGCCATCGGATTGAGCGGCCCTCCGCTGCGGGCGTCGGGGGTCGCGCGGGACGTGCGCAAGGACGAGCCCTACGCCGCCTACGACGAGTTCGAGTTCGACATCCCGCTGGGGACGGCCGGCGACACCTACGACCGCTACCTCGTGCGGCTGGAAGAGTTCCGCCAGTCGGTGCGGATCATCCGGCAGGCCGTCGACGGATTGCCCGAGGGCCCTGTGATGGGCAAGGTGCCGCGCGTCATCAAGCCCCCGGCGGGCGAGACCTACCACGCGGTCGAATCCCCCAAGGGCGAGCTCGGCTACTTCATCGTCGCCGACGGCAAGTCGACCAGCCCGTACCGCTTCCGCGTGCGCCCGCCGTCGTTTTGCAACCTGCAGGCGCTGCGGCGGCTCGTCCGCGGGCACCTGGTGGCCGACGTCGTGGCCCTCATCGGCACCATCGACATCGTGCTCGGCGAGGTGGATCGATGACCGGGGGGTTGGAGCCGCGCGGGGGCGGGTGAGGCGCCATGGTCGAGACGGTCGTGATCCCGCTGCTCAAGATCGTGATCCTGCTCGCGGCGCTGCTAGCCGCCGTCGCGTATCTGGTGCTGCTCGAGCGCAAGGTCGTGGCCTGGGTGCAGGTCCGGCTCGGCCCCATGCGCGTCGGCCCCCACGGCGTGCTCCAGCCCGTGGCCGACATCCTCAAGCTCTTTCTCAAGGAGGACATCACGCCGGCGCGGGCCGACCGGTGGGTCTTCACCCTCGCCCCGATCATCGCCCTCGTGCCCGCCCTCATCGCTTTCGCCGTCATCCCCTTCGGCCCGACGACGCGGATCTTCGGCTACGAGGTGCCGATCTACGTCGCCGACATCAACGTCGGCTTGCTCTACATCGTGTCGGTCGGGTCGATCGGCGTCTACGGCCTCATCCTCGGCGGCTACGCGTCGAACAGCAAGTACCCGCTGCTCGCCAGCCTGCGGGCCTCCGCGCAGCTCATCAGCTACGAGGTGGCCGTCACCATGACCCTCGTGAGCATGATCCTGACGGCCGGCTCCCTGAGCCTGGTCGAGATCATCGAGGCGCAGCGGCGGGCCGGCGTCTGGTTCGCCTTCGTCCAGCCCGTGGCGCTCCTCATCTACTTCGTGGGTGGGCTCGCCGAGACCAACCGGGCGCCCTTCGACCTGCCCGAGGCCGAGCAGGAGCTCGTGGGCGGCTTCCACACTGAGTACAGCGGCATGCGCTTCGCGTACTTCTTTCTCGCCGAGTACGCGAACATGATCGTCATCTCGGCGGTCGCCACCACGCTCTTCTTCGGCGGGTGGCTGCGCCCGTTCCCGAACGTCTCGTGGCTGTGGGTGCTCGACTTCGTCCCGGCGTGGGTCTGGTTCCTGGTGAAGACCCTGGCGGTGCTCTACCTCTTTCTGTGGATCCGGGCGACCCTGCCCCGCTACCGCTATGATCAGCTCATGCGGCTCGGCTGGAAGGTCTTGATTCCCCTGGCGATCGCGAACGTCATCGTGACCGGCGCGGTGAAGGTGTGGTGGTGACGATGGGCGAGGCTGTCGCGTTCTACTCGCTGGCCGTCTTGATCCTCGGCTTCGCGGTGCTCGTCGTGACCGCACGGAACACGGTGCACAGCGTCCTGTTCTTGGTCCTGAACTTTCTCTGTGTGGCCGTTCTCTACGTCGTGCTCCGGGCGGAGTTTCTCGCGGTCATCCAGGTTCTCGTCTACGCCGGCGGCATCGTGGTCCTGTACCTGTTCGTGGTTATGCTGGTCAATCTCAAGCGGCCGCCCGAGGCCCACCAGGATCGGCGGCGGCGGAGCCGCTTGGGCTTGGTGGTCGCCGGCGTGCTGCTCGCCCAGTTCGCGGCCATCGCCGCTTACCGTCTGGCGGGGGGCGGCCTGGGCCAGGCGGCGCGGGCCGCGCTGCCGGTCGCCGGGGGCAACGTCCAGCAAGTGGGCTGGTCGCTCTATGTCGACTACCTGGTGCCGTTCGAGGTGGCCTCGATGCTGCTGCTCGCGGCCATGATCGGCGCCATCATCCTCGCGAAACGCGAGGTGTGAGGAGGCGCAGCTCTTGTGCGCGTAGGTCCATGACGCCCATCACCCCCGCCCACTACCTCGTGCTCTCGGCCGCCCTCTTCACGATCGGCGTGATCGGGGTCCTGGTGCGCCGGAACATCATCGTGATCTTCATGTCGATCGAGCTCATCCTGAACGCGGTCAACATCAACCTGGTCGTCTTCGCGCGGGAGTGGCAGCAGGTGGTCGGCCAGGTCTTCGCCGTGTTCGTCGTGGTGGTCGCGGCGGCCGAGGCCGCCGTCGGGCTGGGCATCATTCTCGCGTTCTACCGGAACAAAGAGACCGTCAACATCGACGAAATGAACCTGCTGAAGTGGTGAGGGAGGAGGGAACGGTCCCGACCCCATGGATCTGGTCTGGCTCGTCCCGATCGTGCCCGGGATGGGGGCCGCGCTGAACGGCCTCCTCGGGATTCGGTTCTTCAGCAAGCGGGTCGCCGCGTGGGTCGCCTGCGGCGCGATGGGCCTGGCGCTGGCCCTGTCGGGGGTCGCCTTCGCGGGCCTGCTCGGCCGGCCGCCCGAGGCCCGCGCCCACGACGTCGTGCTGGCCCCGTGGATTCCGCCGATCCCGCTCCCGACGGCCGGCGGCGCCGGCGTGTTCGAGGTGCCGTGGGCGGTGCACCTCGACCCGCTCGCCGGCGTCATGATCCTGGTCGTCACGGGCGTCGGCTTCCTGATCCACGTCTACGCCGTCGGCTACATGGACGGCGAGCCGCGCGGCGCCTACGCGCGCTTCTTCAGCTACCTGAACCTGTTCTGCTTCTTCATGCTCACGCTCGTGCTCGCGGACAACTTCCTCGTCATGTTCGTGGGCTGGGAGGGCGTGGGCCTCTGCTCGTACCTGCTCATCGGCTACTGGTACGAGCGCAAGCGCGCGGCGGACGCGGGCAAGAAGGCCTTCATCGTCAACCGCATCGGCGACTGGGGCTTCATCCTCGGCATCTTCCTCGTCTTTTTCACCTTCGGGACCCTGGAGTTCCACGCCGTCGCCGACGCGGCCGCCCGCATGCCCGTCGAGCAGGCTGGCTTCGGCGTCCTGTCGCTCATCTGCCTCTTGCTGTTCATCGGCGCCACCGGCAAAAGCGCCCAGATTCCCCTCTACGTGTGGCTGCCGGACGCGATGGAGGGCCCGACGCCGGTCTCCGCCCTGATCCACGCCGCCACGATGGTGACGGCCGGCGTCTACATGGTGGCGCGCAACGCGGTCCTGTTCAGCCACGCCCCGGCGGTCATGACGGTCGTCGCGGTCGTCGGGACCCTCACGGCGCTCATGGCCGCCACGATTGGGCTGGTCCAGACCGACATCAAGCGCGTGCTGGCGTACTCCACCGTGTCGCAGCTCGGCTACATGTTCCTGGCGGCGGGGGTCGGGGCGTTCGCGGCGGGCATCTTCCACCTGGTGACCCACGCCTTCTTCAAAGCGCTCCTGTTTCTCGGCAGCGGCTCGGTCATCCACGCCATGGCCGGGGAGCAGGACATGCGGAAAATGGGGGGCCTCCAGCCGTTCCTCCCCGTGACCTACGTCACGATGCTGGTCGGGACGCTGGCGATCGCCGGCGTGCCGCCGCTCTCCGGGTTCTTCAGCAAAGACGAGATTCTCTATCGGGCGTTCCTCGGCAACCGCGTGCTGTGGGCGCTCGCGGCCGCGACGGCCTTCCTCACCGCGGTCTACATGTACCGACTGCTCGCGTTGACGTTCTACGGCCCGTACCGCGGCCCGTCGTGGGCGGAGAGCGTGACGCCCGCCGGCCACGGCCACGCCGGTGCCGCACAGGAGGCCCACGCAGCGTGGCACGGGCCCCACGAGTCGCCGCGCGTCATGACCGTGCCCCTGATGGCGCTGGCGGTGGGGGCCGTGGTGGCCGGGTTCATCGGCGTCCCGCCGGCCCTCGGGGGCGCCAACGCCATCGAGCGGTTTCTCGAGCCCAGCTTCGTCGCGGCCGCCGGTCCCGGCGCGGGCGGCGAGGCCGAAGAGACCGGCGCCGGGGCCGGAGCCGGCGCCGAGGCGGTGGCACCCGCCGGACACGGGGCCCCACCCGAGTCGGCCGCGAGCGAGACTGCGACGGGCGGCGCCACCGGCGCGCACCTGTCGACGACGGGCGAGCTGGGGTTGATGCTGCTGTCGGTGATGCTGGCCATCGGGGGGCTGTGGGTGGCCCACCGCGTGTTCGTGGAGTCGCCGGAGCGGGCCGAGCATCTGGCCGCGCGCTGGGCGGGCGTGCACCGCGTGCTGAGCGGGAAGTACTACGTGGACGAGCTGTATGACGCCACCGCCGTGCGCGGCACCCTGGCGGCCGCCCGGGGCCTGTGGACGTTCGACCGGCGCGTCATCGACGGGGCCGTCGACGGCTCGAGCTGGGGGACGCGGCTGTCGGCCTGGATCTCGCACCTCGTCGACAAGTACCTTGTCGACGGGCTGGTGAACCTCGTCGCCTGGCTGACGGGCGAGGGCAGCTTCGGGATCCGCCGGGTGCAGACCGGGCTCATCCAGAACTACGCGCTCGTCATGCTCGCCGGCGTGTTCGCGCTCCTGACGCTGTACGTGTTCATTCGATAACCGCCATGACCAACGCCGCTGGTTTCCCGCTGCTTTCGGTGGTGCTCTTCACCCCGCTGGCCGGCGCCCTCGTCCTGTTGCTGGTGCCCCGCCGCCACGAGACGGCGATCCGGTGGATCGCCAACGTGGTGGCCGGCCTCGGGTTCCTCGTGTCGGTGCCCTTGTGGTTCTGGTTCGATACCCGAGAGCCCGGGTGGCAGTTCGTCGAGCGGGCGGCGTGGATTCCCTCCATCGGCGCGAGCTACTTTCTCGGCGTCGACGGGCTCAGCACCCTCCTCATCCTGCTCACGACGCTGCTCGGCTTCATCGCGGTACTGTCGTCCTGGACCGCCATCACGGAGCGCGTCAAGGAGTACTACGTCTTCATGCTCGTGCTCCAGACGGGGATGCTGGGTGCCTTCATGGCGCTCGACTTCCTGCTGTTCTTCCTGTTCTGGGAAGTCATGCTCGTCCCGATGTATTTCCTCATCGGGGTCTGGGGCAGCGACCGCCGGCTCTATTCGGCCATCAAGTTCTTCCTGTACACGCTGGTCGGTTCCGTCGTGATGCTGCTCGGGATCCTGGCGCTCTATTTCTACCACCACAGCGTCACAGGGGTGTACACGTTCGACGTCACCGCGTACCACCGCCTCGCCGTCCCCTTCGACCTGCAGTGGTGGGTGTTCCTGGCGTTCTTCCTGGGTTTCGCCATCAAGGTGCCGATGTTCCCGTTCCACACGTGGTTGCCCGACGCGCACACCGATGCGCCGACGGCCGGGTCCGTGATCCTGGCGGGCATCCTCCTGAAGATGGGGACGTACGGGTTCCTGCGGTTCAGCCTGCCCATTCTCCCCGAGGCGAGCCGGCACTTCGTGCCCCTGATGGTGGCTTTGTCGATCGTGGGCATCGTCTACGGAGCGCTCGTCGCGATGGCCCAGCAGGACTGGAAACGCCTGGTCGCCTACTCGAGCGTTAGCCACCTGGCGATGGTGATGCTCGGGATGTTCGCCCTGACGCCCGTGGGGATCACCGGCAGCATCGTCCAGCAGATCAACCACGGCATCTCCACCGGCGCGCTGTTCCTCATCGTCGGGATCGTGTACGAGCGGCGGCACACCCGCCTCATCTCCGAGTACGGCGGGCTGTCGAAGGTGATGCCCGTCTACGCCGCCGTGTTCATGATCATGACCCTGTCGTCGATCGGGATGCCGACGCTCAACGGCTTCATCGGCGAGGTCCTCATCCTCCAGGGCGTCTTCGTCGTCAACAAGCTCTGGGCGGCGGTGGCGGCGAGCGGCATCGTGCTGGGGGCGGCCTACATGCTGTGGCTGTACCAGCGCACCATGTTCGGGGCGGTGGAGAATCCCAAGAACGAGGGGCTGCCCGACCTGAATCTCCGGGAGTTCGCGACTTTCGCCCCCCTCATCGCGCTGGCCGTGTGGATTGGGCTCTACCCCAAACCGTTTCTCGATCGCCTCACCACGTCGGTCGACCGCGTCATGGCCCGGATCGAGGCCGCCGGGGCCCCGCGGTACGCGGGCGGGCCGGCCGGTGGCGCTCGCGACGAGTCCGCCGCAGAGCCGCGCGGGGCCGGGGG
>CAYZKQ010000092.1:0-12915 GCA_964478975.1 uncultured Vicinamibacterales bacterium | reverse complement strand
GGCCGGGCGGTCGGGGTCGACCTGACGTGGCGCGGCCTGACCGCCGCCGGCCGGGCGGGCGGCCCGCCGGTCGCGCGCGCCACGGTCGCCGCCCTCCCCTTTCCGGACGGCAGCTTCGACCTGGTGACCTCGTTCGACGTGCTGTACTGCCTGCCCGACGCGGACGAGGCGCGCGCCGTGTCGGAGATGTTCCGCGTGCTGCGGCCGGGCGGCCACGCCCTGATCACGGTGCCGGCGCTCCGCTGGCTCCGGGGGAACCACTCGGTGCTCAGTCACGAGCAGCGCCGCTACACGCGCGCGGACCTGCGGCGGCGCCTCGAACCCGCCGGGTTCGAGGTGCGCCGCCTCACCTACACGAACGCGTCGCTCGTCCCGCTGCTGCTGCTGGTCCGGATGTTCCAGCGCTGGCGCGGCCTCGCGGCCTCGGACGCAGAGGCGAGGGCGCTCCGGGACATCACCCTGCCGCCGGCGCTCGTCAACGCCGCGCTCTCGGCCCTGCTCGTGGCCGAAGCGCAGGTCCTCCGCGCGGCCGACCTCCCGATCGGCAGCTCCCTCCTGTGCCTGGCGCGCCGACCGACGCGGTGAGGCGCTCAGCGGATCTGCACCTCGAAGATCCGGACGCCGAGCCGGCGCCGGTCGTGACCGATGCCCCAGTCGGCGGGCACGAAGACCCGGTCTGTCTCGATCACGACGACGCCTTCGGGGGTTTCGAGGGCCGCACGAGGAATCCGCACGGTTTCGCGGAACTCCGCCGGCGGACGCAGGCGCGCGACCTCGACGCGCCCGGCGCGGATCGTGACCTCGGGCGGGTCGCCGCGCTCGGCGAGCGGAGACTGCCCCTCGAGGAGCATGACGAGGTCGCTCGCGCCCGGCCGCACGCGGATGACGGCGCGTGCGCTCGTCCAGCGCCAGAGTTCCCCGGTACGCGGGTCGAACTCGGGCAGATACCACCCGTCGTCATAGCCCCATACGGGGCGCTCCACCGACTGCACGTCGAACTGCTCGAGGCCGACGGGTGGGGCGAACCCCTCGGGGCCGGTGGCCCGGACGGTCACGGTCGCGAAGGGGCCGTCGCCGAGCAAACGCCCGGCCTCCAGCGGCACGAAGTGGAGAAACCTGTCTGGGTCCGCGCGGACCGTCCAGGATGCGACGTCGCGCCCGTCGACCGCGACCGTCACGAGGGCCGGCCGAGGGTCGGTGCGGGGGGCGCGGTGGTGGCCCCCGACCACAAGCACCGCCGCTTCAGGGCGGCGGCGCACGTACGCCACGGCCGGCCGGATCTGAGGCGCGCGGCGTTCGGGATGGAGGAGGCCGCCGGTGTCCGGCGTCAGGGCCCACCCTTCGGCGCAGAACCACCCGGGCATCCCCTCGAACTCGACCAGGTCGACTTCATCGGGCCTGATCCCGCGGAGGAAGCGTTCCCGCCGAAAGCTCCAGCGGAACCGGGTCAGCTCGCGGCTGGCCCGGTCGATGAGCCGGATAGGCCCTTTCCTCGGGTCGTTCAGGAGGAAGGCCGGTCCGGTTTCCCCCGCGAGCCAGCGTTCCGCCAGGACCGACACTTCGCGTCCCGCCAGGGTTTTGAGCACGGGCGCGTCGCGGAACTGCACGACGTCGAGGGCCCGCCGGAACGGCTGGTGGACCGTCACGACGGCGGGCGTCGCCGACGCCGCGAGTCGCGCCGACAGCGCGTCCAGCGCGGCGAAGATGGGACTCGGCGTGCGCACGTAGTGCGCGAAGGACGGCAGGGTGACGAAGCCGAGCGCGACCACCAGAGCGGCCGCCGCCACGGGCAGGCCGCGCCGGACGACCCAGGCGAGCCCGGCGGCGGCGAGATACGCCACCGGCGGCACCAGGGGCAACGCGTAGCGCGTCGTCTCGCTCTCCTGAAAGAGCAGGTGGAAGCCGGCGTACGGCGCGAAGGCCGCCGCGAGGACAACCCCCGTGCGCGCCGCGCGCCGACCGCGGGCGGCGAGCGCGCCACACCCGAGGGCCGCCAGTCCTAGCATGACCAACGCCATCTCGCGCGTCGCCCACGGTCCGCCCAGGGTCAACTGCAGCGCCTTGACGGCGCCTTCGACAGACGGCCGGCGCGCGAGCATCTCCACGTACGCGAGGTCCTCGACCGCCTGCCACCCGGCGAGCTCGAGATAGCGTGCGAGGCCGCCCGTCGAAAGGAGCAGCGGGACCATCCAGACCGCGACCCCGGCCACCCAGGCGCTGCCGGCGGCCGCAAGGAGGCGCAAGCGCGGGCCTCCCCACCAGGCGACGACGACGAAGAAGAGCGGCGCGAGGAGCCAGAGCGTCTGGGATCGCAAGCCCGCCGCGAGGCCCGCGACCGCCGCGGCGGTCACCAGCAGCCGCGGCCGCTGCCGGCGCCACGCCTCGACGAGCAGGGCGTCGACGGCGAGCACTGCCGCGAGGCCGGGCACGTCGGAGAGCGGCCGGGCCGCGGTGAACCAGTAGAGCGGCGCCGCCGCCGTGAAGGCGGTCGCCGCCAGGACGACGTCGCGCCGATCGTCGAGGGCCGCGGCGAACACGTAAAACGCCACGAGGCCCGCGGCGCCGAACACCACACTCCACAGCGCGAGCGCACGGGCCTCGACTGCCGCCGGGCCGCCGAAGGCGAGGGGCGCGGGCCCCGCGAGCGCGGCGAGCGGACGCGCGAACTTGCCGAGCGCAACGAACACGGGATACCCGGGCGGGTGCGGCCGGTGGCTCGCGACGTCGAACCGCCGGACCGCTAGCACGAAGTTCGCTTCGTCGATATCGGTGGGCGCCGGCGCGAAGCCCCACACGTGGCCGGCCAGAAAGAGTCCGACGAGGGCGAGGAGCACGAGGTGCGGCGCTCGGCCCCGCACGGCCCCTCCCGGGCGATCGACACGCGCGCGATCTCGCATCGGCCGGTAGACGCCGCCCCGGGACGCCGACGATCGAAGAACCCGGGTCTCAGACCGGGCGGAGGCGGAGGCCCTCGTTGGCGCTCCCGGTCCGGTAGCCCTCGAGGTCGAGCGCGACGTAGCGGAAGCCGGCGGCGCGCACCGCTTGGACGATGGCCTCGCGGACGCCGGGCTCGAGCGCCCGGGCCAGCTCGTCGCGGCCGAGTTCGACGCGGGCCACCAAGTCGTGGTGGCGGACGCGGCAGACGCGGAACCCGAGGGCGTGGAGCGCCGCTTCAGCGGTTTCGATCGCCCGGAGCTTGTCGGGCGTGACCTCGTGATGGTAAGGGATGCGCGACGACAGGCAGGCCGACGCTGGCTCGTCCCACGTCGGCAACCCGGCGCGGCGCGACAGCTCCCGGATGTCCGCCTTGGTCAGGTCCGCTTCGTCCAGCGGGCTGCGCACGCCGAACTCGCGCGCGGCCTGGCGGCCCGGCCGGTAATCGCCGCGGTCGTCGGCGTTGCTGCCGTCGACGACGACGCGATACCCGCGGGTGCGGGCGATCTCGGTCAGGCGCGCGAACAGCTCGCGCTTGCAGTAGTAGCACCGGTTTTCCGGGTTGGCGCGGTACTCGGGGCGGGTTAGCTCGTCGGTTGTGATGACTTCGTGGATCAGGCCGAACTCGCGCGCGATCCGCCGCGCCATGGCGCGGTGGCGCTCCGGATAGCTCGGGCTGTCGGCCGTCACGGCCAGGGCGCGCCGCCCGAGCACGCGCGCGGCTTCGTAGGCGAGAAACGCGCTGTCGACCCCGCCGCTGTAGGCCACGACCACCGAGCCGAGCTCGCGGAGTGTCGCGGCGAGCCGCTCGGCCTTTGCCTCCAGGGCCGCCCCCACCGGGGCGCTGGGAGCCGAGGCGAGCTGACCGCTGGGCACGCCCATCACTCGTCCCAGTCGTCTTCGTCGCCCTCGTCGACGTCCGACAACTCGTCGACCTCTTCCTCGAACTCCTCCTCGTCTTCCTCTTCGGAGACGACCTCCAGTTCGAGGGGCGACAGGTTGGTCACCTCGAGGGTCTCACCGCACTCGGGGCAATCGACCTCGTCACCCTTGTCGACGTCGAATTCGTCCACCTCGATCTCGGCTTCGCACGCGGGACAGATCGCCATGGCTCGTCCTCTCGCCGGAAATCCGCGGCAACGCCGGATTATAGCGAGACCCGCAGGCGGGCGCAATCGCACTAACCCAGGCCGACGGGCGTCCGATACACTGGATCGCGATGGCCGGGGCGCCGCCCAAGACGGTCCTCATCGCCGATGATACCGCCTTCGTGCGGGACCGCTTCGCCCACGCGCTGGAGGCCGCCGGGCACCGGGCCATTACGCTCCAGTCGGCGGCCGAGCTGCTCGCCCGCGTCCGCGCCGATCGCGACCAGATCGACCTGGTCGTCCTCGACCTGCGCCTGCCGCCCGCCGGCGGCGTGGACCTGGTCCGCGCCATCCGCAAGATCGACGAGGGCAGCCTGCCGATCCTCGTCTTCAGCGGCACGGTGGCGAGCGCGGAGGAGGTGCGCCAGCTCGCGGCGCTCGGGGTGGCCGGGTATGTCAACGAGTATAGCGCCGTTCAGCACATCCTGCCCTCCCTCGCCCCGCACCTCTTCCCCGACAACTTCAATCGCCGGGGCAGCCCACGGGTCGTCCTGGGCATCCCGGTCGCCTATCGGTACGGGAACACGATTGCGGCGGCCCTGACGCTGAACATCAGCAAGGGCGGGCTCGGCGTCCGCACCGTGAGCCCGCTGCCGGTCGGGACGAAGGTCCGCGCGCGGTTCCGCCTGCCCGGGTCGACGCGCGACATCGACGCCGAGTCCCGCGTGGCCTGGAGCGACCGCCGCGCGGGCATGGGCTTCGAGTTCGAGCGGGTCGCGCCGGACGACCAGGCCGCCATCGACGAGTTCGTCGACCAGCACTTCTTCCGCAATCGGCGGAGCTGAACGGCGCCAGCCGGCCGTGTCGCGACGCCCTCGGCCCGGGGGCGCGGGGAGGGCGGCTCGCTCCGGTGAGGGCCGCCGGCGGCCCCATGCGCCGCGGGGGAGCCAACCCTCTGCAGGTCAGGAGCGCTGGAGCCGCAGCCCGTTCGCGATGACGACGAGCGAAGCGCCCGTATCGGCCGCCACGGCCATCCACAAGGTGGCCGCGCCGGCGACGCCGAGGGCGAGGAACACGGCTTTGAGGGCGAGCGAGAAGGCGATGTTGGCGCGGATGACCCGCGCCGCGGCGCGGCTCAGGCGGAAAGCGTACGGCACGCCCGTCAGCTCGTCACCCATCAGGGCGATGTCGGCCGTCTCGAGGGCGGCGGCGGTGCCGGCCGCGCCCATCGCCACCCCCACGTCGGCCGCCGCGAGGGCCGGCGCGTCGTTGACGCCGTCGCCGACCATCGCGACCGCTCCGTAGCGCGCCCGCAGCGCCGCGACGGCGGCGACCTTGTCTTCGGGGAGCAGCTCGGCCCGATAGTCGTCCAGCGCCAGCGCCGCGGCGACCGCCCGCGCGCTGGTCGCGTTGTCGCCGGTGAGAAGGACGAGGGGCCGCAGGCCTTCGGCGCGGAGCCGGCCGACGGCCTCGCGCGCCGACGCGCGGACCTCGTCCGCAACCGCGATGATGCCGACCGGGACCTCGTCGCGCGCCACGAGCACCGCCGTGGCCCCGCGCGCCGCGAGCGCGTCGAGGCGCGCGTCGATGGCCGGGGTGCAGAGGCCCCGTTCTTCGAACAGCCGGTGGTTGCCCACCAGAATTCGCAGGCCCCCGACGCGGCCCTCGGCGCCGCGGCCGGGCCACGCCCGGAAGGTATCGGCCGGGGCCACGGGAAGTCCGTCCTGCTGGGCCTGGCGCAGAATGGCCCGTCCGATCGGATGCTCGGACCGCGCTTCGAGGGCTGCCGCCATGGCCAGCACCGCCGACGGCGCCTCGCCGTCGAGCGACTCGACCCCGACGACGCGCAGGCGCCCGCGCGTCAGGGTGCCCGTCTTGTCGAAGGCCACCGACCGCACGGTCCCGGCGCGCTCGAGGACCACCCCGCCCTTGATGAGCACGCCGCGGCGCGCCGCCGCCGTCAGGGCCGAGACGATCGACACCGGCGTCGAAATGACGAGCGCGCACGGACAGGCGATCACGAGCAGCACGAGGCTGCGGTAGAACCACGTGCCCCAGGACGCCCCGAGCAGCGCCGGCGGCCCCACCGCCAGCGCCGCGGCCAGCGCGAGGACCATCGGGGTGTACCGCCGCGCGAAGCGATCGACGAAGGCCTGGCTCGGCGCCCGCTGCGCCTGGGCGCGCTCGACGAGGTGAATGATACGGGCGATGGTCGTGTCGCTCCCCACGCGCGTCACGCGGACCTCGAGCAGGTTGTGGCCGTTGATCGTCCCGGCGAACACCTCGTCACCCGGCCCTTTCTCCACGGGCAAGGCCTCGCCGGTCACGGGCGCCTGGTTGACGGCGCTCTGGCCCGCCACGACGCGCCCGTCGAGGGGCACCTGCTCGCCGGGCCGCACGATCACGATCTCGCCCACCTCGACGCTCGAGGCCGGGACGCGCCGCTCGGCGCCGTCGCGGCGGACGAGCGCGTCGGCCGGCGCGAGGGCCATCAAGGCCTGGATGGCCCCGCGGGCCCGGTCCATCGCCCGGGCCTCGAGGAGCTGCGCGACCGCGAAGAGCAACACGACCATGCCGGCCTCGAACCACTCGCGGATCCCGATCGCGCCGAGGACGGCGACGGTCATGAGGACGTGAATGTCGAGCACGCGGGCGCGCAGGGCGGCGACCGCCCGCCGCGCCGTGTGCCACCCGGCCAGACCGAGGGCCCCGGCGACCAGCGGCGGCACCAGTCCCGGGCCGGCGCCCGCGAGGCGCAGGAGGGCGGCAGCGGCCAGGCAGCCTCCCGCCACGGCCACCAGCCACACTTGCACCCGCAGCGAGGCGCCGGCCGGCGCGACCGCCGCCTCGTGCTCGAGCCAGGCCCGCAGCCCCGCGCGCGCCACCGCCTCCGCGATCGCCGCCGGCGTGAGGCGAGCCGCGTCGTAAGTGACGCGCAGGCGGCGGCCGAAAAGGTCGGCCTCGACGGCCTCGACGCCCGGAAGTGGGGCCACGTGGCGCTCGAGCGTCGAGACCTCGTCCTGACAATCGAGGCCTTCGATCCGAAACGTCGACTCGGTGTGCCGCTCGCACACCGGACACTGGTCCGCACGCATGGGTTGGCTTCGCATCACCGGGGGACTGCGTCCCCCGGACCGCTTTCCTTTCTGCGCGTGGGGCCCCACCCCCACGCGCTCGGGGCCTCGCGCCTCTGGGCGGCGGGCCTGAAGGCCCGCCCTACGTACGTCAGCCCGAGCGGCGTCCGGCGCGGCCGCCGAGCCGCCTGGAGGCCGCGCGCGTCACCCCGGCCCGGCCCCCACCCGCACGGGACGCCGCCTGGTCGGCGGACACCCGCGCTACGTCGCGCCGCCGGCCTCCTGAACGTGCCTGAGGCCCTGCTGAAACAGACTCACGATGTGGTGGTCGTCCAGCGCGTAAAAGACCCGCCGCCCCGCCCGCCGCGCCCGCACCAGCCGGAGATTGCGCAACAGCCGGAGCTGGTGCGACACCGCCGACTCGCTCAAGCCGACAGTGGCCGCCAGATCGCACACGCACAGCTCGCGCTGCGCCAGCACGTCGAGGAGCCGCACGCGCGTCGGGTCGCCGAGCACCTTGAACGTCTCGGCGAGCGCGGTCACCGCGGCCTCGCTCATCAGCCCCCGCCGTAGCGTGTCGAGCGACGCCGCCTCGTGTTCTCCCTCGCACCGATCGGCGGTGGGGTCCCCTCCGCCGGACGGCTCCTGGGACCGGGCGCCAACCCGTCGTGCAACAGGGGCATCAACCTCAGACACTGGCATGGCAAGCCTCGCGCGCATGAACAGATGAACAATCCTGCAGTTATTCTCGCCACCGCCGTCCCGGCGGTCAAGCCCCAGCCAGCCCGGCAGCGCCCCCGATCCGCTTCGCTCGCCGCCGCTTCCGGCAGCCCGCCGCCCGCCGCCGCGTGCCCCCGCAATCCCACGCCGGCGGCCGCAGCGGGCGACGCCAGCCTTGACACTTTTTTTCGCGTCTGACTAGTATCGCGAGTTGGGCTGACAGGCGGGCCCCTCAGGTTCCAGTCCCCTTGCGCATGCGACCTCAAGTGTCCGAGGTCCCACGGGACACGGTTCGCGTTTGACGGAGAGCCGCGGTGATCGAAGTCCAGCATCTGACGAAGCGGTACGGCCGCGTCACGGCCGTCGACGATGTCACGTTCCGGGTCGAGCGGGGCGAGATTCTCGGGTTTCTCGGCCCCAACGGCGCCGGCAAGACCACGACGATGCGCATCCTGACCGGGTTTCTGCCGGCGACCGAGGGCCGCGCGGTGGTGGCGGGGTTCGACGTCTTCGAGCAGCCCCTCGAAGCCAAGCGGCGTACGGGCTACCTGCCCGAGGCCCCGCCGCTCTACCCCGAAATGACCGTGCGCGAGTACCTCGACTTCGTGGCGCGGATCAAGCGCGTCCCGAAGGCGCAGCGCAAGGCGCGGATCGACGCGGTGATGGAACGCACGCGCATCGTGGACGTGCGCGACCGCCACTGCGGCAAGCTGTCGAAGGGCTACCGCCAGCGCGTCGGTTTGGCGCAAGCGCTGCTGCACCAGCCCGAGGTGCTCATCCTGGACGAGCCGACGGCCGGGCTGGACCCGAAGCAGATCATCGAGACGCGGGAGCTCATCAAGAGTTTGGCGGGCGACCACACGGTGATCCTGAGCACCCACATCCTGCCCGAGGTGGAGCAGACTTGCCAGCGGGTCATCATCATCAACAAGGGCAAGGTCGTGGCGGTGGACACGCCGACGAACCTTACGCGGCGCCTCCGGGGGAGCGACGTCGTGTACGTGGAGGTCGACGCGGCGGGCGGGGATGCGCGCCCGCTGCTCGAGCGGGTCCCGGGGGTCGTGAAGGTCACCGAGACGGCGCGCCGCGACGGCGCGGCTGGCTACGAGGTGGAGATGACACGCGGACACGACGCCCGGCGCGAGCTCGCCCGCGCGGTGGTGAACCAGGGCTGGGGCCTGCTGGAGCTCCGGCCGACGGGCCTGAGCCTCGAGCAGATCTTCCTGCAGCTCACCACGGAGGAAGCGCCGGAGGAGGGTCGACATGGGTAACATCGTGGCGATCGCGCGGAAGGAGCTGCGCTCGTACTTCGCCTCGCCGATCGCGTGGGTCGTGCTCGGCTTGTTCGCGCTGATCTTCGGCTTCTTCTTCTACACGTTCCTGGTGCTGTTCCTGCGCCAGAGCCTGCAGATGGGCATGTTCGGCGGGCCGCAGGCGGTCAACGTCAACCTCTACATGATTCGCCCGCTCCTGCAGAACACGAGCGTGATCGTGCTCTTCGTGCTGCCCATGATCACGATGCGCACCTACGCCGAAGAGAAGCGCACGGGCACCATCGAACTGCTGCTCACGTCACCCGTCACGGACCTGCAGATCATTCTGGGGAAGTTCCTCGGGGCGCTGGTGCTCTACGCGGGCATGCTGGCCGTGACGCTGCTGAACCTCGGCCTCCTGTTCCGCTACGGCAACCCCGAGTGGCGGCCCATCGCGGCCGGCTACCTGGGGCTGCTGCTGCTCGGGGCCGGCTTCATCGCCGTGGGCCTGTTGGTGTCGAGCTTCACGCGCAACCAGATCGTGGCGGCGGTCGGGACGTTCGGGACGTTCCTGATGTTGTGGGTGGTCGGCTGGATCGGTGATTTCGCCGGACCGACCACGCGCGAGATCGTCTCGTACCTGTCCATCACGGAGCACTTCGACGACTTCTCCAAAGGCGTCATCGACACCAAGCACATCGTCTACTACCTGAGTTTCATCACGTTCGGGTTGTTCTTGACGGCTAAGGCCGTCGACAGCGAGCGGTGGCGGGGCTGACGGTCATGCTCAATCGCATCTTCGGCGTTCTCGGGTGGGTGGGCATCGCGCTGGTGCTCGCGGCGGTGGGCGTGCGGTTCTGGCAACCCGCGTGGACGCGCACGTACAACGCCCTCGCGCTGTCGGGTCTGGTCCTCACCCTGGTGTACCTGCTCAGCCAGTGGCGCGAGATCGTGCGGAGCTTCTCCGGGCGCCAGGCCCGCTACGGGTCCCTGGCGATCGGCAGCATCATCCTGGTCGCGGCGATCCTCACAGGCATCAATTACATCGCCAAGCGGCAGGCGCAGCGGTGGGACCTGACGGCGAACAAGGTCTTCAGCCTGTCGGACCAGACCCGGAAGGTGCTGCAGTCGCTCGACGCGCCGGTGCACGTGCGGGTCTTCGCACGGAACGACGACTTCCAGCGGTTCCGCGACCGGCTCACCGAGTATGCGAGCGCCTCGAACCGGCTGACGGTCGAGTACATCGACCCCGACCAGAAGCCCACCCTGGCGACGCAGTACGGCGTCCAGTCGTACGGCACCGTCGTGTTTGAGTACCGCGGGCGCACCGAGCGCGCTGTCGGGGACGGCGAGCAGGAGCTGACCAACGCCCTCATCAAGGTGGTCCAGGGCAAGCAGCCCAAGGTTTATTTCGTCCAGGGTCACGGCGAGAAGGACCCGATGAACAGCAGCGACCGCGCGGGATTCAGCGAGGCGAAGCGGGCGCTCGAGTCCGACAACTTCGTGGTCGACACCCTGCCGCTCCTGCAGAAGGTCTCCGTCCCGGACGACGCGACCGTGGTGGTGGTGGCGGGTCCGAAGACCGACTACCTCGCGCCGGAGGTCGACGCGCTGCGGGCCTACCTGAAGCGCGGCGGCAAGCTCCTGCTGTTACTCGACCCGCCGGAGAAGCCCGACAGTCCGCCGCTCACGAACCTGCTGGCGCTCGCCCACGAGTGGGCGCTGGAGGTCGGCGACAACCTCATCGTGGACGCGACGGGCATCGGCCAGCTCGCGGGGATCCAGAGCCCGGTCGTGCCGGTGGCGCTGCGGTACCCCTCGCACCCGATCACCGAGAATTTCAACGTCATGACCGCGTTTCCGCTGGCGCGCTCGGTGGCGCCGGTGTCGGGCGGCGTCGAGGGCCACTACGCACAGAGCTTCATCGAAACGGGCGAGGCCGCGTGGGCGGTCGCCGACGTCAAGAAGGTGCTGGCGACCGGCCAGATCCAGCCGAAGCCGGACAAGGCGGACAAGACCGGCCCGATCTCGATCGGGGCGGCGGTGTCCGCTCCGGCCACCGAACCGCCGCCCGGCGACGAAAAAGGCGAGTCGGGGTCGAACGACAGCCGCAAGCCGGAGACGCGCGTGGTGGCGATCGGCGACTCGGATTTCGCCACCAATCGCATGCTGGGGGTGCAGGGCAACCGCGATCTGTTCCTGAACACGGTCAACTGGCTCGCCCAACAAGAGAACCTCATCGCGATCCGGCCGCGCGAGCCGGACGACCGCCGGATCACCATGACGGCCGAGCAGCAGCGGCTGGTCTTCTGGTGGTCCGTCGTGTTGCTGCCGGCGTTGCTGTTCGCCGGCGGCGTGTGGACGTGGTGGCGGAGGCGGTAAGATGCGGGGGCTGCGGTCCTTTCTGGTGCTCCTGGTCGCGGCGATCGGCCTCGGCGCCTACATCTACTTCGTCGAGATGAAGCGCCCGACGGCCGATGAGGCCGCCAGCACGCGCGAGAAGGTGTTCGCGATCGAATCGTCGGCCGTCGAGGAGCTGGAGGTCCGGTCGGAGAAAGGCGAGCGCACGAAGCTCAAGAAAACCGGCGGGACGTGGCAGATCGTCGAGCCGGAAGCCACGCCGGCCGACGACTCGGAGGCCACGAGCATCGCGTCGAGCCTCGCCACCCTCGAGATCCAGCGCGTCGTCGAGGAGAAGCCGTCGGACCTGGCCGACTACGGGCTGAAGGAACCGCGAGTGGAGGTGGCGTTCCGGACGAGCGGCGGGGACGCCAAGCGCCTGCTCATCGGGCGCAAGACGCCGACCGGCGGCGACATGTACGCGAAGCTCGCCGGCGCCGACCGGGTCTTCCTGATCCCCGCCTATCTCGACTCGACGTTCAACCGCGGCACCTTCGACCTGCGCGACAAGGCGGTCCTGAAGTTCGCGCGCGACAAGGTGGACGGGCTCGAAATCGTGGCGGGCGGCCGGACCCTGACGTTCGCCAAGCGCGGCGCCGAGTGGCGGCTCACCTCGCCCATCGCCGCGCGCGCGGAGTACAGCGCGGTCGAGGGCGTCATCGGCCGCATCGAGTCGGCCCGCATGAGCGCCATCGTGGCGTCGGGGCCGTCGATCGACGCGAAGCCGTACGGGTTCGACCAGCCCGCGGCGGTCGTGCGGATGGCGACGGGCAGCGCGCGCGCCACCATCGAGTTCGGCAAGACGACCGACGACAGCAAGGTCTACGCGCGGGACCTGTCCCGGCCGCTCGTCTTCACCGTCGACAAGTACGTGCTGGACGACGTGAACAAGCCCCCGGCGGACTTCCGCCGCAAGGACCTGTTCGAGTTCCGGCCGTTCACCGCCGCGCGCATCGAGTTCGAGCGCGACGGCCGGCGTTACGTGTTCGAGAAGAGCAAGGCCAACGACGGCACGGAGAAGTGGAAGCAGACGGCGCCCTCAGCGCGCGAGGTCGACCAGTCGAAGATGGAATCGCTGTTGTCGGCCTTCGCCAACCTGCGCGCCCAGTCGTTCGTCGACTCGACGCGGGACACCGGCCTCGACCGCCCGGCCGTCGTGGTGACGGTGACGTTCGCCGACGGCGACCAGAAAAAGCGCGAGCAGGTGCGGTTCGGCCGGGCCGGGGGCGACGCCTACGGGCTGCCCGAGGGCGAACCGGGCGCGGCCAAGCTGACCGCGAGCGATCTGGACAACGCCCTCAAGGCGCTCGATGAGCTCGTCAAGTAGCGCGCGGCCGCGGCCCGGCCCCGGGCGGCGCCCGGGTCCGACGCGCCGGACCGCGGCGCTCCTCCTCTTGCTGTCGCTGGCCGGCGCGTGCGCGCGTCTGCCGCGCCCGGCCGCACCCG
>CAYZKQ010000091.1:226-12925 GCA_964478975.1 uncultured Vicinamibacterales bacterium | reverse complement strand
GCCGCGGCGCTCGCCCCCGCGACGGCGGCCGTGGCGCAGCAGCCGCCGGCGCCGCCGCTCTTCCGGAGCGGCATCGACCTGGTGCGGGTCGATCTGCGCGTGACCGACCAGGAGGGCCGGCCCATCGCGGACCTCCGGCCGGACGAGGTGCGGATCGAGGAAGACGGCACGCCGCGCCCCATCCTGCTCTTCCAGCACATCGCGGCCCCGCGCGGGTCCTACCACGACGCCGCGCAGCGCACGATCGCGGCGGAGGTGTCGACCAACGACGGCGCTCCGCGCGGGCACGTCTACGTGCTCGTCTTCGACGAAGGCCACATCCTGCCCGGCCACGAGCCGCGCGCGCGCCTGGCGGCGGAGCGGTTCCTCCGCACGCACGTCCGGGCGGGCGACCGCGTGGCGCTCTACGCGCTGCCGGGCCCGGGCCCGCAGATCGGGTTCACGGCCGACGTGGCGCGCGTGCTCGCGGCGCTCCCCGCCGTCCGGGGCGCGGCCGAAGAAACGGGCCGGGGTGCGAGCGGGGGCACGCTGGCCCCGATGCGCACCTTCGAGGCCTACGAAATCGTGCGCGGAAATCAGCAGATCCTGGATCGCCAGGCGGAGGCGGCGTCCCAGAACCGGCTGGCCAGCGACACGACGCCGGCACGGGTGCGGCTGGAGAGCGAGCCGGACCGGGCGGCGATGCGCCGGGCGATCCTGGAAGACGCGCGCGTGCTCGTCGCCCGCGCCGACGATGCGGCGCGGCGGTTCCTCGTGGCGCTCGCCGACGTCGTCCGCACCCTGCGCGCCGTCGACGGGCGCAAGGCGGTCATCCTGTTCTCCGAAGGCTTCCCGATCGACAACGTCACCCACGAGCTGGAGCGCGTGGCGGCCGCCGCGGCGCAATCCTACAGCGTGATCTACGCGATGGACCTCAACCCGCGCACGATCGACGCCGTCGAGGACGCCCCCCGGGGCGGCGAGCCGACGACGGAGATCCGCGACAAGCTCCAGGCCCTCGAGACCTTGACGGCCGAGACGGCCGGGACGCTCGTGGCCGACGCGTCCCCTCAGCTCGACCGCGCGCTCGCACGCATCGCGGAGACGACGGAGGACTACTACCTCGTCGGATTCGCCCCGGCGGGCGCCGGCGGCGACGACCGCGATCGGTACCGGCGCCTGCGGGTGAGCGTGACGCGGCCGGGCGTCCGCGTGAGCGCGCGCACCGGCTATACCCTCGGCCCGCGCCCGAGCCCGGCCGACCGGCGCCGGGCCATCGACGCCGCGCTGGCCGCCCCGTTCGCGCAACGGGACCTCCGCGTCGAGTACACGACCTACGTGCTGGGCGGTTCGGCCCTGGGCCTGCAGCGCGTCATCCTGAGCCTGGCGGCCGAGCTGCCCCTCAGGTCGCGCGAGGCCGCGGCGGCCGACGTCGTCTACGTGGTGCGGAGCGTGGAGAGCGGCCGCGTCGCCGCCAGCGGCAGCGACCGGATCGCGCTGCCCGACGCGCCCCCGGCACCCGGTGCGGCGACCGGCACCGCGCGGTATCGCGTGCAGTTCGAGCTGCCGGCCGGCACCTATCTCATGCGCGCCCTCGTCCGCGAGCCCGGCGGCCTCGTCGGCAGCGCCGACCGCCGCTTCACCGTCCGCCCGCTCGGAGGACCCGGCCTGACGGCGGGCGACCTCATCCTCGGGTCCTCAGGCACCGCCGGTCCGCCGGTCCGGGCCGCGGTCGAAACCTCCGGCGTCCTGCGCGGGGTTCTCGAGCTGTACGCGCGGACGCCCGCCGCCCTCGAGGCCGCCGCGGTCGATGTCGAGGTGCTGCCCCTCGGCCGCCTCACGGCGCTCACCTCGGGCCGGGCCGAGCTCCAACCCATCAGGAGCGGTCCGCTCGGCCCGAGTCGCGGCGCGCGGATCGAACTCCCGCTCAGTGGCGTCCCGCCCGGACAGTACATCGTGCGGGCGACGGTTCGCGAGGGCCGGGAAACCGCGGCGGAGCTGCTTCGCGACCTCGTCGTGACCGAAGGCGCAGCGGCCGAAACTCCCGCGGGCGTCTCGGAATCCGCCGAGGACCCCGCGGCGGTGCTGGACGGCGAGGTGGCGGGAGCCTACCTCGAAGCGGTCAGCCGGCGGGCCGCCGCGCGCGGCCTCGCCGACGCGGCGGGCCTCGCGACTCAGGGCCGGTGGGACCGGGTCGAAGCCGCTGTGCCTCCCGGACGGGCGAACACGACCGAGGCCCGCGCGCTGGCCGGATTCGCGCGCTTCGCCCGCCGGGACTACCGCGGGGCGGCCGAGGCGTGGCGGGCGTGCTTGGAAGCGGAGCCCGAGAACGCGCCGCTCGCGTTTCTGCTCGGCTGGGCCGAAGCGGCGGCGGGCGACGACCGCGCGGCCATCGGCGCCTGGCGCGCGGCCGTGCGCGCCAACGGCGAGCTGCTCCCGGCGTACCTGGCGCTCGCCGACCGCTACGAGCGTCTCGGCCACCCCGAGCTCGCGCTGCAGGTCGTGCGCAGCGGTCTCGCCGTCCTGCCCGACTCGATGGAGCTTCGGGACCGTCTGTCGAAGCTCGCCACGCGCCGCTGAGGAACCAGGAAGGAGGATCCCATGCGGGCCGCCCCGATCGCCGCCGCGCTCGCCGGCACGCTCGCTGCCGGCGCGCCTGTCCAGACGCCGCCGGATGCCTCGACGCTGGTCCTCTCCGCGCCGGTCGCGGTCGCGGAGATCGACGCCGGCAAGCTGAAAGGCGACCTGGTCCGCCTCGCCTGGTCGCCCGACGCGACGGCCGTCTACCTGCGGGCGGCCGCCCGCGACTCGCGCGGCGGCACGACCGCTCGGCACTACGTGCTGGACCTCGCGACCGGCGTCCCCAAAGCGGTCGCCGGCGAGCCGCCGTGGGCCGCCGCCTACTGGAGCTGGAAGTCGGCACAGGCCGCGCCGGACGCACCCTCCTGGCGGATCGAGGTCGAGCAGCAGCGCAAGCGCGTGACCGCCACCGCGACGCCCATGGGGGGCAGCCTGGCGCGCGGCGACCCATCGGGCGCGGGCACCGGCGTGGGAATGGGGCTCGAGGAAACCGGCCGGATGGTCGAGCAGGGCCAGATGGTGAACGTCTACACGCTGCGCCTGAACGGCGAGGTCGTGGGCGAGTTCGTCAACGCTCCGGCCATTCCCGGCTTGACCTTCGGGTGGGGCCCGCCGCGCTCCCGCCTGATCGCGTTCGTCGACCGCGACGGCCGCGTCGCGATCATGGACGCCGAGGGCCGCAAGCACCCCGTGCCCGCCTCCAGGTCGGCGCTCCTGCCGGCGTGGAGCGTGGATGGCCGGCGCCTTGCGTATCTCGAAGGCAAGGGAAAGAAGAAATTCGTGCTGCGCATCGTGGAGGTGGGCTCGCCCGGATCATGACAGCCCGTCTGCATCGGCGCGGCCAGGCGGCCGTCCTCGCGGTGCTGCTCGCCGGCCCGGCGCGAGCCGGCCAGCCGGCGGCGCCGCCTGCTCAGGCCGCCCAGCCGGTCTTCAAGACCGGCACCACCATCGTCGAAGTCGACGTGACGGTCACGGACCGCGAGGGCCGGTTCGTCGCGGACCTGACCAGGGACGACTTCGAGGTGCTGGAGGACGGCCGGCCGCAAGAGATCGTGCGCCTGTACGTCGTGACGGGACGGACCGCCCGGGATATTCCGGGGCGGGCGCCGGCGCCCGCGGCGGCCGGGGAACCGGGTGCCGGGCCGCCCCCGGTCGCGCCGCGGCGCGTCTTCGTGCTGTTCTTCGACGTGGAGCACCTGCAGGCCGGGGCATTCAAGCGGCTGCAGGACGCGGCCGTCACCTTCCTCTCGCAGGAGTTTCAACCGGAGGACATCGGCGGCGTCGTCATGGGCAGCACGATGGTCGGCAATCGGCTGACGACCGACCGCGAAGCGCTCGTGACCGCCGTCCGGCAGGCGACGCCGCGGGGGGACAAGACGGCGAGGCGCGCCGAGTTGCTGGAGTGGCCGCGGTTGAGCAGCGACGCCGAGGCGGTCCGGATTGCCCTCGCCGACGACCGTGACGTGCTCGACCAGGTGGTGCGGCGCGCCTGTCAGGACGACCCGAGCGCGTGCCGGTGGGCGGATCCCACGCCCATGGTCCTGGAGAAGGCGCGCCGGATCGTCGCGGAGCTCCGGCCGGCGGCCCGGCGGACGGTCATGGCGCTGCAGGCCCTCGCCTCCGGGCTCGCGCGCCTGCCGGGACGCAAGACCATCTTCCTCTTGACCGAGGGATTCTTCGTCGAGGAGTCGTGGGCCGACCTTCGGCAGATCGTCGGCGCGGCGGCGCGGGCGAACGTGCGCATCTACAGTCTCGACGCGCGCGGGTTGGATGCGCGGCCGGCGAACGACCCGCGCCAGCTCAGCGCGATGGATTCCGGCGGCGGCGTGCCGCTCGACGCCTACAACACCCTGGAGGACGGGCCGAACGCGCTCGCCGTCGACACGGGGGGCTACCCCATCCGCCACACGAACAAGTTCGCCGAGGCGATGGCCGAAATCGCGCGCGACGCGAGCCACTATTACGTGATCGCCTACAGTCCCACGAACGCGGCCATGGACGCCTCGTTCCGCGCCATCACGGTTCGGGTGGCCCGAGCCGGCGTGCGGGTGCGGGCGCGGCGCGGGTACGTGGCGAGTCCACCCGCGCGGTCGGGAGCGCCGCCGGATTCATCTCCTGCCGGTTCCGCGGGTGCGGCACCGCGCCCCGTCGAGGCGGCGACGGCGGCGCGACCCGCGCCGGCGGCAACGCCCCCAGTGCCGGCGCCGCCGACGGTTGCGGACACCACAGCGGCGCCCGCAGGGAGCGCACCGGGTGTGCACCTCCGACCCGACCTCAGTGTGCGCGTCGCTGAACTGGCGGAGCGCGGGTCGGAGGACGCGGCGTCAGGTGGGTCGCTCGCGCGGGAAGGCTGGGACCACTATGCGAAGGGCGACCTCGAAGGCGCCGAGCCCCGGCTCGAGCGCGCCGTCGCCCAGCCGGGTGCGGCGCCGTGGGCGTGGTACGTCCTCGGGTTCACGAAGCTCGGGCTGCACAAGCCCGGCGAGGCCGCTCGGGCGTGGGAGCGCGTGCGCGCCGCCGTGCCCGAGTTCCAGGCGGTGTACCTCGACCTCGCTGACGCTTACCTGCAGCTCGGCGATGCCGCGCGCGCCCTCGAGACCCTGAGGGCGGCCGAGATGCGCTGGCCCGACGAACCCGAGGTGCTGAACGCCCTGGGGACCGTCCAGGTCCGGCGCGGCTCGCTCGACGAGGCCATCGCGACGTTCGAGCGCGCGGTCGCGGCGCGGCCGGCCGACGCCCTCGCCTCCCTCAACGCGGCCCGCACCTACGAGCTGCGCTACTACAAGATGCGGCGCTGGGTGGCGGCGTGGGCGCGCTGGGTGGACAACCCGGACGACCTCGCGAAGGCGATCGCGCACTACGAGCGCTACCTCGCGATCGGCGGGCCGTACGCGGACGAAGCGCGCGCGGCGGTCGAACGGCTGCGCTGGGTGCGGTAGCGTCCGGCCCGCGCGGGATCTACTTCTTCAACTGCTCCAGCGCTTTTCGAGCGGCGGGCGCCTCGGGGGCGTCCGGCGCGAGCTGCAGGAACTTCCCCAGGTCGGCCTTCGCCCCCTCGACGTCGTCCCGCTGCAGCCGCACCAGCGCGCGGTAATAATACGCTTCGCCCTTGTCCGGGAAGCGGGCGATCGCTTTCTCGAAGTACTGCAGCGCTTCAACGGCCCGGTTCTGGTTCAGGAAGCTGATCCCGACGTTGACGAAGATCACCGGGTCCGTCACCGCCGTATCGTCGACCGACGCGAGCACCTGCCGGCCCTCGTCCAGTCGGCCCATGTCCATCAAGATGTTGCCGAGGCGGAGCCGGTTCTCTTGATCGGCCGGGTCCTTCTCGACGGCGATCTTCAGGTGCCTGACGGCCTCGTCGTAGTTCTTTTCCGCGTAGTAGGTGCGCGCGATGTAGGGCTCGACGCGGTACGCGTCCGGGTACCGCGCGAGGATGTCCTCGTAGATGGCACGCGCCTCGGCCCACTTCTGCTGCGCGACTAGGTCGCCCGCCCTGACCATCGCGAGCCGGATGACCTCGTTGACGTCCACCTTGAGCTGAACCTCGATGGGCGGCACGCGCGTCAGTTCCGCGACCGACACCGCGAGGCGCCTGGACTCGTAGCCCGCGAGCTCGAAGTCGAGCTCCCAGTCGCCGCGCGCGAGGCCCCCGACCGCCCACTCGCCCTTGCGGTTGGTCTTCGCGGTCGTACCGCCGGCGCCGGGCAGCGTGAGCCTCACGACCACGTTCTCGAGCGGCTTGCCCTGCTCGTCCGTGACCTTGCCAGCCAGGCGGCCCATGCCGCGCCAGCTCTGCGCGCCGGCCGCGACCGGCGAGCCCATCGACCACACGAGGAGGAGTGCGATCAGGCGGGTGGGGTGGGAAATCTGCATAGCTCAGTGTACCACTCGGCGGGCGGGGCGGCGTTGCGTCCGTCTGGCCCCGCAGGTCGGCTGGCCGGGTGGCCCCGGTCCGCCCGCGCTGCGCCCCGCGGCACGCGCCGCGCCGCTACCGGGTCGCGCCGGCGCGCTCGCGGGACGGCGGCAGGAGAAACGCCGCCAGGTCGGCGGCCTCGCCAGGCGCGAAGCGCGGCCAGGCGAGACCGCGACGCTGCAGCGCCTGCTCCATGCGCGGCGCGTGGTTCCACATCGCGGCCACGATGGCGATGGGACCGCCGAGCTCAGGTCCGCGAGCCCGGAGGTCGGGCGCGACTCCCCCGCCCGCCGGTCCGTGACAGGGCGCGCACTTGTCGGCGAACACCCGGGCGCCGCGCGCCGGCCGGCCGCGCACGTTCGCGTAGCTGACGAAATAGAGGTACGTGACGAGATCGTTCATTTCGCCCCCGGTGAACTGGATGCGCGGGATGCCCCGCCGCGCGAACTCCGCGGTCATGGCCTGGCTGTGATTCCACATGATGCCGGCGATCGTCGGCGCCGAAGCGACCAGGCCCTGCGCGAGCAGATCCGGCGCGCCGCCCGGCGGTCCGCCGGCCAGGTGGCAGCGGTCGCACTGCTTGGCCGCAAAGACTTCGCGGCCGCGCCGCGGGTTGCCCGGCGGGAGCGACGGCCCGGCGGCGGGCGTGCCGCCCTGGCCGCGCTGCAGATACGCCACGAGGTCCGTCATCTCGCGTCCCGCGAAGGTCGGCCACGCCACGCCGCGCGCCCGCATGGCCGCCGCCATCTCGGGCGCGTGGTTCCACATCGCCTGGGCGAGGTACAGGCCCGCCTGTCGGCTGCGGTAGCGCTGCAGATTCGGGCCCCGCCGGCCGCGCGCCCCATCGTCATCGTGACACCCGGCGCACCCCTTGGCGACGAACACGCGGCGGCCGGCTGACGGGTCGCCCGGTTCGCCCAGCGCGACCTGGTAGTAGCGGAACGCCGTGAGGAACGCGGTGAGGTTGGCCATCTCGGCCGCCGTCAAGGCCGGCGGCGTGACGCCGCGCGCCGCCATCTGGGCGCGCATGACGGGGGCGTGGTTCCAGAAGTCGCCGGCGAGGTCGAGGATCGACCCCGGCGCGCGCGTGCGCCCGAGGTCGGGTCCGGGACCGCCCCCGCCGCCGCCGAGCGTATGGCAGAGGACGCAGCCCTTCTTCGCGAACAGGCGCGCGCCCGCCGCCGGGTCGTCGGGCAGCTCCACCGACAGGCGCACCCACTCGGGTTCGTCGGGAGGGGCGCTCGCTCGGCCCGAGGGTGCGCCGCCGTGACTCAGGGCGACCACGAGGGCGAAGACGACACCCGCCGAGCGCGCCACCGGCAACAGCCTGCGCATCTTCGGCCTCCTTTCGAAGCCGGTCACCGTGCGCGTCCTGCCCGGTCCGCGGGCCGCCGCGCGACCAGGAAGGCCGTCAGGTCGGCCGCCTGGCCCGGCAGCAGGCGCGGCCAGGCGAGCCCGCGGGTCCGCAGCGCCTGCTCCATGCGCGGCGCGTGGTTCCACATCGCCGCGAAGATCGCGATGGGCTCGTCGAGCTCCGGCACGGCGGCGAGGTCCGGTCCCACGCGGCCGCTGCGGCCGCCGCCGGCTGCGTGGCACGCGCCGCACTTCTCGCGAAAGACCTCGGCGCCGCGCGCGGGACTCCCGCGCACGGTCGCGTAGTTGACGAAATACAAGTAGGCGATGACGTCGGCCATCTCCTGGCCCGAGAAGGTCACCGGGGGAAGGCCGCGGCGCTTGAACTCGGCGATCATGCCCTGGCTGTGGTTCCACATCAGCCCGGCGATGGTCGCGACCGAGCCGATGAGCTCGCGGCCGCGCAAACCGAGGTCCGGGCCGCCGCGCCCGCCGGTCCCCGCGACGGCGTGGCACACGAGGCAGCCCTTGCTCGTGAAGATGTCGCGCCCGCGGCGCGGACTGCCGGGCTCGAAGTAGACCCGCTCGGCGGCCCCGCCGGTCCCGCTCTGCAAGTACGCCAGCAGGTCGCCCATCTCGCGCCCCGCGAACTTCGGCCACGGCACCCCGCGGCGGCGCATCGCCGAGGCCATCTCCGACCCGTGGTTCCACATGGCCTGCGCGAGAATGATCGCGGACACGCGGCCGCGGTACCGCTCGAGACTCGGGCCCGGCTTGTCCCAGGCGCCGGGCGCGCCGTGACACGCGGCGCATCCCTTCTCGCGGAACACGGCCTCACCCGCCGCGGGATTCGCCGGCTCGCCGACCTCGGCCAGATAGTAGCGGTAGGCGGTCAGGAACGCCAGCAGATCCGCCATCTCCCGGCGGTCGAACGCCGGCGGCCGGATCTTCAGGTCGCGCATCTTCTCGCGCATCACCGGCGCGTGGTTCCAGAACGCCCCGGCGAGGTCGAGGGCCGTCCCGGGCAGGTGGATGCGTCCCAAGTCCGGACCGAGCCGCGACTCCTCGTGGCCGAGGGCGTGGCACCGGACGCACCCTTTCTGCACGAACAACCGGGCGCCGGCCGTCGGATTGTCGGGCAGCGCGACGGCGAGCGAGACGAGTCCGGACACGTCGGCCCGCTGGGCCCCGAGGGCCATGACCGAGAGCGCCACGCCGACCAGCGTCGCGATCGCGTGGCTCATCCCTCCGCCCCCGCCGCCGCGAGCGCCCGCTCCGGCGCCGGCACCCCGTGGGGCGCGCGCCCCGCCTCGAGCTCCCAGACGGAGATGATCGGAAACAGCTTCGTGAAGCCCATGTAGAGCAGCGTGAAGGCCGCGAAACAGCCCGCCATCAGGGACCACTCCACCCAGCTCGGCGCGTAGATGAAGGTGTGGACCGGCGCGCGCGGGTTCGACAGCGACGGCACCACGATGGTGAAGCGCTCGAGCCACATCCCGAGGTTCACCGAGATGGACGCCACCACGGTGCCGGCGACGGTCCGCGTCCGCGCCCGACAAAGGATGCCGAACGGCACCACGAAGCAGAACACGAACATGGCCCAGAAGAGCGGCGCGAAGCGCCCGAAGAGCTTCGCGTTGAACACCGCCAGCTCGTTCGGCTCGTGCCCGTACCACACGGTCAGATGCTCGGCGAAGGTGAAATAGAACCACAGGCAGGCCATCACGAGGAGCAGGATGCCCAGATTGTTGAAGTGCACGGGCTCGAGATACGCCTCGAGCCCGTACACCTTCCGCACGATCGCCATCGCCGTGATGATGGCCGCGATGCCCGAGAAGATCGCGCCCACGACGAAGTACGGCCCGAAGATGGCCGAGTGCCACATCGGCTGAATGGTCATGGCGAACACCCACGACACCACCGTGTGAACCGAGACCGCGACCGGAATCACCACGACCGCCATGACGCCGATCGCCCGCTCGAGTCCCTGCCACTCGCGCGGCGTGCCGGTCCAGCCCAGGGCGAGCCGCCGGTAGACGCGCCGGCGCCAGCCCGTCGCCCGCTCGCGCACGAGCGCGATGTCCGGGATGAGCGGGAGATACAGGTAAATCGTGCTGCAGGTCAGGTACAGCGAAATGCTGGCCACGTCCCAGAGGAGCGGCGACGAGAAGTGCGGGTGTCGCAGCACGTACCACGCGCGCTCGGGGCGACCGAGGTCGAGAATGATGTTGCCCACACCGAAGAACAGGACGAGCACGGTGATGACCTCGGCCATCCGGGTGATCGGCCGCCGCCACTCCGCGTGGACGATGCGGAGGATCGCGGAGATGAGGGTCCCGGCGTGCGAGACGCCGATGAAGAAGACGAAGTTCGTGATGTAGAGGCCCCAGTAGACCGGACGCCCGAGGTCCGTCGCGCCGAGTCCATAGACGAGCTGCCACGTCCAGGCGACGAGCGACCACAACACGACCGCCGCGAGCGCGACGGCCCAGCGCCGGAACCCCCGACCCACCGTGAGGACCGGCGCGATGATCGCCTCCGCCTCGACAGCCGGCACCCTGGGCGCAGGGCCTCGGACCGCCGCCCCGGGGCGGACGAGGCGGTCGTCCCCGCCCCCAGCCAGCACGGTCCCCGTCACCTCACGCGCCGCCATCGCTACGCGCCCTCCCGCAAGTAGATGACCTTCGGTCGCGTCCCCAGCTCCTCCATCCACCGGAACGCCCGCGGGCTGGCGGCGAGCGCCGCCGCCTCGCTGTGCGGGTCGTCCAGATCGCCGAACACCATGGCCTCGGCCGGGCACGTCGCCACGCACGCCGGCACGTAATCATCCGGCGCGAGGTCGCGCCCGTCGGCCCGGGCGCGTTCGCGCGCGAGCATCAAGCGATGGTGGCAGAAGGTGCACTTCTCGACGACCCCCTTCGGCCGCACCGACACGTCGGGGTTGCGCATCGCGGCCATCGCCTCGGGCCATTCGGGCGTCGTCCAGTTGAACACCTTGACGGCGTAGGGGCAGGCGTTCGTGCAGTACCGGCACCCGATGCACCGCGGGTAGATCTGCGCGACCAGCCCGTCGGGGTTGAGATAGGTGGCGCTCGTCGGGCAGACATCGATGCACGGCGGGCGGTCGCAGTGCTGGCACATGAGGGGCAGCGCCGCGACCGCACCACCGGGCATCTCGACGCCGACGAGCTGAATCCAGGTCATGAGCCGGCCGGAGGCGGCCGCCGCCGGCGTCGAGAACGGCACGTTGTTCTCGTGCTTGCACGCCACCACACAGGCCTGGCAGCCGGTGCACCGGTCGAGATCGATGACCAACCCCCATCGGGCCACGAGCCGCTCCGCTCCGAGGCCGCGCGCCCCTACGCGCGCGTGACGCGCACGCGGCACACCTCCGGCACGCCCGTCACACCCGCGCCGCCCCACAGCCGCCGGACGTCTGCGTCCACGAGACGCGCCCAGCGACCGCCGCGTGGATTCGCCGGCACGTACGCGACGACCACCACGTCCGGCGCCATCCCCTCGACCAACCGCGCGTCCGCCGTGATGGACGTTCCAGTCTCCGACGCGATGCGGACCGCGGTACCGGCTGTGATGCCGAGCTCTCGGGCCGTGTCGGGATTGAGCTCCGCCCACACGCGCCACGGCGTCCCCTCGGGTTGGCCGAGCAGCTCGAACAGCGCCGGATGGTTGGCGCCGCCGACCAGACCGACCACCGCCGGCACGAACGCCTGGAGGCGCAGCGGAAAGCGCGAGCGGTCGGCAGGCGCCGCGGAGCCGGCCCCTGGGCCCGCGCCGGACCCCGGCACGGCCCCGGCCCAGGCGCTTCGGGTCACTTGCGGCACCGCCCGCGCAGCCCCCGGGAGCGAGAAGCTGAGCCCCCCGCGCGCGCGGATGGCCTCGCGGATCGCGCCCGGCTCGAAGAACGGGTCCATCCAGCCCCCGGCGTCCAGCACGGTAGCGGCAAACGCCTCGCGCGACGGGGCGGCGGGTGTCCACCACCCCCCGCGTTCGAGGTCGCGCAACCATTCGGTCTCGTACGGGTCCGCGTACGGCCCCCCGCGCCGAACGCCGAAGAGGCGATCGAGCTCCGCACTGACGAGCGCTTCCGCGGACGTCCACGGACAGACGCGCGCGAGCTCCCCACCCACCGTGCGGGCGAGCGCGCCGAGGACAGACACGGGGTCGCGGGTATCGAGCCTCGCCCGCACGGCCGGGCGTGCGAGCGCCAGCGTCTCGGCCGGCACGGCCGGCGCCGGGACCACGGCGTGCCACGCCTCGAGGGGCGTGGGAGAGGGCAGCAGCAGGTCGGCGAGGGCCGCCGCTTCGTCCAGATACGGCGAGCAGCTCACCACCAGTTCGGTGTGCGCGAGCGCGCCGGCGAGCTCGGCAGGTGAGTCGAGGGCGCGCAGAGCGGAGGCGTCGCGAAAGACGACGACCCGCGGCCGGGTGGCGCCGCTCGCCACGTCGTGCAGGGCCCGAGGCGCCGGGTCCGGCTCGTCCGCCGGTGGAACGGGCGACGCCACCACTCCGCCCGGACGGTCGAAGGCCCCGACGAGGGCGTTCAAGGCGAAGCAGGCTTCGATGAGCGGGGGGCTCGCGTCGGCCGCCACGATCACGAGCGGCTGGGGACTCGCCGCCAGCTCGCGCGCGACGCGGAGCAGCGTCACGACCGGCACGCCGCTCGCCGCCGCGACCTCGTCCGGGGCGAACCGCTCGACGCACGCCCGCTCGAACTCGGCGGCATTCCCGCCGGCCCAGTCGAGGAACGCGCGGTCGACGCGGTTCTCCCGGAAGAGCACCGAGGCGATGCCGTAGGCCAACCGCACCTGGGCTTCGGCCGGGACCGCCAGCCACTCGTCGGCCTTCCGGGC
>CAYZKQ010000091.1:0-208 GCA_964478975.1 uncultured Vicinamibacterales bacterium | reverse complement strand
GAACGAGGCGCCCGCGCGGGCGCGAGGGCCCCCGCCGGAAGCGCCCGTAACTCCGGAGCGCCCACACGGGCGACAGCCAGTCCTCGGCGAGCGCGGCTCCGAACGAGAGGATGTGCGTCGCGTGCTCGACATCGAACAGCGGCTCGCGGTCGGCACCGGTGAGCGCCGCGAGCGCCGCCCTCAGCCGCGCGGCTGTCGGCGCCGGGGT
>CAYZKQ010000090.1:0-12986 GCA_964478975.1 uncultured Vicinamibacterales bacterium | reverse complement strand
CCGTCACCGGCGCCACAGCGACAGGAGGATCGTCAGGACCAGGCTGATCAGAATCGACGTGACAATCGGGAAGTAGAACGTGAAGTTCCCGCGCCGCACGACGATGTCGCCTGGCAGGCGGCCGAACGGGATGCCGGACATCAGCAGCAGGCCGATCCCGGTCAGGACCAGGCCGGCGACCACCAGCACCTTCCCCATCGCTCCCCACACGACACCGGATGGGGGCCGCGGGCTGTGCGGCCCTCACTCGGCGAACTCCACGCCCGGAAAGAAGTAACCCACCTCGAACGCCGCGGTCTCCGGGCTGTCGGACCCGTGCGTCGCGTTCCGCTCGATCGTCGTCCCGAACTCGCGCCGGATCGTGCCGGGGTCCGCCTGCGCCGGGTCGGTGGCCCCCATGACCTCGCGCCACCGGCGGATGGCCCCGGGGGCCTCGAGGACGAGCACGACCGCCGGTCCCGACGACATGAAGGCCGTCAGGCTCGCGAAAAACGGGCGTTCCCGGTGCACCGCGTAGAACCCCTCCGCCTCGCGCCGGGTCAGCCGCACGAGCCGCATCGCCCGAATCGCGAACCCTTCCTCCTCGATGCGCTGAAGGATGCGCCCGACGACGCGCCTGGCGACCGCGTCGGGCTTGATGATGGCGAGCGTCCGCTCCATAGCCGGCCGATTATAGCAGGCCGGCTAGCGCAGCCGCTCCACGATCGCGTCGAGCGCGGCGCGGGGCGGCCGCACCTTCTCGAGCGGCAGCATCGACAGCGGTTCGTCCACCAGGTTCAGCAGGTCGACGAAGCTCGGCCGCCGGCTGTCGACGTAGAGGATGCCGGTGGCGTAGACGCCCCGCTCGCGCGTCTCGCGCAGCAACCGTAGCGCCGCGCCCTTGTGCGTGGGGTCGTAATCCTCCGCGACCTTCTTCAAGTACAGCTTCGAGCCGTCGTGCATCGTGACGGCCGTGGTGGTCCCGGGCTCGTAGTCCACCGTGATGTCGTCGAAGAACGGCACGAAGCTCACCTCCCCGAGCGGCTCGTCGTGGTCCTTCACGTACGAGTAGCTCTTGGTCGAGCCCTCGTGGTCGTTGAACGTCACGCACGGCGAGAGGACGTCGACCATCGCCGTGCCGCGGTGGCTGAGGGCCGCCTTCAGGATGGCCAGCAGTTGTTTCTTGTCCCCCGAGAACGACCGCGCCACGAACGTCGCCCCGAGCTCGATCGCCAGGGCGCACGCGTCGATGGGCGGCAGGTCGTTGACCACGCCGGTCTTCAACGTCGAGCCCAGGTCGGCCGTCGGGGAAAACTGGCCCTTGGTGAGCCCGTAGCAGCCGTTGTCCTCGATGATGTAGACGATCGGCAGGTTGCGCCGCATCAGGTGCACGAACTGGCCGATCCCGATGGCGCCGGTGTCGCCGTCACCGCTCACGCCGATCGCGATGAGCTTCCGGTTGGCGAGCACCGCCCCGGTGCCCACCGAGGGCATCCGGCCGTGCACGGCGTTGAACCCGTGGGAGCTCCCCAGGAAGTACGCCGGGCTCTTGCTCGAGCACCCGATGCCCGACAGCTTGATGACGTCGCGCGGGTCGACGCCCATCTCGTAGCAGGCCTCGATGATGCGCTCCGAGATCGCGTTGTGGCCGCAACCCGGGCACAGCGTGCTCTTGCCGCCCTTGTACGCCTGCGGCTCGAGCCCGATTCGATTCACCGGTCGTCCCGGGGCCGGCACCGTCGCCGTCGTCATGACACCAGACCCTCCTGCCGCACGACCTCGTCGGTGATCGACCGGGCGTCGATCGGCAAGCCGTTGTAGTGCCGCACGCTGCGCACCTTCGCCGTGAGCGGTCCCGGCAGTTCCATACGGATGAGCGCGCGCATCTGGGCATCCCGATTCTGCTCGACGAGGTACACCCGCTCGTGGCGCTCGAGAAACGCCTCCAGCTCCTCGGTGAACGGATAGGCGCGCAGGCGCAGGTAGCCCGTGGGCAGGCCGTACTCCTCCCGGAGCTGGTCGCGGCTCTCGAGGACCGCCCAGTGGGACGTCCCGTAGGCGATGAACCCGACCGCCGCCCCGGGGGCGTCGTCCACCTCGGGCCGCGGCACCAGCCGGCGCGCCGTCTCGAACTTGCGCGCCAGCCGATCCATGTTCCGCACGTAGTCCTCCGGGCGCTCCGTGTACTGGGCGTCTTCGTTGTGGCCGGACCCGCGGCAGAAGTACGCCGGCATGCCGTCGCCCGGCACCGTGCGGTACGGGATCCCGTCCCCGTCGACGTCCCGATAGCGTCCCCACCGCCCGCCGAGGCGCTCGAGCGTCGCCTCGGCCAGCCGCTTGCCTCGATCCGGCGGCCGCTCGGGATACGGGAACGGGTCCGCCATCCAGGTATTCATCCCGAGGTCCAGATCGCTCATGACGAAGACCGGCGTCTGGAGCCGCTCCGCCAGATCGAAGGCGTCGATCGCCATCTGGTAGATCTCGCCCGCCGACGCCGGCAGGAGCAGGGGATGCTTCGTATCCCCGTGGGAGAGCACCGCCACCGACAGGATGTCGCCCTGCGACGTCCGCGTCGGCAGCCCCGTGGAGGGGCCGACGCGCTGGACGTCGAAGATGACCGCCGGGACCTCGGCGTAGTACCCGAGGCCCGCGAATTCAGCCATGAGCGAGAGGCCCGGGCCCGCACTCGCCGTCATGGCCCGCGCCCCGGCCCACCCGGCGCCGAGTACCATGCCGAGGGCCGCCAGCTCGTCCTCGGCCTGCACGATCGCGAAGGTCGCCTTGCCGGTCGCCGGGTCGAGGCGGAACTCCCGCATGTAGTCGATCAGCGCCTCGGCCAGCGAGGATGACGGGGTGATGGGATACCACGCCACGACCGTCACGCCGGCCATCATGCAGCCGATCGCCGCGGCGGCGTTCCCCTCGACGAGGATCTTGCCCCGCGTCCGGTCCATGCGTTCGATGACGAACGGGTCGCGCTTCGGCAGGTTCGCCGCGGCGTACTCGAACCCGGCGCGGAGCGCCGCGAGGTTGAGGTCGGCCGCCTTGGGCTTCTTGGCGAACTGCTTCCGGAGCGCGACCTCCATCTCGGCCAGGTCGATCCCCAGCAGCTTCGCCAGCACGCCGTCGTAGATCATGTTGCGCACCAGCTTGCGCAACTTCGCGTTCGGGCACACCGGCGCCACGAGCTTGTCGAACGGAACGGGGTAAAACACGAGGTCCTGGCGCAGCGCCTCGAGCCGCAGCGGCTCGTCGTAGACCACGGCGGCGCCCGGCTCGAGGCTCAGCACGTCCTCGCGCGCCGTCTCCGGGTTCATCGCGACCAGCACGTCGATTTCCTTCTTGCGCCCGATGTACCCGTGCCGGCTCGCGCGGACCGTGTACCAGGTGGGCAGCCCCGCGATGTTGGACGGAAACAGGTTCTTCCCGGAAACCGGCACGCCCATCTGGAAAATCGAGCGCAGCAGCACGAGGTTGGCCGTCTGGCTGCCCGACCCGTTGACGGTGGCGACCTGGATGCTGAAATCGTTGACGATGCGTCGAGTCGTCGGCGCGGCGGCGGTCTCCTGGACCGCGACTCCTGAGACTCCCATCCTGCTCCGTCCTCGGTGAGACGACTCCCCGTAGTCGAGGCGCGTCGGTACGTCCCCGGACCTGGACCCGCGCTCGAGAGGTCAGGCCGGAACCGGCGAATTGCAGCTCGGTTAAGTCGATTATACCACGCGGGATTGCCCGACACCGAGTCGCTCGGCGACGGCGCGGCCGATGTCGGCGGGACTGTCCACGACCGTCACGCCCGCCTGCGCGAGGGCGGACTTCTTCTCGGCAGCAGTGCCCTTCCCGCCCGCGATGATGGCCCCGGCGTGGCCCATGCGGCGGCCGGGCGGCGCCGTCTGCCCGCAGATGAAGCTCACCACCGGCTTCGGGTACCCGGCGCCGATGAACGCCGCGGCCTCTTCCTCCGCGGTGCCCCCGATCTCCCCGATGAGCACCACGAGGTCGGTCTCCGGGTCCGCCGCGAACAGCTTCAGCGCGTCGATGAACGTCGTCCCGACGATCGGGTCGCCGCCGATCCCGATGCACGTGCTCTGGCCGAGGCCCAGGCCGGTGAGCTGGTGGATGGCTTCGTAGGTGAGCGTGCCGCTCCGGGACACGATCCCGACGCGCCCCTCGCGGCAGATGTGCCCGGGGATGATGCCGGCCTTCGCCTTGCCAGGGGAGATCACCCCGGGACAGTTCGGACCGACCAGACGCGTCTTCGACGCCCGCACGACCGTCATGGCGCGCATCATGTCGATCGTCGGAATCCCTTCGGTGATGCAGACGACGAGCTCGAGGCCGGCGTCGACCGCCTCGAGGATGCCGTCGGCGGCCGCGGCGGCCGGGACGAAGATGACCGAGGCATTCGCCCCGGTGGCGCGCACGGCTTGGTCCACCGTGTCGAAGATGGGCCACCCCTCGTGCCTCGTCCCGCCCTTGCCGGGCGAGGTCCCCCCGACGATCGCGGTCCCGTAGGCCGCCATCTGCTTCGCGTGAAACGTGCCCTCGCGCCCGGTCAGGCCCTGCACGAGCAGGCGCGTCTGCCGGTCGATCAACACCGCCATGTCGGTTCCTCAGTGGGCCAGCCGGACCACCGTCTCGGCGGCCTCGCGCATCGTGTCGGCGGTCGTGAAATTCAGGCCGCTCTCCCGCAGCATCCCCTTGCCCCGCTCGACGTTGGTGCCCTCCATCCGGATGACGATCGGCACCTGCACGTGCAGGTCCCGGACGGCCGCGATCAACCCTTCGGCGAGCACGTCGCAGCGGAGGATGCCCCCGAAGATGTTGATGAGCACCGCGCGCACGTGGCGGTCGGACATGAGGATCGCAAAAGCGTGGCGAATCTGCTGGGCGTTCGCCCCGCCGCCGACATCCAGGAAGTTCGCCGGTTCGCCGCCGGCGAGCTTGATGATGTCCATCGTGGCCATCGCCAGCCCCGCGCCGTTCACCATGCACCCGATCGTGCCGTCGAGCTTGATGTAGTTCAGCGAGAACTTCGACGCCTCGACCTCGAGCGGATCCTCCTCCGCGACGTCCCGCAGCTCGCGGAGGTCCGGGTGCCGGAAGAGCGCATTGTCGTCGAGGTTCACCTTGGCGTCGAGGGCCAGCAACGCGCCCGCCTTCGTCACCACGAGCGGGTTGATCTCGACGAGCGAGGCATCGGTCGCGACGAACGCGGCCTCGACGGCCTTCATCAGGGCCACCGCCCGCCCCACCAGTTCGCCCTTCAGCCCCAGGGCGAACGCCAGGCGCCGCGCCTGGAACGCCGCCAGGCCCAACGCCGGATGCAGGTGCTCCTTGAAGATGAGGTCGGGCGCCTCGGCCGCCACCTGTTCGATGTCCACGCCGCCCGCCGGGCTCGCCATCAGGACCGGCCGCTCGGCCGCCCGGTCGATCACCAAACCCAGGTAGAGCTCGCGGTCGATCTCGAGGCCCTCCTCCACGAGCACCCGCGAGACCACGCGGCCCTCGGGTCCGGTCTGGTGGGTCACCAAACGCCTGCCGATCATCTGCGCGGCGACGCGCTCGGCCTCTTCGGCGTCGCGCGCCAGCTTGATGCCTCCGCCCTTGCCGCGCCCGCCGGCGTGGATCTGGGCTTTCACGACGACGGGGCCGCCCAGGCGGCGGGCGGCGGCGGCGGCCTCGGCGGCGGAGCCGGCGACCTCGCCGCGCGGTACGGGCACGCCGTAGCGCGCCAGAATCGCTTTGGCTTGATACTCGTGGATCTTCATGAGCACGCAAACGCCGTATGATGGCCGGGGACGCGGGCAAAGATCAAGCGCACGCCCTCCGGCGCCTTCAGCGCTGCACCGTCGGCGGCGGCGCGCTCGGAATCCCCTCCCGCCGCACCGCGGCCGCCGGGCGCTCCGCGATCGGCGCGGGCCGGCGCGGCCGCCGCAGGTGAAGCCCCGCGAGGACCAGCTCGCGCTTGAGTTGCTGAATCGCCCGCGCGGGGTCGACGCCCTTCGGGCAGACGCGCGAGCACTCGCCCGCGAAGTGGCACCGCCACGGGCCGGCCTCCCCCGCGAGTACGGCCCGCCGCACCCCGAACCCGTCGTCGCGGGAATCGGCGTTGTAGCGATACGCCTGGGCGAGCGGCATGGGTCCCGCGTAGTGCGGGTCGGTCGCGTACGTCGGGCACGCCGCCATGCAGCAGCCGCACCGGATGCAATACGAGAATTGCAAAAAGCGCTCGAGCTCGGCGGGGGTCTGGCGGAATTCACCCGTGGGCTCGGCCATCTCCGCCGCGTCATCCCGGATGATGTAGGGCATCACCGCCTGGTGCGCCCGGAACATCGGACCGAGGTCCGGCACGAGATCCCGGATCGTGTCGAAGTTCGGCAGCGGCGCGATCTGGACGTGCGCTCCCAGTTCGGAGACCTGCGTGTGACAGGCCAGGCGCGGGCGCCCGTTGATGACCATGCCGCAAGAGCCGCACACTCCCATCCGGCACGACGACCGCCACGCGAGCGTCGGCGCCGCCGATTCCTTCAACTGCCGCAGCGCGTCGAGCACGGTCATGCCAGGGGCGCACACCAGCCGGTAGTCTTCCCAGTACGGGTCGCGGCCGGAGGCCGGGTCGAAGCGGCGGATGCGAAACCGAACGTGCACCTGCGTCACCTCCGGGGAAAGCCCCGCGGGCCCGCGCGCCGGCGCGGCGGCCGGCGGCACCCGCCCACACCGGGGCCCGGCCGGCGCTCCGCTGACGAGGACGCAGAGGACACTACGTCCGACATGGCGAGTCAGAGCCCCCGCGCCAGCACGAAGCTCGTCCAGGCGGCCCAGGTCCCCACCGCGAACAGTCCCACCCCGGCCGCCAGCAGGACGAAGCCGAGCGTCCGGGCGAGCCCTCGCGGCGGATTCAGCTCGCCCACGATGTGGCGAAGCCCATACAATCCGTGGAACAGCGCCGCGGCGAGCAGGACGACGTAGAGAACCAGATAGGCGGCGCGCCCTGCACGCGCCGCCACGTTCGCCCACGCGACGGCGTCGGTGCCGGGGCGGTTGAACACGCCGAGCACGGTGTCCAGATGCATCGCGCCCATGTGCAGGCCGAGCCCGACCAGGATCACGAGCCCGCAAACCAGATGCAGCGTCCACCACCGGTCGTGGCGCATCGTCACCGGAATCCCTCCCAGAACTGGACGCCGCCCAGCGCGGCCAACACCGCAGCGAGGACGAGGGCGCCGATCGCGAGCGGGCGCTGGACGTCGAGCGACGTGCGATACGGGTAGACCGGCTCGATCGGCCGGCCGATGCCGACCCCGAGCTCGACCAGCAGCAAGCGGATCCCGTTGGCCGCGTGGAACGCGAACGCGAGGAACACGAGGTACTCGCCGATCTTGAAGAGCGGGCCGGAAACCGCGCGCATGGTCCGCTCCCAGACCTCGGGCCCGAACGCCCGCGCGGTCGTGACGCCGATGTGCAGCAGGAAATACGCGAGCAGCGCGAGGCCGGTCAGGCGGTGGAGCGTGTAGAGGTACCGCTCCAGTCCCCAGCGCCCGCCCGCGGCCCAGCCCACGACCCCCAGGCGATTGGGCCGGCCGCGGGGCTGCAACGGGGGCGCCGCGCCGCTCAGTACGTGCGAGCCACGGGTTTCCACGTGTCGATCCTCACGGGCTTGTATTCGAGTCTGGGCCCGGCATCGGTCCGCCACGCGAGCGTATGCTTGAGCCAGCCCTCGTCGTCGCGGGCGGTGAAATCGCGCCGGGCGTGGGCCCCGCGCGATTCCTGCCGCGCGAGCGCGCCGGCGACCGCGACCTCCGCCAGATCCAGCAGGTTCTCCAGCTCCAGCGCGTGGAAGAGGTTCGAGTTGTAGATCGAACCTTTGTCCGCGACCGGCGCCACCGCCGCGCGCCGGCGGATCTCCCGGATGGTCTCCAGCGCCTTCTGCAGCCCGTCACCGGTCCGGAAGACGCCGGCGTACTCGTCCATCGTGGTGCGGAGCTCCCGCCGCAGGGCGTACAGATTCTCGCGTCCCTCGCGCGAGAGGAGGCGGCGCACCCGGTCTTCTGCGGCGCGGAGGACCGCGGGCGGCACGGGCGGCGGCGGCCCGAGGCTTGCGAGGGCGTCGGCGATCGCAGCCCCGGCGATTCCGCCCCACACGAGGCACTCCGCCGTGGAGTTGGCCCCCAGGCGGTTCGCGCCGTGGAGCGACACGCACGCCGCCTCGCCCGCCGCCCACACGCCGGGCAGCCGCGTGCGGCCGTCGATGTCGGTCTCGATGCCGCCCATCGAGTAGTGCGCGACGGGCCGGATCGGGATGGGCCGCTCGACCGGGTCGAGGCCGGCGAACTTGATGCACAGCTCGCGGATGAGCGGCAGGCGGGCGTTGATGCGCGCCGCCCCGAGGTGCGTGAGGTCCAGGTGCAGATAATCTTTGCCGTCCGGGCCGGGGAAGCCGCGCCCCTCGAGGATTTCGGTCATTTCCGCCCGCGAAATCATGTCGCGCGGCGCCAACTCCATCTTCGCGGGGGCGTAGCGCGCCATGAAGCGCTCGCCCTGGTTGTTCGTGAGATACCCGCCCTCGCCGCGGCACCCCTCGGTGATGAGAATGCCCGAGGGCACGAGCCCCGTCGGGTGGAACTGAAGGAACTCCATGTCCTCCAGGGGGAGGCCCGCCCGGTAGGCCATCGCCAGGCCGTCGCCCGTCACGGTTTCCGAGTACGTGGTGAACCCGTACAGCGTCCCGGCTCCGCCCGACGCGATCAGGAGCGCGCGCCCCGTCAGGACCACCCACTCGCCGCTCGGGGCGTGGAGCCCCAGCAACCCCGCGAACCGGCCGTCCGCCACCAGGATGTCGGTCACGAAGCACTCGTCGTACCGCGTGAAGGTCCGGTAGCGCAGCAGCTCGTCGTAGAGCGTCTGCATTTCGAAGAACCCGGTCTTGTCGGCGGCGAGCGTCGCGCGGGGGTACGAGTGGCCGCCGAAGGGACGCTGGTCGATGCGGCCGTGCGCGTCACGGGTCCACGGGATGCCCCAGTGGTCGAGGAGCCAGATCTCCCGCGGACTGCGCTCGACGAATCGGCGCACCACGTCCTGGTCCGCCAGAAAGTCGGAGCCCTTCACCGTGTCCCAGGCATGCAGCTCCAGCGAGTCGCCTTCGTCCGTTCGGAGCACCGCGGCCGTCCCCCCCTCGGCACACACGGAATGGGCGCGCATTAACTGGACCTTCGACACGACGGCGACGTCGACCTGCCCGTCGAGCCGCCGGCAAATCTCTCCGGCGGCGCGCAACCCGGCGAGGCCCGCGCCCAGGATCACGACATCGTGCGGCAACACGACGGCCATCGCGAGCCCGGTCGTGCAAACGCCACGCCAGGCGTTCGCCCGGTAAAAGCGCGGCGCGCGTCCCGGCGGGTCGCGCCGGGCGTGCCGGTTCTCCGGCGGTCGTGGCGATCTTGGGGTATAATGCGCCGTCGCGGCGCGGCGGCTCGTCCGCGCCGTGGTCGGTTCCGCAGGGGCCTCCTGACGCACCCCCGCGACGTGCTCCCCGACCGGTCCCCGGATGCTGCCGGAGGTTCGGAGTCCCGCATGGCGTCACGTTCGAGCTTCGTCTCCTCGTCGGTCGGCACCAAAATCCTCCTCGCGTTGAGCGGCCTGGCGTTGTTCGGATACCTGGTGCTGCACCTGGCCGGCAACCTGCTCGTGTACCTCGGGCCCCAGGCGCTCAACGGGTGGGGCCACCGACTCGTCAGCAACCCGCTGGTCGTGCCGGCGGAACTCGGCCTGCTGCTCGTGTTCGCCGTGCACGTCTGGAAGGGGGTCAGAACCTGGTGGCAGAACCGCCAGGCCCGGCCGGTGCCCTATGCGGTTAAACGGTGGGCGCGGCACACGAGCCGGAAGACCGTCGCCTCGACCACGATGATCTGGAGCGGGGCGCTCATCTTCGTCTTCGTCGTCGTCCACGTGGCGGGGTTCAAGTACGGGGTCTTCTACGAGCCGCCCGAGTTCGAGCCCGGCGTGCGCGATCTGTATGCGCTCGTGGTGGGGACGTTCCGCAACCCGTGGTGGGCGGCGGTCTACGTGGCCGCGATGGGGCTCGTCGGCTTGCACCTCCGGCACGGCCTCTCGAGCGCGTGCCAGTCACTCGGGCTCGATGGTCCCCGGTTCACCCCGGCGATGCTCCGGGCCGGCCTCATTCTGGCGGTCGCCATCGCGGCGGGCTTTGCGTCGATCCCCTTGTGGGCGTACTGGTTCCGGTGAGTCTTCGGGACGGGAAGCAGCCATGACACTCGATGCCAAGGTTCCGTCGGGGCCGATCCAGGAGAAGTGGGACCGGCACCGGTTCGAGAGCAAGCTCGTCAGCCCGGCGAACCGCCGCAAGTTCACCGTGATCGTGGTCGGCACGGGGCTGGCCGGCGCGTCGGCCGCGGCGTCGCTCGGCGAGCTCGGGTACCAGGTGCGCAGCTTCTGCCTGCACGACACGCCCCGGCGCGCACACAGCATCGCCGCCCAGGGTGGCATCAACGCCGCGAAGAACTACCGCAACGACGGGGACAGCATCTGGCGGCTGTTCTACGACACGGTCAAGGGCGGCGACTACCGCGCGCGCGAGGCCAACGTATACCGGCTGGCGCAATTGAGCGTGCACATCATCGACCAGTGCGTGGCCCAGGGGGTGCCGTTCGCCCGCGAGTACGGGGGGCTGCTCGACAACCGCTCGTTCGGCGGGGCGCAGCTCTCTCGGACGTTCTACGCGCGCGGGCAGACCGGGCAGCAACTGCTGCTCGGGGCCTACCAGGCCCTGATGCGCCAGGTCGAGGCCGGCACCGTCCACCTGTTTCCGCACCGGGAGATGCTCGACCTGGTGCTCGTCGACGGCAAGGCGCGGGGCATCGTGTGCCGGAATCTGATCACGGGCGAGATCGAGCGGCACGCCGCCCACGCCGTGCTGCTCGCGACGGGCGGCTACGCGACGGCCTACTACCTGTCGACCAACGCGGTGAATTCGAACGTCACGGCGATCTGGCGGGCGGCCAAGCGGGGGGCGCTCTTCGCCAACCCGTGCTTCACCCAGATCCACCCGACGTGCATCCCCGTTTCCGGCGACCACCAGTCGAAGCTCACCCTGATGAGCGAGAGCCTACGCAACGACGGGCGCGTCTGGGTGCCGAAGAACCCGGACGACCGCCGGCCGCCGCACCAGATCCCGGAGTGCGAACGCGACTACTTCCTCGAGCGCCGCTATCCCAGTTTCGGCAACCTGGTGCCGCGCGACGTCGCCTCCCGCGCGGTCAAAGCGGTGTGTGACGAGGGGCGCGGGGTGGGCGAAACCGGACGCGCGGTGTACCTCGACTTTGCGGAAGCCATCGCCCGCCTCGGGCGCGAGACGATCGCGGCGCGCTACGGGAACCTCTTCGAGATGTACAAGAAGATCACCGACGAGGACCCGTACGTGACGCCGATGCGGATCTACCCGGCGGTCCACTACACGATGGGCGGCCTGTGGGTCGACTACAACCTGATGAGCACCATCCCCGGGCTGCACGTGCTCGGCGAGGCGAATTTCTCCGACCACGGCGCGAACCGCCTGGGCGCGAGCGCCCTGATGCAGGGGCTGGCCGACGGCTACTTCATCATCCCGTACACGCTCGCCCACTATCTCGCCAGCACGCCGCTGCCCGCCGTCTCGACCGACCACGACGCGTTCAAGGAGGCCGCCGACGCCGTCCAGCGGCGGATCGACGCCCTCCTGCGGGTCCGCGGGTCCAAGACGCCCAGGCAACTGCACCGCGAGCTCGGCGCCGTGCTCTGGGACGAAGTCGGGATGGCGCGCAACGCCGCGGGCTTGAAGCGCGCCCTCGAACGGATCCCGCAGCTCCGCGAGGAATTCTGGCAGAACGTTTCGGTGCCGGGCGAACCGACCAACCTGAACAAGAACCTCGAGTACGCCGGCCGCGTCGCCGACTACCTCGAATTCGCCGAGCTCATCGCCCTCGACGCGCTGCACCGCAACGAGTCGTGCGGCGGTCACTTCCGCGAGGAGTACCAGACCCCGGACAACGAAGCACTGCGCGACGACGAGCACTTCGCCTACGTGGCGGCGTGGGAGTTCACGGGCGTGGGCAAGCCGCCCATCCTCCACAAGGAGCCGCTCGTGTTCGAATACGTGAAGCCGACCCAACGCAGCTACAAGTAGCCTTGCGCGCGAGCATCCCCATGGCCGACAGGACCATCACGATCCACCTCCGCATCTGGCGACAGGCCGGGCCGAACGCGCCCGGCCGGTTCGTGCGCTACACCGTCGAGCAGGTCCACCCCGACATGTCGTTCCTCGAAATGCTCGACGTGCTCAACGAACGCCTGATCGCCCGCGGCGAAGACCCGGTCGCCTTCGACTCCGACTGCCGCGAGGGCATCTGCGGCGCCTGCGGGTTCATGATCGACGGCGTCCCGCACGGCCCGGACCGCGGCAGCACGGTCTGCCAGCTCCACATGCGCCGGTTCAAGGACGGCGACACCCTCACCCTCGAACCCTGGCGCGCCCGGGCGTTTCCCATCGTCAAAGACCTGATCGTGGACCGGTCCGCGTTCGACCGCCTCATCCAGGCGGGCGGGTACATCTCGGTCAACACGGGCAGCGCCCCGGAGGCCAACAGCATCCCGATCGCACCCGCCGTCGCCGAACGCGCCATGGACGCCGCCGCGTGCATCGGGTGCGGTGCCTGCGTCGCCGCCTGCAAGAACGCCTCGGCCATCCTCTTCGTGTCGGCCAAGGTCGCTCACCTCGGCCTCCTGCCGCAGGGCCAGGTCGAACACGACCAGCGGGTCGTCAACCTGGTGGCGCGCATGGACGCCCTCGGGTTCGGCAGTTGCTCGAACGAGGGAGAATGCGAAGCGGTGTGCCCCAAGCAGATCACGCTCGCGAATATCGCGTTCCTCAACCGCGCTTACCTGAAGGCGCGATGGCTGAAGGGGGTCGAGCCGCGGCGGCTGGTGCTGCAGGCGGAGTGAGGCTCGGGGGC
>CAYZKQ010000089.1:7996-12988 GCA_964478975.1 uncultured Vicinamibacterales bacterium | reverse complement strand
GGCGCGGTGCGCACCTGCGGGGCGGCTCGGCCGGGGCGGCCGGCGGCGGAGTCGGGCACGGGCGGAACCGGCGAGGTCCGCACTAGCGTGGAGACCAAGGCGCTCCCGGCCGCCACGGCGGCGGCGGCGAGGAGCCAGAGCCCGCCGACCACCAGGCGGCGAACCCTGGAGCGCTCGGGCGCCTCGGTCCCGGGCGGGGCCGGGCGCGGAGCCTGCGGGGCGCTTCCGGCCGTCACAGGCGCAACTCGGCTTTGACGACGCCTTCCGCCTCCGAGTACTCGCAGTGGAACCCGACGCGCCGGCACACAGCCACCATGTCGGTGTTCTCCGGCAGGATATCACCGGTGATGCGGGCGAGACGTTCGTCCCGTCCGACCGCCACCAGGCGGCGCAGCAATTCCGTTCCGATCCCCTGGCCCTGGTACTCGTCGCTCACGAGCAGGGCGAACTCGCCGACGTCGGTCCCGTGCAGCCTGGTGAGCCGGCCGACCGCCAGGATCCGCCGCTCCTCGGTGGCCGGGTCGATGTGCTCGACCACGAGCGCCATCTCCCGGTCGTAGTCGATGTAGCAGACCCGCGTGAGCCGTTCGTGCGCGATCCGCTGGCTGAGCTTGAGCAGCCGGAAATAGCGGAGGTAGATGCTGCGTTCCGACAGGCTCTCGTGGAACTTCACCATCAGGGGCTCGTCCTCGGGCCGGATCGGCCGGAACAGGACGTCGACGCCCCGGCGCGTCCGCCACCGTCCGACATACTGCAGCGGATACGGCCGGATGGCCGCGCGGGGCACGTCCGCCTCCCGGACGTCCGGCCCGTGGAGGACGACCCGCGCGTCGAGGGCGAACAAGCCGTCGGCGGATGCCAGCAGCGGATTGATGTCGACCTCCTTGATCCACGGCTGCTCCACGACGAGCTGGCTGAACCGCACGAGCAGGCGCTCGAGCCCGTCCAGGTCGACGGCCCGCCGGCCGCGCACGCCCTTGAGCGCGGTGTAGATCCGCGTCTGCTCCATCAAGCGGCGGGCTAGCGTGGTGGTCAGGGGCGGGAGGCCGAGCGCGCGGTCGCGGTACACCTCCACGAGCCGACCCCCGGAACCGAAGAGCAGGACCGGACCGAACTGGGGGTCGACGCTGCTGCCGACGATGAGCTCGTAGCCGTCGGTGCGGACCATCGGCTGGACCGTCACCCCGCCGAAGTGCCCTTCCCCGGCTCTCGCGGCGACCGCGGCGCGGATCGCCTGGAACGCTCCGCGCACGGCGTCGGCGTCTTCGAGATTCAAGCACACCCCGCCGACGTCGGTCTTGTGGGTGATCGTCTGGGACCGCAGCTTGACGGCGACCGGATAGCCGATCGCCTCGGCGACGGCCACGGCCTCGTCCTCGGTCGCCGCGGCGCGGGTCTCGACGGTGGGAATGCCGTAGGCCGCCAGCACGTCCTTCGACTCGTCTTCGGTGAGCAGCGTGCGGCCCGACGCCCTCGCCGCCTCCACCGCGGCCCGGACGCGCTCCCGCGCGGTGCCCGCCTCCGGCGAGACGGCGAGCGACGGCGTCTCGTAGAGCGCGCGCAGGTTGTAGGTGTACTTCCACATGTAGGTGAACACGCGCGCCGCGGTGTCGGGATACGGAAACGTCGGGACGTTGGCCCGATTCAGGATCGCGATGCCGGCGGCCACCTCCGCCCCGCCCATCCAGCTCGCGAGCACCGGTTTGCCCTCCAGTGCGGCGTGCGGCCGGAGCGCTTCGGCGGTGCGGGTCGGGTCCGTCATGGCTTGCGGGGTGAGAATCACCAGCATGCCGTCGCTCGCCGGGTCCTTCGCCGCGATCTCGAGCGCCTTCGCGTACCGCTCCGGGTCGGCGTCACCCAGCACGTCCACCGGATTGTTGCGACTCCAGTGCGGCGGCAGCAAGGCGTCGAACGCGGCGAGCGTCTCCGGCGAGAGCGGCGTCAGTTCCCCGCCCGACGCGATGAGCGCGTCGCACGCGAGGACGCCCGGCCCCCCCGCGTTCGTCAGGATCGTCAAGCGCGGGCCCTTCGGTCGCGGCTGCTTGGCCAACACCTCGGCCATGTAGAACAACTCCGCGATCGTGTTGACCCGCAGCACGCCGCACCGCCGGAACGCCGCGTCGAGGACATCGTCGCTGCCCGTCAGCGCCCCGGTGTGGGAGGCGGCCGCTTTGGCGGCCGCCTCGGTCCGCCCCGCCTTGATCACGATGATGGGCTTGGTCAGCGCCACCTCTCGCGCCGACGACAGGAAACGGCGCGCGTCGCCGACCGACTCCATGTAAATCACGATGCTGCGGGTGTGGGGATCGTCCCCCAGGTAGTCGATGAGGTCGCCCCAGCCGACATCCGCCATCGAGCCGATCGACACGAAGTGGCTGAAGCCCACGTTCTCCTCGAGACTCCAGTCCAGCACCGCCGTGCAGAGCGCACCGCTCTGGCTGAGAAACGCCACCTGCCCCGGCCGGGCCATCGCGCTCGCGAAGGTCGCGTTCAGCCCCGACAGCGGGCTCATCACGCCGAGGCAGTTCGGCCCGATGACGCGCAGCGCGCCGCGCCGCGCCTCCTCGACGATCTGCCGCTCGTAGCGCGCGCCCGCCTCGCCCGCCTCCTTGAACCCCGCCGAAATCACGATGGCGCCAGGGACCTTCGCCTCGACGCACTCGCGGATGAGCCCGGGCACAGTCGGGGCCGGAGTCACGAGCACCGCGAGGTCGATCGGCGCCGGCACGTCGGCGAGCGACGCGTACGCCTTGATGCCGAGCACGCTCGGCCGGTTCGGGTTGACGGGAAACACCGTCCCCCCGAACGGATTCTGGATTAGGTTCCAGAGCACCGTCCGGCCGACGCTGCCGGCTTTCTCGGTCGCGCCCACCACGGCGACATTCCGGGGCCTGAAGATCGCGTCGAGGGCGCGCCGCTCTTCGTACCGGAGCACGTTGCTCGGCGGCTTCGGCCGCGCACTCAGACTTCCATCGTCTCTGGCCATGGCAGCCCTCCAGGGGAATCGAACCGGCCGGGGGAAACGGCCCGCGCGAGGAGGATCCGTGCAGGGGGAAAGGCGGGCGGTCGCAATCTCCGGCCCATGGTCGGCCCAGCCCGCCCCTCGTCCCTTCTCATTCTAGACCAGGCGCGCCCGATGCCCCTGCGAGCGGGCACGGCGCCGCGCGGCGCGCGCAGAAGGGCGGCCAAGAACTGGCCGCGACCGGCCAACGAGTTGGCCAGCCGCCCGGCGGCACGCCCGGCGTTCCGAGGGCGATCCGCCGAAGGCGTTCACCTGGTGGAGGTTACATCCGGCCTCCGGAAGCGCTCATCGGCATGGTGGTTGCAGCACTGTGTTCGGAGCTCCCCGCACGCGTCTCCCTCCTCGCGGCGCACCGTGCTGTGGTTCCTGGAGCGGCAGTCGGAAGTCTTGATCTGCGAGATCCGGCAGGCGCCTGACGGCACGCAGTTCGAGCTGTCGATCAGCGCGCCGGGAAGCCCCGAGCGCGTCGAGCGCTTCGACGAAGCGTCAGCGCTGCTCGAGCGGTGGCTGGCGTGCCAGCAGGAACTGCGCGCCCGAGGCTGGCGCCCGAGGCCGTGACGCCCCGGGGCGCCCGGCGTGGCGCGTCCCCCGGCGGGGCGCCGTGTCGCCTGGAGTCGCTCGCGCGCGCCGTCCTCACGCGTTCGACCGCGGCGGCGCCGCGTGGGCGTGGTATTCGCGCGGGTCGATGGGCACGTCGATGACGGCCGGCCCTGGGGACGCCAGCCCTTCGGCGGCGGCGCGGGCGAGCTCGTCGAGCGACGCGACCCGCCGGCCCCACGCCCCGAAGGCTCGGGCGGCCCCGGCGAAGTCGACCGGCCCGTAGCGCACGCCGTAGTCGGGCTGGCCGCGGCGCGCCTGGGCCACGCGGATCAAACTGAGCGCGCTGTCGTTGTACACGACGACCATTACCGGGAGCCGCTCGCGCACGCACGTCTCCAGCTCGGCCACCGTCATGGCGAACCCGCCGTCCCCGACCGTGCACACGACGGGCCGGTCGGGAAAGTGCAGCTTCGCCGCCATGGCCGCCGGCAGGCCGTACCCCATCGAGGAGAGCCCGTTCGATTCGAGGAAGGTCAGGGGCTCCCACGTGGTCCAGGCTTGCGAGACGACGAACTTCACCGACCCGACATCGGTGGTCATGACCGTCTCGCGCGGGCAGACTTCGCGCAGCACGCGCGTCACCTCGTAAGGCGAAAGCCCCGCGGCCGGCGGCGCCGCGGGTTTCAGAGTGCGGGCGATGGCATCCTTCAGTTCCGCGAGGTCCGCCGGGGTCCAGGCGTAGGGCCCGTAGGGCCCCTGCGGCGGTGCGAGCAGGGCGTCGACGGCGGCGGCGACGTCCCCGACGAGTTCGAGCTCCGGCCGAAACGCCCCGGCCGCGATCGACAGCGGCCCGATCGCGGCGAGCGGCATGGTGTGGTGCCACACCTTGTCGCTCTCGACCGGGTCAAAGCCGAAGCCGACCAGCAGGTCGGCGCGCGCGAAAAAGTCGACGATGACCCCGTCGGCGGCGACGCCGGCGGCGACGCCGCAGAACAACGGGTGGTCCTCCGGCAGGAAGCCCTTCGCCTTGGGGGTCACGAAGGCCGGCACGCCGAGGGCCTCGACGAACCGGCGGACCAGCGGCGGGGCCGCGTGCGGGTCGAGGTCCAGGCCGACGATCACGACGGGCCGCGACGCTCGTCGCAGCCGCGCGGCCATGCGCGCGACCGCCTCACGCGCGGGGGGCGGCGGGGCGGCGGGGTCGGTGTCGTGCGGGCCGTCCTCCCGGCCGCGCTCCGGCCGCCGGGCCACGTCGCTCGGCAGCACGAGGTGCACCGGGCCCATGCGCGGCGCGACGGCGGTCCGCCACGCGCGCCGGACGGCTGCGGCGGTGTCGGCGCCGTCGAGGGTGAGGGTGAGTTTCGTGAACGGGCGGTAGACGGCGTTGAGGTCGAGGTTCTGGTGCGTGACGTACGGGCGGGCGGCGTCGG
>CAYZKQ010000089.1:0-7961 GCA_964478975.1 uncultured Vicinamibacterales bacterium | reverse complement strand
CAGCGGGCAGCGGTCGAGGAACGCGTGGGCGACCCCGAGCGTCATGTTGACGGCGCCGGGCCCGAGCGTGGCCACGCACACGCCCGGGCGGCGTTCGAGCTGGCCCAGCGTGCCCGCGAGAAACGCGGCGGTCCGCTCGTCGCGCACCAGCGTGAAGGCGATGCCGGCGCGGCGCGCCGCGTCCACGAAGTCGAGGATCTCGCCGCCGGGCAGCCCGAACATCCGGCTGACCCCGGCGTCGGCGAGCGCGCGCGCCAGCGCCTCGGCCACCGTCACTGCAGGAATCCGCGGGCGAACTCGACGAACCGGTAGACGTCGCCGAACGTCGACGCCAGCCCGAGCGAGACGCGTACGGCGCCGCTGCTCTTCCCGTCGATGCAGCGTCGGAACTCCTCGTACGCCAGGTGGTCGCCGGCGTCGCGGAAGCAGGCGATCAGCTCGTCGCGCGACAGCCCGAGCGCCGCCTCCCCGGCGCCGGGGTTGCAGAAGCACCCCGTGCGCAGCGAGATCTGCTCGGCCGCCGCCCGCTGCTCGACCACCTGGTGATCGACGAACTGTCCGGCGCCATCGTAGAAGTTCATCGCGATGGTGCCGCCCCGCGCCCGCATCGACCGGGGACCGTACAGGCGGACGAGGGGACGGCCGTTGGTGTGGCGCAGCTCGAGCAGGCGATCGATCACCCAGCCCGTGAGCAACCGCACGCGCTCGTGGACGAGGTCGATCCCGACGCCCTCGAGGAACTCCAGCCCGATCTCGACAGCGGGAATGCCGAGATAGTTGAGCGTGCCGTCCTCGAAGGCCGCCGGGCCCGCCGCCAGCGCGTAGCGATCCGCCTGCACCGACGCCACCGTGATGGTGCCGCCGGCGAACCAGGGCCGGCGCAGCCGCTCCAGGGCGCGCCGGCGGGCGACGAGGGCGCCGACGCCGGTGGGATAGCCGAACATCTTGTAGAACGAGAGCGCGACGAAATCGGGACGCCACCGGTCGAGGTCGAGGCGGTTGGTGGGCACGAACGCGGCGGCGTCGAGCAGCACATCCCAGCCGCGCGCCTGGGCCCGCGCGATCCACTCGAGCGGGTGCTGGACCCCGGAGAAGTTCGACTGCGCCGGATACGCGAACAGATTGTGGCCCCCGGGATTGGCCAGGGCGAAAAACGCGTCGAGCGTGCGCTCGTCGACCCGCATCGGGGGCGGCACGATCGGGACATAGGTCGTCTTCGCCCCGCGCGCCCGGTCGAACTCGCGGATGCCGTTGACCGAGTTGTGATTGTCGAACGTCAGGAGGAACTGGTCACCGGGCTGGAACGGATACGCCTCCCCCACGAGTTTCAGCGCGTGCGTCGCGTTGGCCGTGAAGATCGCGACATACTCGTCCGGCGAGGCGTTGAAAAACCGGAGCACGCGGGCGCGGCAGCGTTCCACGAGCTCGGTCGACCGCGCCGACGCCGGGTTCGCCGAGTGCGGATTGCCGAACACCTGCGCCCGCAGCAGATCGAGATGGCGCTCGACCTGCGACGCCGCGTACAACCCTCCGCCGGTGTAGTCGAGGTAGGTCTGTCCGAGCTGGTCCAGCCGGCTGAATTCGCGGGCGCGGAGCTCGTCGATCGCCTGCGTCCGCTCGTACTCGGGGCGCGTCCGGAGGAACTCCGCGAAGGCTTCCTCGAGCCCGACCCGCGCGCGCGTCGGCGGCATAGCGAGATTCTATCGTAGCTTTCGGCTAACATAGGGCCCGACCGCCGCCGGAGGCGCGCACCGTCATGCCGAGTCGAACCGCGACGCCGTCCCTCGTCGTCCCCGCGCTCGCCCTCGCGCTGGCCGCGTGGCGAGCCGCCACGGGGCCGGCCTGGGCGCAATCCACCCCGGGCTCGGCACAGGCCTCCGCGCCCCAGGGTCCGCCGGAGCACCCGAGCCCGGAGGTCACCCCCGACATGAGCCGCGAGGAGCGGGTGCGGCTCCTCAAGGCGCGGACGTGGGACGTCGTGGCGGTCCGGGTGCGCGGTACGATCCGCCTCGACGGACGGCTGGACGACGAAGCCTGGGCGCAGGCGCCGCCGGTCGCGGACTTCTACCAGCGCGAGCGCCACGAGGGGCTGCCCGCGACCGAGCGCACCGAGGTCCGCGTCCTCTACGACGACGACTTCCTCTACGTGGGCTTTCGGTGCTTCGACAGCCATCCGGAACGCGTGCGCGCGCGGGCGATCTTCCGCGACGAGAGCGGTGGGGCCGACGACCTCGTCTCGGTCATGATCGACGCCTACCACGACCACCGCAGCGCGATCCAGTTCGTCTCGAACGCCAACGGCCTGATGGAAGAACTGTTGCAGACCGGCGAGACCGAGTCGACGCGCAACCACAACTTCGACACCGTCTGGTTCGCCCGGGGCAGCCGCACGCCCCAGGGCTTCGACGTCGAGTTCGCCATCCCCTTCAAATCGCTCCGCTTCCAGCCGCCGGCCGGCGGGGAACCCTTGACGATGGGTATCGGCTTCAAGCGGAACATCCCGCGCAAGAACGAAGAGGTCTACTGGCCGTTCGTCCCGAACGACTCCACGTGGTATCGGCCGGCCGAGCTGGGGCACCTCCGGCAGCTCCGCGATGTGCGGCCCGGGCGCAACCTCCAGCTCCGGCCGTACGGGCTCGCGGGCGGGACCCGCGACTACGCCGGCGGACCGGCGGGCGCGCGGCGCGAGGCGGGCGTCGACGTCAAGTGGGGCGTCACGACGGGATTGACGGCCGATTTCACCGTCAACACGGACTTCGCCCAGGAAGAAGTCGACACGCAGCAGATCAACTTCACGCGCTTCTCTCTGTTCTTCCCGGAAAAGCGCCAGTTCTTCCTCGAGAACGAGCAGATGTTCCGCTTCGGCTTGCCGCAGCAGGCCGACTTGGTGTTCACCCGGCGCATCGGCCTCTCCGACGCGGGCGAGATCGTCCCGATCCTCGCGGGCGCGCGCCTGGCGGGGCGCGAGGGCCGCACGACGGTCGGCGCCCTCACGATGCAGACCGACGCGTTCGGCACCCTCCCCTCGGAGCACTTCACCGTCCTCCGGGTGCGGCGGGACGTGCTCGCCCGATCGAGTCTGGGCGCCGTCTTCACCAACCGCGCCGGCGGCGGGGCGTTCAACCGGGCCTTCGGCGCCGACGCCAACTTCTTCTTCAAAGACGTGTGGGTCCTGCAGGGCTGGGCGGCGGCGGTGCAGGCCACCGGCGGCGCGCCCGCGGCCAACGCCGGGTACGGGCGCTTCGCCTACGACCGCGACCGGCTCGGCGTGAGCTACAGCCTCCTCGACGTCGGCGCCGGCTTCGACCCGGGGGTCGGGTTCGTGCGCCGGCGCGACATGCGCCGGCACAGCGCCGACGGGCGCTGGAGCCCGCGGCCCCGGTCGGCCCTGGTCCGCCAGTTCGACCTGACGGTCTCGCTCGACTACCTGACCAATCGGGCCAACGTGCTCGAGACCCGCGAGCGCCAGGCGGCATTCAAAACCAACTTCGAGACCGGTGACGCCGTCACCGCTAGCTTCACCGATACGCTCGAACGGCTCGACCGGCCGTTCCGGCTCCCATCGAACGTCGTCGTCCCCGCCGGCACGTACCGCTTCCGCTCGGCGTCGTTCCGGCTCGACACGTTCCGCCGCCGGCACGCGACGCTCAACCTGGCGTACACGACCGGGGGATTCTGGACGGGCACGCGGGACACGTTGAGCATCCGGACCAACTATCGCATGACGACCCGGTTCGGCGTCGCGTTCAACTACGACGTCAACTGGGTCGATCTGCCGCAGGGCGCCTTCACCACGCACCTCGCGTCGTCGCGGGTGCAACTGGCGTTTCGCAACGACGTGGCCGTGCAGGGGCTCTTCCAGTACAACCGCGACACCGCGCAACTGTCGTCCAACGTGCGCTTCAGTTGGATCCTCAAGCCCGGGTCGGAGCTCTACGTCGTGTACAACGAACTCGACCGCTGGTGGGCCGGCTTCGCGCCCCGCAGCCGGTCGCTGGTCGTCAAGATGAACTACCTGTTCGCGCTCTAGCCGGCACGTCGGCGGAACAGGGCCGGCGTGACCGAGCGGCCCGGGCTGCCGCGAGGTTCGGGCGACCCCCCGACGCCCGGGAGCGGCGTGCACGCTGCGGCCGAATAAAGCGGCCGGGAGCCGTGTAAATAACCGTGATGGAGGGGCCCGAGGCGGGCCATGCCGGAGTCAGGCGAACCCGACGCCTCGCTGGTGGCGCGCGCGCGCGCCGGGGATGCCGAGGCGTTCGGCCTTCTCGTGGAGCGCTACATGCGGCGCGCCTACCGGCACGCCCTGGCGTTCGTCGGGTCGCCGGATGACGCCCTGGATCTGTCGCAGGAGGCCTTCGCCCGGGCGTTTCGGGCGCGCCGGCGCCTCGACCCCGCGCGGCCCTTCTACGCCTGGGTGTCAGAAATCCTGCGGCGCCTCTGCCTGAACTTTCTGCGCGACCGCCGCACCCGGGACCGAGCGCTGGCGGGCGCCTCCGACTGGCTCGCCGAGCGGGCGGGCGACCGCGTCCCGGCGGCGGACCCGGCGCTCGCCGCCGAGCGCGCCGAGGCCCGCCGACGAATCGCCCGGGCGATCGACGAACTGCCGGCCGGCGAGCGGGAGGTGCTCGTGCTCCGGGAATTCGAGGGTCTCCGGTACCGGGAGATCGCCGAGCTCGTCGGCATCCCGATCGGCACCGTGATGTCGCGTCTCTATGCGGCGCGCCGCCACCTGGCGGCCGCGCTCGACGACCTGCGATGAACGACACGCTCGACCGGGCCCGCGCCCTCATGATGGCGGTGCTCGACGACGAGGCCAGCGGAGCGGAATGCCGGGAGCTGGACGCGATCGCGGCGCGCGACCCGGTGGTGCGGGCCGAGTGGGCGCGGCTGCGGCGCGTCAAGGAGGTGATGGCCACCATGACCGTACGGCAACCGGGCGAAGAGCTCTGGGAGCGCTACTGGATGTCGGTCTACCGCCGCGCCGAGCGCGGCGTCGCCTGGGTCCTCGTGTCGCTGGGCGCGGCCGTCCTGCTGGGGTGGGGCGTTTGGCGGGGCATCGAAGGCCTGCTCGCAGACGTCGCGCTGCCCGCGTGGGTCAAGGCGGCCGCGATGGCGGTCGTGGCGGGCGGAGCGCTGCTCGTCGTGTCGGTCGTTCGGGAGAAGCTGCTCCTCAGGCGACGCGACCCGTACGACAAGGAGGTGACGCGATGATCGTCACGGCCTCGGCCCAGGTCGTCGGCCACCGGGTGACCCGCAACCTCGGGCTGGTCTACGGCAACACCATCCGCGCCCGGCACCTGGGCAAGGACATCCTCGCGGCGCTCAAGAACCTGGTGGGCGGCGAGATCGAGGAGTACACGAAGCTCATGGCCGAGTCGCGCGAGCAGGCGATCGACCGCATGGTCGCTGCCGCCGCCGCGCGCGGCGCGAACGCCGTCGTCAACGTCCGCTTCAGCACCTCGTACATCATGGCCAGCGCGTCGGAAATCCTCGTGTTCGGCGACGCCGTCGTCGTCGAGAAGGAGTGAAGCCGTGGTGCAGTCACGCCTCCGGCGCAAGATCAGACGGCGGCGCGGCGGCCGGGCGTTCGCGGCGCTGCTGCTCGGGCTCGCCGTCGCCCCGCCGATGGCGCCCGCACAAGGGCCCCCCGCGGAACTCCTCGGCGCCTGGGAAGGCGAGATCCAGGTCATGGGCGCCGTCCTCATGATCCGCGTCGTCTTCGTCGAAGACGCCGCCGGCCTCGCGGCGACCATCGACATCCCCCAGCAGGGCGCGTCGGGCCTCAAGCTCGTGAACGTGCGGCGCGACGGCGCCGCCGTCCACTTCGAGCTGCCGGCCGGCCCGGGACTGGCCGTCTTCGACGGCACGCTCACCGACGGGACGATCAGCGGTCGGTTCAGCCAGGCCGGCGCCACCGGCTCGTTCCGGCTCGAACGAGCCCGAAGGCCGGCCGGGCCGCCCTCGGCCGCGATCGAACCGCTCCCGTACCGGGAGGAAGAGATCAGGTTCGCGAGTGGGGAGGTGACGCTCGCGGGCACCCTGACGGTCCCGCCCGGTTCCGGGCGCTTCCCCGCCGTCATCCTGATCACCGGCAGCGGGCCGCAGAACCGCGACGAAGAACTCTTCGGGTTCAGGCCGTTTCGCGTCATCGCTGACCACCTGACGCGCCATGGAATTGCCACCCTGCGCTACGACGATCGCGGCGTGGGCGGCTCCTCGGGAAGCACCAGCGAGTCGACGACCGAGGACTTCGCGGCGGATGCGCTCGCGGCGCTCCGGTGGCTCGCCGCGCGGCCGGAGATCGACGCCAAGCGGGTCGGCTTGCTCGGCCACAGCGAGGGCGCGCTCGTCGCGGCCATTGCGGCGTCGCGGGCGCCCGAGGTCGCGTTCATCGTGATGCTCGCCGGCACGGCCGTGCCGGGCGAGCAGATCATCCGGGCGCAAGCCGAGGCGATCGCGCGGGCGCAGGGGGCGTCCGAGGAGGACCTGGCGAAGCTCAGGCGCCAGCAGGACCTGCTCTTCCAGGCGGTGCGCACCGGCCGCGACTGGGACGCCGTCGTCGAGTCGGCGCGCGCGGTGGCCCGCGAGCAACTGGCGAACCTCCCCGAGGCCCAGCGCCGGGCCGTCGCCGACCCGGGCCAGGCCCTCGAGACCGCCGTGCAGCAACAGCTCGCCGTCGCGAAGAGTCGCTGGTACCGCTTCTTCATCGACTACGACCCGGCACCGGTGCTGGCCAGGGTGAGCTGTCCGGTCCTGGCGCTGTTCGGCTCGCTCGACCTTCAAGTGCCCGCCGAGCCGAACCGCCGTGCGCTCGAAGCGGCGCTGGAGCGCGCCGGAAACCGGGATGTGACCGTCATGGTCTACGCCGGGGCGAATCACCTGTTCCTGAAGGCCGCCACGGGGAGTCCGGCCGAGTACGCGACGCTGGAGAAGGCGTTCGTACCCAGGCTGCTCGACGATGTGACCGGGTGGATCCTGAGCCGCGTGAAGGCACCCGGGGCCTGTTCCCCCGGGGCGCCGCCCCGCGGGTCCGACGGCGCCGCCTCCCGCGCCCCTGTTGGCCGGCCGCTCTGCCGCCGGGGCGGTCGGCGGGCCCCGAATGATAGGATGGGCGCGCGGGCGGCGCGCATCCGGGGCCGCGGCCGCCGACGCGGTGCGACGGGGCATGGATCCTTTCGGTCTCGACGCGACCATTGTCGATCGCGCGGCGTACGAACGCGCCGTTCGGCGGCTGGGCGAAGCCCGCGTCGTCCTCCCGACGTTCGCCGAGCTGTCGGGTGCGAGCGCGGTGCCGCCCCGCATCCTCGCGGCGCTCGAGGGCGTCGACCCTGATGCGCCGCACGCGCTGAACCTGTTCCGGATCCACTGGTACAACGACCGCACGCGGCGCCGGCGGGTACCGGTGGCGGAGCACGTCGTGCTCCCCGAGGCCCTGACCGGTGTGCCGGCACCCATCGCCGTCGTGTTCGGTGACCGCTTCCCCCTGATCCGCGCCCACAAGGTGCTCGCCGCGTACGGCTGCCTCGCGCCGCGCCTCGTGACGGGCCGGTTCGACCCGACGCGCCAGCGGGCGGTGTGGCCGTCGACGGGCAACTACTGCCGCGGCGGGGTGGCCATCTCGAAGATCATGGGCTGCCGGGGCGTCGCGGTCCTGCCGGAGGGGATGAGCGCCGAGCGGTTCGCGTGGCTCGAGCGCTGGGTGGACGACCCGCGCGACATCGTCAAGACGCCGGGTTCGGAAAGCAACGTGAAGGAGATCTACGACGCCTGCGACGCGCTCGCGCGCGACCCGGCGAACGTGGTGTTCAACCAGTTCGCGGAGTTCGGGAACTACCTGGCGCACTACGCGTGCACCGGACGCGCGCTCGAAAGCGTGGTGGAAGCGCTCCGCGGCGCGCACCCCGACCTCGGCGTGGCGGCGTTCGTGACGGCGACCGGCTCGGCCGGGACGCTCGCCGCCG
>CAYZKQ010000088.1:0-13008 GCA_964478975.1 uncultured Vicinamibacterales bacterium | reverse complement strand
TTCGGGGGGCCGGGGCCGGCGGCGCTGGCGGCCCGGCTGGCCGACGAGCTGCAGCTCGATGCGGGCCAGCGCGCGCGCCTCGAGGCGGTGTTCGCCCGCCGGCGCGAGCGCCTGCAGGCGGTCAATCGCGAGATGCGCGAGCGGTTCGAGGCGGAGCAGCGGGAGTTCCGCCGCGAGATCGAGGCGATCCTGACGCCGGAGCAGCAGGGGCGGTTCGAGGCGTGGTTGCGGCGCGGGTCGGGGCCGCGCCGCGGCGGGCGCGGGGGCGAGCGGCCGTACTTCTGACACGTCCCTGAAACTTCCGTCTTCTCCTCCGGAAAAAAATCGCTATCATTAGCGCGTGAGCCTGCCGACGAAGCGCTTGACGCGAACGTGGCGGCCCGGGGACCCGTGGGACGTCAGCGACGCGGTCGAGCTCTACGAGATCGAGCGCTGGGGCAAGGGGTACTTTTCGATCGACGGCGCCGGCCACGTGCGCGTGCACCCGACGAAAGACCCGGCGCGCTCGATCGACCTGAAGGAGCTGGCTGACAACCTGCAGGCGCGGGGCATCGGGCTGCCCGTGCTCATCCGGTTCCGCGACATCCTCCGCCACCGGCTCGCCGACATCTACAGCGCCTTCCAGGCGGCCATCGCGCAGCACCAGTACGAAGGGCGGTACTGCTGCGTGTATCCGATCAAGGTCAACCAGCAGCGGCAGGTGGTGGAGGAGGTCCTGCAGTTCGGGCGCCCCTTCGGGTTCGGCCTCGAGGCGGGGTCGAAGCCGGAGCTGCTCGCGGTGATCGGGATGGCGTCGAACGACACGCCGATCATCTGCAACGGGTTCAAGGACGCCGAGTTCATCGAGATGGCGATGCTGGCGCACAAGATCGGGCGCCGCATCATTCCCGTCGTCGAGAAGTACACCGAGCTCGACCTCATCCTCGACTACGCGGAGAAGGTCGGGGTGCGGCCCCAGATCGGGATGCGCGTCAAGCTGGCGTCGCGCGGCGGCGGGCGCTGGCAGTCGTCGGGGGGCTACCGGTCGAAGTTCGGCCTGACGGTCACGGAAGTGCTGCGCGGGCTCGAGGAGCTCAAGGCCCGCGGGATGGCCGACTGCTTCAAGCTGCTCCACTTCCACCTCGGCTCGCAGATCCCCAACATCCGCATCGTCAAGGCGGCGCTCAACGAGGCGGCGCGGATCTACACGGAGCTGGTCAAGCTCGGGGCCGGCCTCGAGTACCTGGACGTCGGGGGCGGGCTCGGCGTCGACTACGACGGGTCGCAGACCAACTTCGAGTCGAGCGTCAACTACACCCTCGAGGAATACGCCAACGACGTCGTCTACCACATCCAGACGGTGTGCGACGACGCCGGGGTCAAGCACCCGACGATCGTGTCGGAGAGCGGCCGGGCGATCGTGGCGTACCACAGCGTGCTCGTGTTCAACATCCTGGGGGTGTCGAGCTTCAGCCACAACGAGCTGCCCACCTTCGAGTCGACCGACGAGTTGGAACAGCCCATCATCGACCTGCTGGAGACCTACCAGAACTTGACGGTGCGCAACGCCCTCGAGAGCTACCACGACGCGCAGCAGGCCCTCGACATGGCGCTCAACCTTTTCAGCGGCGGCTACCTGCCGCTGGCGCAGCGGTGCCAGGCGGAGAACCTCTTCTGGGCCATCTGCGCGAAGCTCCGGCGCCTGGTACAGCAGATGGACGACGTGCCCGAGGATCTCCAGGGGCTGGACGAGACGCTCGCCGACACCTACTTCGGCAACTTCTCGCTGTTCCAGTCGATCCCCGATAGCTGGGCCATCAAGCAACTGTTCCCGGTCCTGCCCATCCACAACCTGAACCGGCCGCCGTCGACCCACGCGGTGATCGGCGACATCACGTGCGACTCGGACGGCAAGATCGATCAGTTCATCGACCGGCGCGACGTCAAGCGCACCCTGCCGCTCCACGAGTTCAACGGGGAGCCCTATTACCTCGGGGTGTTCCTGGTCGGGGCGTACCAGGAGATCCTCGGCGACCTGCACAACCTCTTCGGCGACACCCACGCCGTCCACGTGAGCCTGGACGAGGCGGGCAACGTGATCCTCGAGGATCTGATCAAGGGCGACACGGTGCGCGAGGTGCTCGACTACGTGGAGTTCGACGCGAACGCGCTCGTCTACAAGCTCCGCGCCGACGTCGAGGCCGCCGTCCGCGAAGGGCGGATGTCCTTCGAGGAGGCCCGCCACCTGATGGAGTTCTACGAGGACGCGCTGCGCGGCTACACCTATCTCGAGGACGCGCGCGACCACTAGTCGGGCGCCGGCGCCGCGCGCGCTCGAAAGGACCACGATGCGGACCCGCGATCACCTCACGATCCTCGCCGCGTTCGCCGCGGCCCTGGCGGCCTCCGCCGCCGCGCAGACACCCCGGCGGCTCGTCGTCGACGACCTGTTCGCCCTCAAGACGGTCGGTGACCCGCGCATCAGTCCCGACGGCCGCTGGGTGGCCTACACGGTTTCCCAGATGGACCTGAAGAAGGACGCCTCGGACACGGACATCTGGATGGCGCCCCTCGACGGCGGGCCGGCGGTGCGATTGACGACGAGCGAGAAGGCCGAAACGCGGCCGCGCTGGAGCCCCGACGGGCGCTACCTGGCGTTTCTGTCGAGCCGCGACGGCGAGAAAGCGCAGGTCTGGTTGTTGCCGCGCGCCGGCGGCGAGGCTTTCCGCCTGACCGACTACCGAGGCGGCGTGTCGAGCTTCGAATGGTCCCCCGACAGCACCCGGCTCGCCGTCGTGGCGTCCGACCCGGAGCCGGACGACACGCCGGCTGCCCGCGCTGGTGGGCAGGCCCGACCGCCGAAGCCCATCGTCGTGACGCGCCTGCAGTTCAAGCGCGACGGGGTGGGATACCTGACGGACCGCCGCGACCACCTCTACGTGTTCGACGTCGAGAAGAAGACGAGCGTGCAGATCACGAGCGGGCCGTACGACGACCGGTTCCCGGTGTGGTCGCCGGACGGGCGGCGGATCGCGTTCGTGAGCAACCGGACGAAGGAGCCGGACGCGAACGACAACACGGACATCTTCGTCGTCGCGGCGGAGGCCGGCGCGGCGCCCCGCGCGCTCACGACGTGGCCAGGGTCCGACGAGGCCCCGGCGTTCACCCCGGACGGGCGCCAGATCGTCTACGTGCAGGGCGGCGACCCGAAAGACGTGTGGTACGACACGAACAAGCTCGCCGCCGTGGCCGTCGAGGGCGGTCCGTCCCGCCTGCTCGCCCCCAGCCTCGACCGCAATGTGTCGAGCCCGAGGCCGTCACCCGACGGCCGCTACGTGCTGTTCGGCCTCGAAGACGCCGGCAACGCGCACCTCGCCCGCGTGCCCCTCGCAGGCGGCGCGATCGAGCGCCTCGTCGCCGGCGAGCGCGACATCGTCGCCTTCGACGTGGGCGCGAAGGGCGAGCTGGTCGTCCTCGAGAGCCAGCCGCACTATCCCCCGGAGGTGTTCGCCGTCCGGGGCGGGGAGCTCGCGCGGGTGACGCATGTCAACGACGACGTGCTGCGCAGCCTCCAGCTCGCGCCGGTCGAACGCTTCCGCGCCAGGAGCCGGGACGGGACGATGATCGACGCGTTCCTGACGCGCCCGCCGGACGTCCCCTTCGGGCGGCGGGTGCCGACGCTCCTGCGCATCCACGGGGGGCCGGTGAGCCAGTTCTCCACGCGGTTCAACTTCGAGTGGCAGCTCTTCGCCGCCCACGGCTACGCCGTCGTGGGGGCCAATCCCAGGGGCTCGTCCGGCCGCGGCCGCGAGTTCAGCCGCGCCATCTTCGCGGACTGGGGCAACAAGGATTACGAAGATGTCATGGCGGCGGTCGACCACGTCATCGCCATGGGCGTGGCGGACCCCGACCGCCTGGGCGTCGGCGGGTGGAGCTACGGCGGCATCCTGACCAACTACGTCATCACGAAGACCGGCCGGTTCAAGGCGGCGATTTCGGGCGCGAGCGAGGTCAACTACACCGCCAACTACGGGCACGACCACTACCAGCGGCAGTGGGAAGCCGAACTCGGACTGCCCTGGCGGACCGTCGACCTGTGGATCAAGCTGTCTCCCTTCTTCCAGGTGGAGCGCATCACGACCCCCACCCTGATCATGTGCGGGGACCAGGACTGGAACGTGCCGCTCCAGAACTCGGAGCAGCTCTACCAGGCCCTGCGGCGACTCGGCCGGGAGACACAACTCGTCATCTATCCCGGACAGAGCCACAGCATCCGGCGGCCGAGCTTCCAGAAGGATCGTTACGAGCGGTATCTGGCCTGGTACGACAAGTATCTGAAACCCCCGGCGACCACGACGCCGGCCGGTTCCCCGCGCCACCCTTAACCTTCTAACGGCTCGGCCAATCTAACCGATACCGGGGTCTGGCCGTCCCGGTTCGGGACGGCGCGATCCTTGCTGCGAACGAGGGACCGATGGGTGGCGTCTGGTCGAGGGGGCTCGCGTCGGCAATTCTGGCCCTGAGCGCGTTTCACGCTCCCGTCCATCCCGCCGCCGCGCCACGGACGCTCGTCGAAGAAGGCGACGCGTACGTGCAGGCGGGGCCGGCGGGGGACGCGTGGACGGTGGGGAGTGCGCTCATCCAGCTCAGCGTTCGGGTGGACCGCCGCGCGGGTTTGATCGTGACGGATCTGTCGAGTCCGGAGACCGGGCGGTACAACGCCCGTTCCAGCCCCGACACACTCGTGACGCTCGGGACGGGGGCGGAGGTGCTGGGCACGCGCGGGCTCCTGTTCGACCGGGCCGAGGCGTCGCCGTACCGGGGTGGCGCGCGGCTCGACCTCACCTTTCTCGGCGACACGCCGCCGGCGACGATCAGGCGCACGTACGTGGCGTATCCGCGAGCGCCGGTGATCGAAACATGGACGACGTTCGAGGCGGGGGCCACTGAGCTGGTGACCGGCGATTTGAACGCCTTCGATCTGGCGATCCAGCTCGGCACCGTGCGGTGGGTCACGGGGCTGGACACGCCGGAGTCCGAGGGTGGGCCCTTCACGTTGATGGCGCGGACGCTCGAGCCCGGCGAGCGGCTCTCCCTCGGGTCGACGGGGCGGTCGAGCGAGCGGGCGCTGCCGTGGTTTTTCATCGACTCGGGCACGGACGGATTCTTCGGAGCGTTGCTGTGGTCCGGTTCCTGGCAGCTCACGCTGACGCGGGAAGGCGACGCGATCCGGGCGGCGCTCGGGCTGCCGTCGTTTCTCACGCGCGTCGCCCCTGGCGCCGCGCTCGAGGCGCCCCACGCGGTGTTCGGTGTCACGGGCGGGTCGGTGCGCGACGTCTCCGACGCGCTCGCCCGGTTCGTCGCGACCGGACTGCGCGCGGGACGCCCGATTCGGCCTCTCGTGACCTACAACACGTGGTACGCCTACGGCACGCACCTGGACGAGGAGGCGGTCCGGCGGGAGATCGATGCCGCCGCTGCGCTCGGGGTCGAGCTGTTCGTGCTGGATGCCGGGTGGCTGCCCAACAATCCGGACGACCCGTTCGACTTCACGACGGGGCTGGGCCGCTGGAGGGCCGACGAGGAGCGCTTCCCGAGCGGGTTGCGCGCCCTGCGCGACTACGCGCACGCGAAGGGGGTCAGGTTCGGCCTGTGGGTCGAGCCGGAGCGCGTGGCACTCGACACGGTCGGCCAGCCGTCCCTCGCACGCGAGCGGTGGCTCGCGGCGCGCGACGGGCGGTACTTCTCCGGGTATCCCGCCGACGCGCCGCCGTCGGCTCAGCTCTGTCTGGCCGATCCCGAGGCGCGGGCCTGGCTCCTCGACCGCCTGGTGGAGCTTGTCGAGGACGTGGAGCCAGACTACCTGAAGTGGGACAACAACTTCTGGGTGGACTGCAACCGCACCGGGCACGGGCACGGCAAAGCGGACGGCAATTTCGCCCACGTTCGCGGCCTTTACGAGATCCTCGCCGCCCTGCGCGAGCGCTTCCCGGACCTCCTCATCGAGAACTGCTCGGGTGGGGGGCGCCGCCTCGACCTGGGCCTGCTGGGGTACGCCGATGTCAACTGGATGGACGACCGCACGGCGCCGTCGGCGCGGGTTCGGCATCACCTCGAGGGCCTGAGCACGATCCTCCCGCCGGCGTCGCTCCTCTCGTTCGTGCTGCACTCCGAGGAGGAACCGCTCGGCGAGTCTTCCGTGCTGCCCCTCGTGTTCCGGAGCCGCATGATCGGTGCGCTCGGTCTGAGCTGGCGGAGCGAGGATCTCGGGGAGGACGAGCGCGAGGCGATCCGGCGCGAGATCGCGGCGTACAAACAGATCCGCGACATCCTGCAGGACGCCAGCGCCCGTTTGCTCACCGGGCAGGCGGAGTTGTGGGGCGGCCCGGAGTGGGACGCGGTGGAGCTCGTGTCCGCCGCGACGGGCGACGCCGTCCTCTTCGCGTTCGCGGGCGCGGAGGCCCCGGGGCGGCTGCGGGTCTACCTCCGCGACCTCGCTCGCGAGGCAATCTACGAAATGACCTCCCTGGACGGGGACGACATCGGCCGCGCCACCGGAGCGGCCCTCATGGACGACGGGGTCGAGCTGGCGCGGTCGGGCGAGCGTCCCGCCCAGGTGGTGGTCTTCAGGCGCGCTCGTTGAACGCCACCAGCTTCAGTTCGGTCATCTCCTCGATCGCGTAGCGCACGCCCTCGCGGCCGAAGCCGGAGAGTTTCACCCCACCGTACGGCATGTGGTCGACCCGGAAGGTCGGGACGTCGTTGACCATCAGGCCGCCGACCTCGATGCCGTCGACGGCCGCCCGCACCACGCGCAGGTCGCGCGTGAAGAGCCCGGCCTGCAGCCCGTAGTCGCTCGCGTCGGCCGCGGCGATCGCCTCGTGGACGTCGGTGAAGCGGTACAGGCCGACGAGCGGCGCGAACACCTCCTGGCAGCTCACGCGGAGCGTCGGCTGGAGCGTGTCGAGAACCGTCGGGTCCCAGAGCGTCCCCCGGCGCGTCCCGCCCGTCAGGACCCTGGCGCCGGCCGCGCGCGCTTCGGCCACCCACGCCTCGACCCGCTCGGCCGCCGTCAGGTCGATGAGCGGGCCGATGTCGGTGGCTTCGTCCAGGGGATCCCCGACCTTGAGCGCCCGCACCCGGGCCACGAGCGCGTCCGCGAAGCGATCGTAGAGACGGTCGTGGACGTAGACGCGCTGGACGGAAATGCAGGACTGCCCGGAGTAGGCGAACCCGCCCCACGCCACGCGCTCGACGGCGTAGTCGACGTCGGCGTCCTCGTGGACGATGACCGCGGCGTTGCCGCCAAGCTCGAGCGTGACCCGCTTGCGTCCGGCCCGCCGCTTGAGATCCCAGCCGACGGCGGGACTTCCCGTGAACGTCAGGAGCTTGATGCGCTCGTCTTCGACGAGCGGCGCGGCGTCCGCCGTGCTGCTCGGCACGACGCTCAGGGCCTCCGGCGGCCAGCCGGCCTCGAGCAGCAACCGCCCGAGCTTGAGCGCGGAGACCGGCGTCTGGCTCGCCGGCCGGATGAGGATCGGATCGCCGGCGGCGAGCGCCGGTGCCACCTTGTGGGCCACCAGGTTCAAGGGAAAGTTGAACGGGGTGATGCCGGCGACCGGGCCGAGCGGCACGCGGCGGACCAGCCCCTCCCGGCCGTCCGTGCCGGGCAGCCAGTCGAGCGGCAGCAGCTCGCCGTAGATGCGCTTGGCTTCCTCGGCGGCCACCTTGAAGGTGAAGGCGGCCCGGCTGACCTCGAGCCGCGCCGCTTTCAGGGGCTTGCCGGCCTCGAGCGCGAGCGTGCGCGCCAGGTCCTCCCCGTGCGCAGTGATCGCGGCGCTCACCGCCTCCAGGACCTGCGCGCGCTTCCACGACGGAAGTCGCCGGGTCGTCTGGAACGCCGCGCTCGCCCGGGCGATGGCCTGCTCGATGTGCTCGGGACCGGCCCGGTGCACCACGGCCGCGAGCGTGCCGTCATAAGGGCTTCGGACCTCGACGGCGCGCCCCGTCTTGACCCACTGGCCCGCCACGAGGCACGTGAACTCGCCGAGCACAGGCTGATCGAGCCCGGACGCGGCGGACGGCCCACTGGTTGCGCGAATGCGGTCGGCAGACGTCATGGCGCTCGTTCCTCCCAGAGGCCATCATACCCGGGCGCGCCCCGGGAGGGCATGCGGCGGGTACCGCGCCCGCGCCGCTCCGCGTGCCGCCCTAGTGCGGGACGATCGGGCCGAAGGGGGTCAGGGCTCGCGTCAAGTGCGCGCGGTCGCCGACGGCGACCACCTCCACGGCGTCCGGATCCAGGTACTTGCGCGCGACGCGGGCGATGTCGGCGGCGCTCACGCCTATGACCTTCGCCGGATAGCTGTCCCAGTAGTCCGGAGAGCATCCGTAGAGCGTCCAGACCGCCGCGTGACTCGCGACGCGGTCCAGCTCCTCGAGCGACAGCGCGAACCGGGCCAGGACCGCTTGCTGGCTTTCCAGGCGTTCTTCCGGCGGCACGGGCTCGCGGCTCAACCGATCGAGCTCCTCGAGGACGGTGCCGACGGCACGGGCCGCCGAGCCCGTGCGAACGTCGGCATACACTCTCCACCCGCCGGGGTAGCCCAGGGCGGTGAAATTGCTCCACACGTTGTACGCGTCGTCCCGAGATCGCAGGCGCCGGAACAGCCGCGACGCCGGTCCTTCGCCGAGCACCTGGTTGGCCACCGCGACGGCGGCGTAATCGGCATCCGCCCGCGCGATCCCGAGGTTGCCCAGCGCGAGGGCCGCCTGCGCGGAGCCCGGACGGTCGATGATCGTCAGGGTCCGCGCCGTAGGCCGTGACGGAAGGGGCAGCGGCGGGAGCTCGCGACCGCCCCGGGGCCAGTCGCCCAACAGCCGGCGCACGAGGGCCGTGAGGCGACCGGCGTCCACATCTCCGGCGATCGTCACGAGGGTCTGTTCGGGAACGTACCGCGTCTCGTGCCACGCGCGCACGCGGGCGGGCGTGAGGGCGTCGACAGCCTCCAGCGTCGGCAGCGCGACCGCCGCCGGGTGGCCGCCGAAGACGCGCCGGCCCAGCGCCTCTCGCGCGACGAATCCCGCGTGCGCGCGGCTCATCGTGACCGACGACCGGAGCTGCGCCTTGAGGGCGTTGAGGGCGTCGGGTCGAAACGCCGGCTCGCGCAGGACCTCCACCACGAGGGGCCACCAGGTCTCGACCGTCGAACTGAGGCCCGAAAACGCGACCGTGGTCGCCGCGGACTCGAACGGCACGGATGATTGGCCGGCAGGCGCTCGAAAGACGCCATGTAGTCTGGGTCGATGAAGGCGTTGGCTTCGCCGTGGATGCTGGTCAGGGCCAAGTGCCCCCGGCGCCCACGCGCTCGGATCCCTGGAACATCAGGTGTTCGAACAGGTGCGCGAGGCCCGTCAGACCCGGCTCCTCGACACTGCTCCCGGCACGGTAGCCGACCGCGACAGTGCAGGTCGGCGCCGCCAGCGGCCGGGCGTCCCGGCACCGAGCGCGGGAAACCGCCGAGGCGAGGCTGCGGCCGGTGTCGGCCGCGCCGCGACACCGGGGGCGGGCAGAGCCTCGGGCACAGCCGTGGCCAGCGCCCCGTCCAGAGCGGCCGCCCGACGAGCATCTCGTAGAGGATGAGTCCGACCGCCTACAGATCCGCACGCCCGTCGACCGGATGCCCCTCCACCTGCTCGGGCGCCATGTAGGCTGGCGTCCCCACGAGCCCGCCGAGCGTCGTCGCCGCGTCCGACGCCGCGAGTCGCGCGATGCCGAAGTCCAGCACCTTGACCAGCCCCGTCCGGTCGAGCATGATGTTTTCCGGCTTCAGGTCGCGGTGGACGACTGCCTCGGCGTGGGCTTCCGCGAAGGCCGCGCAGACCTGACGCGCAATCCGCACTGCCTCGGCCGCGGGCAGGCGCCGGCAGCGGGCCAGCAGGCTGCGCACGCTCTCCCCGTCGACGAACTCCATCGTCAGGAAGGACACGGAACCGCTGCGGTGGAACTCGTGGACGCGGCACACGTGGCGGTGGGGCACGCGACGCGCCAGCCGCAGCTCGTTCTTGAAGCGCTCCGCGACGGCCGGGTCGGCAGCGACGTGCGCGTCGAGCACCTTGACGACGACCGTCTCGCCGGTCTCGCGGTCGACAGCCTTGTAGACGATGCCCACCCCGCCGCGGCCCACCTCGCCTAGCAGGTGGTAGCGGACGAGCAGCGGCTCCACGCTCCGCAGTCCGTGATAGGCGTCAGGCGCGCCGGCTGCGGCGTCACCACGCCGTTCGGATGGGGGCTCATCGGGATCGCGCGATTGGCCCGATCGCAACACGGCAGCCGCGCGGCCGGCGCGCGGACGTCGGGCCCCGGCGCCACAGGCTCCGTTCTTCGCGGCGAAGCTCGGCAAGTGGCAGCCGGCAGACCTGGATGGGCGGTCCGCGCTACGGATACCGGAGGGCCTCGATGGGGTCGACCCGCGTGGCCCGGCGCGCCGGCGCGCAACAGGCCGCGGCGGCCACCGCGAGCAGCAGGACCGGGACCGCCGTGAAGGTGAGCGGATCGGTCGCTTCCACGCCGAACAGCAACGTGCGGAGAAACCTGGTGACGAGAGCGGACGCCGCCAGCCCGACGGCGGCCCCGGCGCCCGCGAGCGCCAGCCCCTGCCCGACCACCAGTTTCAGGATGGCCCGGCGGTCGGCGCCGAGCGCGATCCGAACGCCGATCTCGCGGTAGCGCATCGAGACGGTATAGGAAAGCAGCCCGTAGACCCCGACGGCCGCGAGCCCGAGGGCGAGCGCCGCGAAGACGCCGAGCAGCGTCGCGTAAAAACGCGGGCGCGCCACCGACGCGGCGAGCCGCGCCTCCATCGTCATGACGCTGTCGAGCGGCAGGTCGGGGTCGAGGTCCAGCACCGCCCGGCGCAGCGGCGCCACGAGGGCGAGCGGGTCGCCGCCCGCGCGCACCACGATCCACGTGCCGAGCGCGCCCCCGGACAGCATGCGCGCGGCCGGCGCCGGAAGCTGGCGGTACGAGACATAGAGCTCCGGCTGCGGCTCGGCCTCCAGGCCCTCGCCCCGGACGTTGCCCACCACCCCCACGACGTCCCACGTCCCGGGCCCGAACAGGCCGGTGATGCGCTGGCCGACCGCACGTCCGTCGAAATACTTCGCCGCGAGCGCTTCGTTCACGACGACAACAGGCGTCGTGCCCGCCCGGTCATCGTCCGCCAGCAACCGCCCTTCGCGCAGGGCGACCCCGAGGGCCGGGAAGAACCCGGGACTGACGATCCGCAGGCTCGCTGAAGGGCCTTCTTCATCCGGGCCGAGAGGCCGGCCCACGACGGCGAACGAGAGCACGATGTTGGCCGGCGTGAGGGGCAACAGATTCGTGACCCCGACCGCCCGGACGCCGCCCGTCCTGGCGAGCCGTTCGAGAAGGTCGTCGAAGAATGCGATCGGCGCGGCATCCCGGTACTTGGTGGCTGGGAGATTGATCTGGGCGGTCAGGACGTTCGACGGATCGTACCCGGTGTCGACCCGGACCAGCCGCAAGAAGCTGCGCCCGAGCAGGCCCGCGCCGACGAGCAGGACGACGGCGAGCGCGACTTCGGCGACGACGAGCAGGCCGCGCAGGCGGTTGCCCCGCCACAGCCGGAAGCCGCCGGCGGCCTGGACGCCGCCCTCGTTGATGGCGCGGACGAGATCGAGGCGCGTCGCGTGGAGCGCCGGCACCAGCCCGAAGAGGAGCGCGGTGCCGAGCGACACGGCGCCGGCGAAGAACAGCACGCGGGTGTCGATCGCGAGCTCGTGCAGGCGCGGGATGCCGCGCCGCAGCAGCGGCAGTGTGGGCGGCACGAGCGCCGGCAGGAGCTGCACCAGCCAGTAAGTCAGGAGCACTCCCACAAAGCCGCCGGCGAGGCCGAGCAGGACGCTCTCCGTCAGGAGCCGGCGCAGCAAACGCCCGCGCGAGGCGCCGAGGGCGGCGCACAGCGCGAGCTCGCGCTGCCGGGCCGTCGCGCGGGCCAGCAGCAGGTTCGCGACATTGACGCACGCGATGAGCAGCACGAGCGCGACGGCCACCGCCAGTACGGACAGCGCCGGCTTGACGTCGGCGACGAGCTCGTCGAGCAGCGGGGTCGCGCGGACGCGCACCGGCGCGGGCGGCTCGCCGGGGCGAGGGGCAGGCCTCGGCAGGCGTTGAGCGACCACCGTCCCTTCGGCCGCCACCTGCGACAGGGGCACGCCGGGCTTCACGAGCGCCACGCCCGGAAATCCTATGATGCGCCGCTCCCTCGGGTCCGTGCTCGGCGGCTCGATCACGAACGGCGTCCAGAGTTCCGCGTCGGGGTCGGGGAAGAAATAGAAGGTCGACGGGAGCACCCCGACGACCGTGTACGGCTCGCCGTCGAGCAGAATCGGCCGGCCCACCGTGGAGTCCGCCGCACCGAACCGCGTGCGCCAGGCGCGCTCGCTCAAGAGCACCACACGGTTCGCCCCCGCCTTGTCCTCCCCCGGCTCGAACAGGCGGCCCCGCAAGGGAACCGCCCGGAGCATCGAGAAAAACGCGGGGGAGGCGACCGCCCCGCGGACGCGCTCGGGCTCGGCGCCGCCCGTCAGGGTGAAGGCTCGCGGCGCATACCCGGCCAGGCCCTCCAGCGTCCGGGCGGAGTCGCGCCAGGCGAAAAACAGCTCGTTCGTCAGGGCGGCCCGACCGCGGAAGCCGGGTCGTTCTTCGCCAATGACGACGAGTCGGTCGGCCGTGGGGTACGGCAGCGGCTTCAAGAGCACCGTGTTGAGAATCGTGAAGACCGCCGTCGTGATCCCGATCCCGAGGCCGAGCGTCAGGATGGCGACGAGCGTGACGGCCGGATGAGCGGCGAGGCGGCGGAGGCTGTAACGGACGTCGAGCGCAAGCATGGAACGGCAGTGCTCCGGACGCGGCGGATGTGTCGACGGCGGCGCGGCGGATGCCGGCGCGAGCGCGCGCGTCGGCCTGTTAGACGTGGGGGCGGGCGCTTCGGTTGGGGCTTGGGG
>CAYZKQ010000087.1:0-13087 GCA_964478975.1 uncultured Vicinamibacterales bacterium | reverse complement strand
CGCCCGGCGGCGTCCTGGGCCGGGCCGGGGTGAGGCGCGCGGCCTCCAGGCGGCTGGTCGGCCTCGCCGCACCCCGCGCGGACGTACCTAGGGCGGCCCTTTACGGGCCGCCGCGGGGGTCCGACGGACGCAGTCCCCCGGAGTGAAGATGATCGCCTCCCTCAGGGGTGTTCTCGTCGCGAAGCAGCCGACGCGTGTGGTGGTCGACGTCGGTGGAGTGGGCTACGAGGTCCACGTGCCGCTGTCCACCTACTACACCCTCGGCGAGGTCGGCACGGAGGTGGCCGTGCGCGTCCACACGCATGTCCGCGAGGATGCGCTGGCGTTGTTCGGCTTCGCCACGGCGCTCGAGCTGGCGCTCTTCGAGCGGCTCATCGGCATCAACGGCATCGGCCCTCGTCTGGCGCTCGCCGTGCTCTCGGGCATCGAGCCGATAGAGCTCGTGCGGGCGGTGCGCGCCCACGACGTCACGCGCCTGACGGCGATTCCCGGGGTCGGCCGGAAGACGGCCGAGCGCATCGCGCTCGAGCTCAAGGACCGGCTGCCGCCGGGGGTCGACCTGGAGGGGGGCGAGGCGGCGCGGCCGGTGCCGGGGGCCGCGGTGCGCGACGACGTGCTGTCGGCCCTCGTCAATCTCGGGTATCCGCGCGCGGCGGCCGAGCGGGCGGTCGACCGGGTGCTTCGGGCTCAGCCGGCCGCCTCCTTCGAGGTGTGTCTGCGCGAGGCGCTGCGGGCCTTGACGCGGTAAACTGCAGGGTCGGCCGGACGCCATGAGGGAACGCCTGGTTGCCGCGACGCGGGCCGAGGAGGAGGCGCAGTACGAGGCGGGGCTGCGGCCGCGCACCTTCGCCGAGTATATCGGCCAGGACCGCATTCGGGAGAATCTGCAGGTCGCGATCGAGGCGGCCCGGCAGCGCGGCGAGGCGCTGGACCACGTCCTGCTGTACGGGCCGCCGGGGTTGGGCAAGACGACGCTCGCCTACGTCATCGCCAACGAGTTGGGCGTGCCGCTCCGGGCGACGGCCGGGCCGGTGCTCGAGCGGCCGGGTGATCTCGCCGCCATCCTGACGAACCTGCAGGCGCGGGAGGTGCTCTTCATCGACGAGGTGCACCGGATGAGCCCGGCCATCGAGGAAATCCTGTATCCGGCCATGGAGGATTACGAACTCGACATCGTGATCGGTCAGGGGCCCGGGGCGCGGTCGGTGAAGGTGGCGGTGCAGCCGTTCACGCTGGTCGGCGCGACGACGCGGACGTCGCTCCTGACCTCGCCGCTGCGGGCGCGGTTCGGGATCGTGCACCGGCTCGATTTCTACAGCGAGGAGGACATCCGGCGGGTCGTGGGGCGCTCGGCGCGGATTCTCGGGGTGGCCATCGAGGAGGCGGCGGCGGCGGAGATCGCCCGGCGGGCGCGGGGCACGCCGCGGGTGGCGAACCGGCTGTTGCGGCGGGTGCGGGACTTCGCGCAGGTCCGCGCCGACGGCGTCATCACGGAGGCGGTGGCCCGCGACGCGCTCCGGCTGCTCGACGTCGACGAGCGCGGCTTCGACGAGATCGATCGCCGGTTGCTCCTGACGATCATCCGGAACTTCGACGGCGGCCCGGTGGGGCTCGGGACGATCGCCGCCGCCCTCAGCGAAGACCGGGACACCATCGAAGACATCTACGAACCGTTTCTCATGCAGGTCGGGTTTCTCGACCGTACGCCCCGGGGCCGGGTGGCGACCCCGCGCGCCTACGAGTATTTCGGTCTGCCCGCCCCGAGAAAGGACCCTCGGCTGTGGTGAAGGCGCAGCGCCGCGTCAAAATCGCCGCGCTGGCGACCTACGTGCCGCCGCGCGTGCTCACGAACTTCGATCTGGAGAAGATGGTCGAGACGACCAACGAGTGGATCCTCCAGCGCACCGGCATCCGCGAGCGCCACATCGTCGACCCCGGGGTGGCGACGTCGGACCTCGCGCGGGAGGCGGCGCTCCAGGCGTTGGCCCAGGCCGGGCTCACCCCGGACGACATCGGGTTCATCGTCGTGGGCACCACGACGCCGGACATGATCTTCCCGAGCACGGCGTGTCTGCTGCAGCACAAGATCGGCGCGTCGAAAGCCTGGGGGTTCGACCTCGGCGCGGCCTGTTCGGGATTTACCTACGCCCTGACGGTCGGCGCCCAGATGGTCGGGTCGGGCGCCCACGAGCACGCGTTGGTGGTCGGCGCCGACGTCATGTCGAGCATCATCGACTACACCGACCGGGCCACCTGCGTGCTGTTCGGGGACGGCGCCGGCGCCGTGATCGTGAGCCCGGCGGCGGACGAGGAGCCCGGACTCATCGACTTCGCGCACGAGATCGACGGCAGCGGCGGGCCCGCGCTGTGCATGCCGGCCGGCGGCAGCTTGCGCCCGGCCTCGCACGAGACGGTGGCCGCGCGGCTCCACTACGTGAAGCAGGACGGCCAGACCGTGTTTAAGTTCGCTGTCCGCAAGACCGAGGAGATTGCGCGGCGCGTGCTCGAGCGCAACGGGTTGACCCCGGCCGACGTCGACCTGTTCGTCTCTCACCAGGCCAACCGGCGGATCATCGAGGCCGCCGCCGACCGGTTGGGTCTGGACGGCTGCAAGGTCATCATCAACCTCGACCGGTACGGCAACACGACGGCGGCGACCATCCCGCTCGCCCTCGCCGACGCTGTGCGCGACGGGCGCCTCAAGAAGGGGGACCTGGTGCTGCTGGCCTCGGTGGGCGCCGGGTTCACCGTGGGCGCCGTGCTGCTGCGCTGGGCGCTCTGAGGTCGACCGCCGGGTGGTGGCGGCGCTCACGGGGAGCCGGTTCGGCGCTCGCGCTCGAGGCGCTGTTTGAGGGCGAGCAGGTGCTGCTCGAGCCCGCCGCGTGCCCGGCGCTCGGCCATCCAGCGGCGCAGCCCGCCGAACGCCCCCGCGAGCGCGTCCACGCGGGTACGGTTGACGTACACGAGATAGCAGGCGCCCGGCTCCGAGGGCGCGTCGAGGGCGAGCGTCAGGCCGACCGATCCGTCCAGGTAGTGGCTGGCGTACAGGCCGACCGAGGCGATGACCGTCAGCGCCCCGCCGTACCGCTCGGGCGTGTAGATCGCCGCGTGGGTCAGGCTGATGACGGGTTTGAGCTCGAAGGTTTCCTTCGACCAGTAGAGAAAGTCCTCGCTGGCCGGCAGGCCAACCCGCGGGAACGCGTCCAGGAAGCTGCGCAGCTCCGGGGCGTAGTGGTCGAGGTAGGGGGACGCGTCGAGGATCGCGGTGAGCTCCCGCGAGAGCACGACGCGCTCGCGGCGGGCGGCGTACGGCGCGAGGGCCGACGGGCCGGCCTGCAGGTACCGCCGCGCGCGCTCGACGAGCATCTCCTGCACGAGGCGGGTGGCGTGGGCGCGGGCGGTCGGGGCGGACCAGTCGACCTCCGCCCGCAGCCGCCGGATCGTCTCCTCGGGTAGCTTGACGTCGCAGTCGCCCGGCCGGCACCCGCGGAGGTCGTTCACGTCTTCGTCGGCGAGGGTCAGGTCCTTCACGTCGTCGAGGCGCGGCGGGCGGCTGAAGGTTCCGACCTGGAGCACGAGGGGACCCCGCTTGAACTCGACGATGTCGCGGAAGCGGTCGACGAAGTAGGCCCGCGGCACCGCGACGCGGATGGCGCCGGCGAGCGCCACTTCCCGCGGGTCCGACGCGTCGAGGCTGCGCTTGATCGGCGCTCCCCGGTCCAGCGCCTCGAGCTCGCGCGGGCTGAAGCCGAGGTGGTTGCCGAGCAGGCGGCGCGGTTCGTCGGGGGCGCCGGGGGCCAGGGCCGCCGCGGCCAGCACGGCCGCCAGCCCCGCCATCGCGTGCCGCTTCCAGAACCCGTGGCCGAGACGCATGCCGGGCTCGCGTCTCTAGGATACTGGACGCGGCGCGCGTGGCGGGGTCAGGGCTGGCCCAGGATGTCCGCGACGAGGCGGAGCTCGTCGCGCACCAGGCGGGGGAGCAGGAAGTGGCGCCGGACGTGTTCCCGTCCCGCGCGGCCGAACTCGGCGCGGAAGCCCGGCTTGCGCAGCAGGTCGAGGAGGCGCGCCGCGCACGCCTCGACCGAGGTGACGAGATAGTCTCCGTAGCCGGGGGGGAACTGGATGGGGATCCCGCCCGCCCGGCCCGCGACGACCGGTTTCTCCTTCCACAACGCCTCGGAGACGACCAGGCCGAAGCCTTCGCGCATGGACTTCTGGATCACCACGTCGCAGCCGCGCTGGAACACATTGACCTCCATGCTGCCGACCCCGCCGAGGTTGGTGAAGACGAACAGGTCGCGGTCGGCGGCGACCGCCTCCTGCACGCGCTCGAGCAGGTGCCAGCCCTCCGGGTCGTCGCCGGCGATCGCCCCGATGAGCGCCAGTTGCACCTCCGGCACCTCTTGTTTGACGAGGCGGTAGGTCTGGATGACCCCGAGCGGATCCTTCCACGGGTCGAACCGCGACACCTGGAGGAGCAAGGGCCGCCGGACGTCGATGCCCGCGTCGGCGATCGCCTGTTTGCACAGGTAGAGGGGGAGATCCATGTTCTTGGTGGCGAGCGGATCGATGGCGGGTGCGATGAAGTCGACCCGTTCGGCCGCCAGGTCCGGCAGCAGAAACTCGCGCAGCGTGAAGACCAGGGCGTCGTACTCTTCCAGGAGCGGTTTCAGGAACCCGGCCACTTCGGGATTGGGCGCCGAGGTGTCGATGTGACAGCGCCAGATCCACCTGGCCCGGGCGCGGCTGAAATGCCGCACCGCCGCGGGCTGGGGATCGTGCACCACGATCACGTCGTAGTCGGTCTCGAGCAGCGCGGCGCTCTCGCGGTTGACCTCGAAGTACACCTCGAGCTCGTCGTAGCTGAGCGTGTGCGGGGCCCCCTGCAGCGCGTTGTGTAACGATTTCGTGATCGCGAAGAATTCCGGCCGGGCGTGCAGGAGGCGCCAGTCGACCTGCAGGCCGAGGGCGTTCATCAGGGGCACCGTCCGGGCGAGCAGCTCGGCGACGCCGCCGCCGAACGACGTCGAGTTGAGGTGACACACGCGGACCGACGCCAGCGCGCGGGCGAGGCTGACGACCTCGTCGATCAGCTCGTCGCCAACGAGCGGCCGGTAGCTGTCGATGTCGAGCAGCGTGGCGCCGCTGTGGCGGCCCACGGAGACTTTCGGCAGCACGGGGAACACTATACGACGGCGTCGGCCCGGCGCGCCGCTGTCCGAAAACACTCACGCGCCGGTTGCGAAGGCGACCCTATAATCGCTGAGGACCCGTCGCGGGCGATTCCGCCGGGATCCGGGGGACCATGAGCCGAGATCCGGTCTGTGGCATGGAGGTCGAGGAACAGGATGCGGCGGCGTCGGTGACCTACGCCGGGCGCACCTACCTATTCTGCAGCCCGCACTGCGCGTCGCGGTTCCGCGAGCACCCGGAGGCGTTCGCCGGCGAGGAGGCGCCGGGGGACGCCGCCGCCCGGGCGGCCGGGGCGGCCGCTCCGGGAACGACCTGGACGTGCCCGATGCACCCCGAGGTCGTCCGCGACGCACCGGGGCCGTGTCCCCTCTGCGGCATGGCGCTCGAGCCGCGGGCGATCACGCTCGACGAGGACGCCAGCCCCGAACTGCGGGACATGACGCGGCGCTTCTGGGTGAGCGTCCTCCTGACGGCCCCGCTGCTCGTCGTCGCGATGGGCCACTATCTGCCGGGCCGCCCGCTCGAGGGCGTCGCCTCACCGCAGGGGCTCGCCTGGGTCGAGCTCGTGCTGGCCACCCCGGTGGTGCTCTGGGGCGGCTGGCCGTTTTTCGTGCGCGGCTGGCAGTCGGTCGTGACGGGGCACCTGAACATGTTCACGCTGATCGGCCTGGGCGTCGCCGTCGCGTACGGGTATAGCGTCGTGGCCGCCGTCGCCCCCGGACTGTTTCCCGCCTCGTTCCGGAGCGCGGAGGGCACGGTCGGGCTCTACTTCGAGGCGGCGGCGGTCATCGTGACGCTGGTCCTGCTGGGCCAGGTGCTCGAGCTCCGCGCGCGGCGCCGGACGGGCGCGGCCATCAAGGCGCTTCTGGGGCTGGCGCCGAAGACGGCGCGCCGGATCCGCGACGACGGGACCGAGGAGGATGTGCCGCTGGGCGAGGTGCGGGTCGGCGACCGGCTGCGCGTCCGGCCCGGGGAGAAGGTGCCGGTCGACGGCGTCGTGATCGACGGGTCCAGTGCCGTCGACGAGTCGATGGTGACGGGCGAGCCGATGCCGGTCGAGAAGCGACGCGGCGATCGGGTGATCGGGGCGACGGTCAACGGGACGGGCAGTCTCGTGATCCGCGCGGAGCGGGTCGGCGCCGACACGTTGCTGTCCCAGATCGTGCGGCTGGTGGCCGAGGCCCAGCGTAGCCGCGCGCCCATTCAGAAGCTGGCCGACATCGTGGCGGCCTACTTCGTGCCCGCGGTCGTGCTGGTGGCGGCCGTGAGCTTCATCGTCTGGGCGCTCGTGGGGCCGGAGCCGCGCCTGGCGTACGCGCTCGTCGCAGCGGTTTCGGTGCTCATCATCGCCTGCCCGTGCGCCCTCGGCCTGGCGACCCCGATGTCGATCATGGTGGCGGCGGGGAAGGGGGCGACCGCGGGGGTGCTCTTCAAGAACGCCGAGGCCATCGAGGTGATGCGCCAGGTGGACACGCTCGTGGTCGACAAGACCGGCACGCTGACCCAGGGCAAGCCGCAACTCGTCACGGTCCAGCCGCTCGATGGGTTCGACGAGGCGGGCCTGCTCCGCCTGGCGGCGAGCCTCGAACGCGCGAGCGAGCATCCGCTGGCGGCGGCGGTCGTGGCCGGCGCGGCCGCGCGCGGCGTGGAACTGGTCGACGCCGAGGCGTTCGCGGCGATCGCGGGCAAGGGGGTGGTCGGTCGCGTGGACGGGCGGCAGGTGGTCCTAGGCACCCTCCAGTTGCTGCAGGAGCAGGGAGTCGACGCGGGCGGCCTGGCGGCGCCGGCGGAGGCGCTGCGGCGCGAGGGGCAGACGGTCATGTTCGTCGCCGTCGACGGGCGGCCCGCCGGCCTGCTCGGCGTCGCCGACCCCATCAAAGAGACGACGCCGGAGGCCGTCCGCGAACTGCACCGCGAGGGTCTCCGCCTGGTCATGCTGACGGGTGACAATCGGACCACGGCCGAGGCGGTGGCGCGGCGGCTGGGCATCGACGAGGTCGTGGCGGAGGTGCTGCCGGATCAGAAGTCCGAGGTCGTCAAGCGTCTCCAGCAGCACGGGCGGGTGGTCGCGATGGCCGGCGACGGGATCAACGACGCGCCGGCGCTCGCGCAGGCGCACGTGGGCATCGCGATGGGGACGGGCACCGACGTGGCGATGGAGAGCGCCGGCGTGACGCTCGTGAAGGGCGACCTGCGGGGCATCGTCCGGGCGCGGCGGCTGAGCCGGGCGACGATGCGCAACATCAAGCAGAACCTGTTCTTCGCGTTCGTGTACAACGCGTTGGGGGTGCCCATCGCGGCGGGCGTGCTCTATCCGGTCCTGGGCCTGCTGCTCAGCCCGATCATCGCGGCGGCGGCCATGAGTTTTTCGTCGGTGTCCGTGGTGGGCAACGCGCTGCGGCTGCGGCGGGTGGTGTTGTGAGGCGGGGCGGCCTACCAGGTCCGGTGTCTCGGAAGGAGGCGCTCATGGTGAAAGACGTCGTGTGCGGGATGCAGATCGACGAGAAGACCGCGGCGGGTCAGAGCGAGTACGCGGGCAAGACGTACTATTTCTGCAGCCCGGGCTGCAAGGCGAAATTCGATCGGGATCCGGCGAAGTACGCGTCGCAGTGACACGCCGGCGCGGTGTCCGGCTTGCCGTCTCGTCGCCGGGGTGTGCGAGCGGCGGGCGCGCGGGCGGCGGCACGCGTGCCCGCCGGGGTCGCCCGTCGTGTGGTGGCATGCGCTGGAAGCGCCGATGACGATCGCCGCCCACGCCCATGCACGGCTCAAGCGGCGCGCGCGCACGCCGTTCGAGTTCGTGGTTGCGTCCTACGTGACCCAGATCCGCCGCGAGCGCGCCTACAATCTGGGCGACCTGGCGCGCCACCTGCGCACCTGCTCCGAGGCGTCGATCTTCTATCACACGTTCCAGAGTCTCGAATCGCACCACTATTCGGCGTTCTCCAGCGACTTCGCCCAGTGGGTCATGGCGGCCTGCAACGAGGCCGCGCTGGCCGAGCGCCTGGGCTCGATCGACGTGCGGGACTTCGTGTCGCTGGACGCGTTGCGGGAGGCGCTGGTGCGGACGATCGAGGCTCACCTGCGGGCCCACCCCACGGCGGCCGACCGCCCGGCGTTCGAGCCGTTCCACTTCTGCGAGGCGGTGGAGCTGGCGGTGCCGGTGGACGAGCGCGCCTGGACGCTCGGCGAACTCGCCGCCGGGATCCACCGGATGAGCCGGCACACGCTCCACCATCATTTCATCAACTCGCGACTGCGCCTGCGGCTCGTGACCAACGATTTTTCCCGCTGGATCGAGCACGGCCTGGGCGCCCCCGAGCTGGCGGCGCGCATCGACCGCATCGATTTCTACGCGAATACGCTGGAGGGCGTGCGCCGTCAGATCCTGCAGCCGCTCGAGAGGCCCGACGGGCGATGACCCAGCCTGCCGGCGGCGTGCCGACCGGGACCGGGCCGACCCGCACGCCCGCCCTCGACGAGTACACCGCCGTCGTCGGTGCGCCCGAGGTCGGGGAGTTGCGCGTCCTGGCGCGCCGGCTCCACGGCCGGTCCGTCAAGATGATCAATTCGACGGCGGTGGGCGGCGGGGTGGCCGAGATCCTCAGCCGCCTGGTCCCGCTGCTCACCGAGCTGGGGCTGCCGACCCGGTGGGGATTCTTGCGCCCGTTCGTCGAGCGCTACGACGCCGCGCTCTTCTCCTCGCCGGCGTTCACGCGCGGTCTGGACATCCCCAGTTGCTCTTCTTCCCGGCGATCGATCCGCTCGCGGACAAGAACCGCGAGCTGGCGCCGGACGAGGTCCGCGCGGTCGTCGCCCGCTTCGGTATCGATCCCGACCGCCCCATCCTGACCCAGGTGTCGCGCTTCGACCGCCTCAAGGACCCGGTCGGCGTCATCCAGGCGTACCGCCTCGTGAAGAAATACGTTGACTGCCAGCTCGTGCTGGCCGGCGGGGCCGCCGACGACGACCCGGAGGGGGCGCCGGTGCTCCAGGAGGTCCAGGACGCCGCCGCCGGCGACCCGGATATCCACATCCTGAACCTGCCGCCGTCGAGCGCGCTGGAGATCAACGCCCTGCAGCGGGCCTCGACCATCGTGATCCAGAAATCGCTGCGCGAAGGGTTCGGCCTGACGGTGAGCGAGGCGCTCTGGAAGAAGCGCCCCATCGTGGCGTCGGCCGTCGGCGGCATTCCCTCGCAGGTGATTCACAAGCTGACGGGCATGCTGGTGCACTCGGTCGAGGGCTGCGCGTATCAACTCCGTTACCTGCTCACCAATCCCGACGTCGCGCGCCGGCTCGGCGAGAACGGCCACGAGCACGTGAAGGAGAACTTTCTGATCACGCAGACGCTGCGGCGCTCCCTGCTGCTGTTCTCGACGTCCCTGGAAGGGCGCCGGGGCGGGTGACGCGCGGCGTGGCCCGCGGCCCCCGGGCCGCCGTTGCCGGGTGTCAGGACCGGTCTGGGCTCGGCGGGCTGGCGATGCCCTCGAGGGCCGGGTGCCGAGGCCGACCTGCGTGGGGAGGCCGCGGCGCTCAGGGCCGGCGGTCGCGGCCTCGGGGACCGGAGGCGGGTGCCGGCGACGGCACGAAGCGGAGCACCGCCATCGACCGTCCCTCCAGCGGGTAGGTGCGCCCGACGCGCCGGGAGGCGCGGGGCTCGGGCGCGGCCGTGTCGACGAGAATTTCCCAGCGGCCTTCGGCGCCGTCGGCGGGGAGCACGAAGGTCGCGGGCTCGGCGTCGGCGTTGAACAGCAGCAGCATGGTGTCGCCCACGATCGGACGGCCCCGGTCGTCCATCTCGCCGACGTCGCCGGCCAGGCGCACCCCGAGGCGGCGTGCCTCGGGCGCGTGCCAGTCGGCGTCGGTCATTTCCTGGCCTGACGGCGTGAGCCAGGTGATGTCTTTCACGCCGGCGCCCCGGAGGGGCCGCCCCTGGAGAAAGCGGCGGCGGTGGAAGACCGGCTGGGTCCTCCAGAGGTGGATCACGCGGCGGGTGAAGGCCAGAAACGCCCGTTGCTCCTCGGTCAGGTCCCAGTGGGTCCAGCTCAGCTCGTTGTCCTGGCAGTAGGCGTTGTTGTTGCCGCGCTGGGTGCGGGCCATCTCGTCGCCGCCGCTCAACATCGGGACGCCCAGCGAGGTGAAGAGGGTCGTGATGAAGTTCCGCATCTGCCGCCAGCGGAGCGCCCGAATCGCGGGGTCGTCGGTCGGGCCCTCGACGCCGCAGTTCCAGCTCAGGTTGTTGGTCTCCCCGTCCCGATTGTCCTCGCCGTTGGCCTCGTTGTGCTTCTCGTTGTAGCTGACCAGATCGGCGAGGGTGAACCCGTCGTGGGCCGTGATGAAGTTGATGCTCGCGTACGGCCGGCGCCCGCTCTGCTCGTAGAGGTCGCTGCTGCCGGCGAGCCGGGTCGCCAGTTCGGAGACGACGCCGCCGTCGCCGCGCCAGAAGCGCCGCACCGCGTCGCGGTACTTCCCGTTCCACTCGGTCCACCCGACCGGGAAGTTCCCGACCTGGTAGCCCCCTTCGCCGAGGTCCCACGGTTCGGCGATGAGCTTCACCTGCGAGAGCACCGGGTCCTGGTGGATGATGTCGAAGAAGGCGCCCAGCTTGTCGACGGCGTACAGCTCGCGGGCCAGCGCGCTCGCGAGGTCGAACCGGAAGCCGTCGACGTGCATTTCCAGCACCCAGTACCGCAAGCTGTCCATGATGAGCTGGAGCACGCGCGGGCTCCGCATGTTCAGGGTGTTGCCGCAGCCGGTGAAGTCTTCGTAGTACCGCCGGTCGTCCGGGCGCAGCCGGTAGTACGTGGCGTTGTCGATCCCGCGGAGCGAAAGGGTCGGGCCCAGGTGGTTGCCCTCGGCCGTGTGGTTGTACACGACATCCAGGATGACCTCGAGGCCGGCGGCGTGGAGCGCGCGCACCATCATCTTGAACTCGCGGACGCACTCGAGCGGCGTCGGGGAGGCGGCGTAGCGGAGGTCCGGCGCGAAGTACGACAGCGTGTTGTAGCCCCAGTAGTTCGTCAGGCCGCGCTGCTCGAGGTGCCACTCGTTCGTGTGGTGATGGACGGGCATCAGCTCGACGGCCGTCACCCCCAGGCTGAGGAGGTGCTCGATGACCGGCGCCGACGCCAGGCCGAGATACGTCCCCCGAAGCGGTTCGGGCACCTGCGGGTGGAGCTTCGTGAACCCCTTGACGTGCAGCTCGTAGATGAGGGTGCGGTGCCAGGGCGTCCGCGGCGGCCGGTCGTCGCCCCACGTGAACGCGGGGTCGACCACCGCGGCGAGCGGCGCATAGGCGGCGCTGTCGCGCGGATCCATGACCAGGTCCTGTCCGGGGTCGTCCCGGCGGTACCCGAAGAGCGCGTCGTGCCACCGCGTCGGCCGGCCCACCGCCTTCGCGTAGGGATCGATCACGACCTTCGCCGGGTTGAATCGGTGCCCGGCCTGCGGCGCGTACGGGCCGTGTACGCGGTACCCGTAGAGCTGACCCGGCCGGACGTCCGGCAGATAGCCGTGCCAGACCATGTCGGTCTGCTCGGGCAGCTCGACCCGCACGCGTTCCTGGGTCGCGTCGGGCCCGTCGAACAGGCACAGCTCGACCTTCGTGGCGTGCTCGGAAAAGATGGCGAAGTTGACGCCGATGCCGTCCCAGGTGGCGCCGAGCGGATACGGGGAGCCGGGCCGGACCGTCATCGGATGCGATCCTCGCCGACATCCTACAATAGCTTGCGGCCCGCCATGGATGTGTCGGCGTTCGACTACGAGCTGCCCGAGTCCCTGATCGCCCAGCACCCGGTGCCGCGCGGGACGTCGCGCTTGCTCGTTCTCGACCGCGCGAGCGGGCGCCGCGTGCACGCCACGATCGCGGATCTGCCCGCGCACCTCGCGCCGGGCGACCTGCTCGTCGTCAACGACACGCGCGTCTTCCCCGCGCGCCTGCTCGGGCGGCGCGACCCGAGCGGCGGGGCGGTGGAGTGCTTGCTGCTCGAGCGCGTCGGACCGGACCGGTGGGACGCTCTCGTCCATCCGGGCCAGAAGCTCCGCGTCGGGTCGCGCGTCGTCTTCGAGGGGCCGGGTGTGCGCCTCCGCGGCGAAATGCTCGAGCGGCGGTTTTTCGGCCGCCGCCTCGTCCGGCTGACGGTCGAAGACGGGCCGGACCTGGAAACCGCCATCGAACAGATCGGGCACGTGCCGCTGCCGCCGTACATCCGGCGGCCGGATCTCCCAGAGGACCGCGAGCGCTACCAGACGGTCTACGCGCGGGTGCCGGGGTCGGTGGCGGCCCCGACGGCCGGCCTTCACTTCACCGAGGCGCTCCTCGCGGCCATCGACGCGCGGGGCGTCGAGCGGACGGCCGTCACGCTGCACGTCGGCTACGGCACTTTCAAGCCGGTCCGCGTCGAGCGCGTCGAGGACCACACGGTGGACCCCGAGGCCTTCGATATCTCGGAGGGCGCCGCCCGCGCGATCAACCGGGCGCTGGACGAGGGCCGGCGCGTCGTGGCCGTCGGGACGACCACGACCCGGGCGCTCGAGACGGCGGTGCGCCTGGGCGGCGGCCGCGTCCGGCCGGGCGCGGCCCGGACGGACCTCTTCATCTATCCGGGGTTCGACTTCCGGGTCGTGGGTGCGTTGCTGACGAATTTCCACTTGCCGCGCTCGTCGCTCCTCATGCTCGTGGCGGCGTTCGCCGGCCGCGAGCGCGTGCTCGAGGCGTACCGCGAGGCGGTCGAGCGGCGGTACCGGTTCTACAGTTACGGCGACGCGATGCTCGTCGTGTGACCCGGAGTACGCGCGGGCGGTCCTTGCCGGGCGCCGATGTGGGCGCGGCGTGCAGCGCGTCCTGCGCCGCCGGTCGGCCGCGCGGGCCCAGGGCGCCGGCGGGCGGACG
>CAYZKQ010000086.1:0-13134 GCA_964478975.1 uncultured Vicinamibacterales bacterium | reverse complement strand
ACGATCGACCTGACGAACCGCTGCAACATGATGTGCGAGCCGTGCTTCATGGACGCCAACCAGGTCGGATTCGTGCACGAGCTGACCTGGGAGGAGATCAAGACGCTGCTCGACAACGCGATCTCGATCAAGCCGCGCCGGCAGATGTCCGTGCAGTTCTCGGGCGGCGAGCCGACGCTCTCGCCCTACTTCCTGGACGCCGTGCGCTACGCGACCCAGATCGGCTACAACAGCGTGCAGGCGGCGACCAACGGCATCGAGTTCGCCAAGAGCCCTGAATTCTGCAAGGCGGCCGCCGAGGCCGGGCTCCGCTACGTCTACCTGCAGTTCGACGGGATCGGCAACGCCGCCAACTCGCACCGGATGGTGGGGAACCTGTTCGACGTCAAGCTCCGGGCGATCGAGAACCTGTACAACGCCGGCGTCGACATCGTGCCGGTGGTCACGATCGTGAACGGGGTCAACAACGAGCAGGTCGGCCACATCATTCGGTTCGCGCTGGACAACCCGAAGAAGATCAACTTCCTGTCGTTCCAGCCCGTATCGTTCACCGGGCGCGACGAGGAGATCACGCCGGAGCGGCGGGCGGCGCAGCGCTACACGCTCTCGCACCTCGCGCACGACGTGAAGAACCAGACCGGGCTCGGGGAGCCGACCCGCGACTGGTTCCCGATCTCCTTCATCAGCACGTTCACCGACTGGGCCGACCTGGTGCACGGCCCGGCCGCCGAGTGGGGCAACCTCAGTTGCGGCTGCCACCCGAACTGCGGGGTCGGGATGGCCGTCATGATCGACAAGGAGACCAAGGAAGCCCGCCCGGTCACCCAGTTCCTCAACGCGGATCGACTGGCCAAGGACGTGGCCCGGATCAACGACGCGGCGCGCGGCCGGTTCCTCTCGGTGCTCGGGATGGCGCTCGCGCTGATGCGCAACTACGACCCGTTCCAGGCGCCGACGCACTTCCGGCTCATCGACCTGCTCGCCAAGTTCGACAAGACCTTCGGGGCCACCGGCCGCGACTACGGGAAGGTGGGGGCCCGGCGGACGCGCGCGGATATCGAGCGCCGGCGCGCCGACCGCTGGAACTTCCTGTTCATCGCCGGGATGTGGTTCCAGGATCTGTTCAACTACGACTTCCGGCGGACCGAGCGGTGCATCATCCCCTACGCCACCCAGGAAGGCGAGATCTCCTTCTGCGCGTACAACACCGGCATCGGCTGGCGCCAGATCGTGGAAAAGATGCACATGACGGCCACGCTCACCAAGTGGTACGAGGAGCACGGCCGCCACGAAATCTTCGCCGGTGGCAAGGCCGTCCAGCTCGAGTCGACCGACCACAGCCTCGTGCTGGACCCCGTCGCCGTGGCGAAGGGGCGACAGACCGACCTCGACGAGAAGGGTATCGCCAAGAACTCGCGCGAGGAAAAGGCCCGGCTGCGCGACGAGCGTCTCAAGCAGCAGCGCGAGCACGAGCGCATGCTGGCCCTCTATCGCCAGCACGTGCTCAAGGAGCCGCCGCTCATCCAGATCGAGGGGCTCAGCCGGACCCGCAAGCCCGCCGAGGCGCCCGTCGAGGAACCGGTCACAACCGCGTGACCGGGTCCGGCAACGTCGTTTCAGGCCGCACGAGGGCCGCCCCTCGTGCGGCCTGAGTCGTCTGCGAGGCGGGGGTCACAACCTCACAACAGCGTGCCCCGCAGCACCAGGGCGGCGACCGAGAAGTAAATCACCAGGCCCGTCACGTCGACGAGCGTCGCCACGAACGGCGCGGACGAAGTGGCCGGGTCGGCCCCCACCGCGCGCATCACGAAAGGCAACATCGCCCCCACCAGCGTACCCCACAGGACGACGCCGACGAGCGAGAGCATGACGGTCAGGCCGATGAGCGCCCAGTGGGGGCCGTAGATGCCGAAGAGCTGCTCCCACAGGGTCACTCGCAGGAGGCCGACCGAGCCGAGCACCAGGCCAAGCACCAGACCCGAGAGCAGTTCCCGCCGCATCACGCGCCACCAGTCCCGCACCGTCACTTCCCGGAGCGCGAGGGCCCGGATCATCAAGGACGCGGCCTGGGAGCCGCTGTTGCCGCCGGAGGAGATGACGAGGGGGACGAAGAGGGCGAGCACGACCGCGCGCGCGATCTCGCGCTCGAAGTAGCCCATCGCGGTGGCGGTGAGCATCTCGCCGAGAAACAGCAGCACGAGCCAGCGCCCCCGTTTCTTGACGAGCGTCCAGAACGGGGTCCGCAGGTACGGGTCGTCCAGCGCGTCGAGACCGCCGAGCTTCTGGAAGTCCTCGGTCGTCTCGTCCTTCATCACGTCGATCACGTCGTCGACCGTGACGGTGCCCACGAGGCGGTTCTGGCGGTCCACGACCGGTAGGGCCAGCAGGTTGTAGGTGGAGACCAGGCGGGCCACTTCTTCCTGGTCGGTGTCGACCTCCGCGCGGATCACCTCGGTCGACATGATGTCGCGCAGGGGCGTGGCGGGGGGGACCAGCAGGAGGCGCCGGAGCGAGGTGACACCGACCAGCCGGCCGAGCCGGTCGGTCACGTAGACGTAGAAGACCGTTTCGAGGCCGGCGGATCGTTGGAGCGCGGCGACTGCTTCCCCGGCCGTCGTGGTTTCCGGCAGGGCGAAGACCCGCGGGTTCATGATCCGCCCCGCCGTCCGCTCGCCGCGCGCCAGCAGGTAGTCGACGTCCGGCCCGCGCCGCAAGCGAGTCCGGACGGCCTCGGCCAGGTCGGCGGGCAGCCCCTTCAGGAGGCGCGCGATCTCGTCGGCCTGCAGGTCCTCGAGCAGGCGGGCGACCTCGTCGACGGGGCGCGCGGCCAACAGCTCTGCCGCCGTCTTCGGGTCGAGGTGGGCGACGGCGCGCGCCGCGGCCGGAGCGTCGCGCGTGACGAGCAGGTCGAAGCACGCGCGCCGCTCGCTCGCGGAGAGTCGCCGGAGCGCCTCGGCCAGGTCCGCCGGATGCTGTTTCTGGAGGAGCTTCAGGAGATGATCCTCGGCGCCCAGGTGGACGAGCCGTCGCACCGCCCGGAGCACGAGGTCTCCCTTCCGCAGCAGGAGAGGCATGCGCCGATGGTACTACGGGCGTCTGCAGGAGACGGCGGCGGCCTGAACTCCGAGGTCGGGGGATCCGGCGCGGATGCTGCCTGTACCGGCGGCACGGCCCGGCTCGCGGAGTCCCCAAGACGGTACGGCGCACCTCGCGACGCTCGATCAGCCGCCGCGGGTGTGCATCTCGAGGTGGGCGTCGCGCCGGAGCGCCGAGACGGGGACGAACACCTCCCGCCGCGCCGCCTGGAGGCGGTCGACCGCGCCCCGGTCGGTGCGCGCGGCCCAGCGGCCGGCGATGAGCGCGCGCAGCTCGTCCGGACTGGCCCCGCTGCGGAGCGGGTTGCGCAAGTCGATGCCGTCGGTGGCGTATAGACACAGCAACCACATCCCGTCGGCCGTCAAGCGGCTGCGGTCGCAGGCGTCGCAGAACGGCTCCGTCGTCGAGGAGATGACGCCGAAGACGGTGCCGTCGGGCAGCCGGTAGCGGTCGGCCGGCGCCGAGCTGGTCTCGACGATGGGTTCGAGGCGCCCGTGGCGTGCGGCGATCGCCGCCAGAATCTCGCGTCGGGTGAAGACCGCCTCCGGTGACCAGCGCGTCGCGCCCCCGACGTCCATGTATTCGATGAACCGGATTTCCGCCCCGATCGCGCGTGCGTAGGCCAGCAGGTCGAGCAGCTCGTCGTCGTTGATGCCGCGGATGACCACGGTGTCGATCTTGAGCGGCGCGAAGCCGGCGGCCCGCGCCGCGTCGATCCCGGCGAGGACCCGGTCGAAGGCGTCGAAGCGGCTGAGGCGGACGAACCGGTCCCGGCGGAGCGTGTCGAGGCTCACGGTCACCCGGTGCAGGCCCGCGGCTTTGAGGCGCGGGGCCTGTTCGGCGAGCAGCACCCCGTTGGTCGTGAGGGCGAGGTCGCGCACCCCGGGTTTGGCGGCCAGCAGCCGCACGAGGCGGTCGAGGTCGCGCCGGAGGAGCGGCTCGCCGCCCGTGATGCGCACCTGATCGACACCGAGGTCCAGAAAGACGTCGACCAGCGCGCTCGTCTCTTCGAAGGTGAGGATGTCTTCGCGCGGAAGCCACAGGTACTGGTCTTCCGGCATGCAGTATTCGCACCGCAGGTTGCAGCGGTCGGTCACCGACACGCGGAGGCTGCGCATCGGACGCCCGTGTCGGTCAAGGGGTCGCATGGGTCCTCGCATGATCGCCGGGAGCGGGAGTCGTGGCCAGCGCCCGTTTCCGTATAGAATATCGCGTCGCCTGGAACGAGGAGGCATGTCGATGGCCAGGGGGACACGCTTGTGGATGGTGGTCGGCCTGGTGGCGGGTGCGATGGTCGCGGCGAGCGCCGCACAACAGCCGCCGCCCAAGGCGAGGGCTACCCAGACGAAGCCGGCGCCGGCGAAAGCCGACCCGCGCCTGGCGCAGTGGAAGCAGGAGGCCGCCGCGTCGGTCGAGGACATGGCGACCTTCACACAGCAGATGGTCGACTCGGTGTTCAGCTTCGGGGAGCTCGGCTTCCAGGAGTTCGAGACGAGCCGCTACTTGACCAGCATCCTGGAGCAGCACGGTTTCCGCGTCGAGCGCGGCATCGCGGGCATCCCGACCGCGTTCATGGCGACGTGGGGGTCGGGGCGGCCCGTGATTGCGCTGGGGTCCGACATCGACGGCATTCCACAGGCGTCGCAGAAACCGGGGGTGGCGTACCACGACCCGCTCGTCGAGGGCGCTCCCGGCCACGGCGAAGGCCACAACTCGGGGCTGCCCCTCCAGATCACGGCCGCGCTCGCGGTCAAGAAGATCATGGAGCGCGAGAAGCTGCCGGGCACGTTGAAGATCTGGCCGGGCGTCGCGGAGGAGCTCGTGGGCGCCAAGGCGTACTTCGTCCGCGAGGGCTACTTCAAGGACGTGGACGTCGCGCTCTTCGCGCACGTCGGCAACAACCTGGGGGTGTCGTACGGGCCCGGCGGCGGGACCGGGCTGGTCTCCGTCGAGTACACCTTCCGGGGCGAGAGCGCGCACTCGGCGGGCGCCCCGTGGCGGGGCCGGAGCGCGCTCGACGCCGTCGAGCTCATGAACGTCGGGTGGAATTACCGCCGCGAACACCTCCGGTTGCAACACCGCTCGCACTACGTCATTCGGTACGGCGGCGACCAGCCGAACGTCGTACCCCCCGTGGCGAGCGTGTGGTACTACTTCCGGGAGACGGAGTACCCGCGCATCAAGGAGTTGTGGGCCCTCGGCGACCGCATCGCGCAAGCCGCGGCCATGATGACCGACACGAAGCTCGAGCGCGTCCGCGTGCTCGGCTCGGCGTGGCCCCAACACTTCAACAAGCCGATCGCGGAAGCCACCTACGAGAACATCAAGAAAGTCGGCCTGCCGAAGTGGAGCGACGCCGACCAGACGCTGGCCAAAGCGCTGCAGAAGGAGATCGGAGTCGAGGCGCGGGGACTCGCGACCGAGCTGGAGCCGCTCGGTACGGGTGTGCCCCCCGAGCGGAACACCGGCGGCGGGTCGGATGACATCGGCGACATTTCGTGGACGGTCCCGACCGTGACGTTGCGCTACCCGGCGAACATTCCCAATCTGCCGGGGCACAACTGGGCGAACGCGGTCGCCATGGCGACGCCGATCGCCCACAAGGGCGTGACGGCCGGTGCGAAGGTCCAGGCCATGACGATCCTGGACATCCTGACCAATCCGGACCTGGTGAAGGCGGCGTGGGACTACTTCAACACGGTGCAGACGAAGGATCTGAAGTACACGCCGCTCATCCGACCAGAGGACAAGCCGGCCATCGAGCTCAACGCCGACATCCTGGCGAAGTACCGGGCGGCCATGAAGCCGTACTACTACGACCCGACGCGGTACAAGACCTACCTGGAGCAGCTCGGGATCGAGTACCCCACGGTGAGGCGCTAATCGGTCGGCGGCCTGGGTCGTCTGGTACGTGGGGACCCCCTGCGGGTCGCTGGGGGTGCGTCGTACGTAGGGCGGCCCTTTTACGGGCCGCCGCGCGGGGGTCCGGCGGACGCGGGCCCCCGGGGCGAAGCGAGGGAGCGCGAGCGAGCGGGCCACGTAGGGCGGCCCTTTACGGGCCGCCGCCGATGGGGGCCCCCGCGAGCGAGCGTGTAGCGCCCGCGGCCGGGCCGAGCGCGCACGCGCGAGGCCCAGAGCGCGTGGGGGTGGGGCCCCACGCGCAGAGAGAAAAGCGGTCCGGGGGACGCAGTCCCCCGGTGAAAGACGATGTCCACCACCAAGCCGGCGCGCGGCATGCGCGATTTCCTGCCGGAAGAGGTCCGGCGGCGCCAGTATGTGATCGGCGTCGTGGCCGACGTCTACGAGCGCTACGGGTTCGAGCCCCTCGAGACGCCAGCGGTCGAAAACATCGAGACGCTGCTCGGCAAGTACGGCGAGGAGGGCGACAAGCTCATTTTCAAGATCCTCCGGCGCGGCGAACTCGAGGCGACGGGCGAAGCCGACCTCGCGCTCCGCTACGACCTGACTGTCCCGCTTGCCCGGGTCGTGGCCGAGTATCGGGCGAAGCTGCCGCGTGTGTTCAAGCGCTACCAGGTCCAGCCCGTCTGGCGCGCCGACCGCCCGCAGAAAGGCCGCTACCGCGAGTTTTACCAGTGCGACGCCGACGCCGTCGGCTCCCGGTCGATGGCGGTCGAAGCGGAATTGCTGGCGGCGGCGAGCGACGTCCTCGATCGCCTGGGCTTCCGCGACTTCGTCATTCGGCTGAACCATCGACAGGTGCTCGCCGGGTTGCTCGAAGCGGCGGGCATCCCGGCGTCCCTGCACGACGCGGTGCTCGTGACCCTGGACAAGCTCGACAAGATCGGGCCGCGCGGCGTCGAGCAGGAACTCACCCGCCTCGGGGTCGAGCGCGAGGGGGCCGGGCGACTCCTCGGCCTGGTGGAGGCCCGCGGGGCGGATCGCCCGCTGGAAGCGCAGCTCGATCGGCTCGCGGACGCCGTGGGGACCCACGAGCGCGGCCGCCAGGCCGTGGCAGACCTTTCGGAGATCGTTCGGCTCAGCGCCGCCACAGGCCGGGCCGACCGCCTTCGGCTGGACCCGACGCTGGCGCGTGGGCTGTCCTATTACACAGGCCCGATTTTCGAGATCGGCGTGCCGGACCTTGCGGGCAGCCTCGCGGGCGGGGGACGATACGACCAGTTGATCGGCCTGTTTCTCGGCGAGGAAGTGCCGGCCTCGGGCATCTCGCTCGGGCTCGAGCGGATTCTGGTCGTGATGGCCGAGCGCGGCATGTTCCCGCCGGAGGTCGGCGGGCCGGCGGCCGACGTGATGGTGACGCTCTGGAGCGGCGAGTGCCTCCCGGAGGCGCTGGCGCTGGCCACCGCGCTGCGCCGGGCCGGCCTGCGGGTGGAGGTATACCCGGACCCCGACCGGCTGGGCCGGCAGTTCAGGTACGCCGCGGTCCGCAGGATCCCGTTCGTTGCGGTGGTGGGCGACGAAGAGCGGGCGCGCGGGGAGGTGGCGGTCAAGACGCTGGCGACCGGGGTCCAGGAGACCGTCGCGCGCGACCAGCTCGCCGCATATCTGCTCGCGCGCCGCGCGGGCGGCAGGTGAGGACATCGATGGGAGAACCGCTGGGGACGCTCGCGCGGACGCACACGTGCGGGGCGCTGGGGGTGGTCGACGAGGGGGCCGAGGTCGTGCTCCTCGGCTGGGTGCATCGGATCCGCGACCTCGGGGCGCTCGTCTTCCTGGACCTCCGCGACCGCTACGGCCAGACCCAGGTCGTGGTCCGCGACGACGAGGGCCTGCTGGCGCGGGCCAAGCGGCTCCGGCCCGAGTACGTCGTCGGGGTGATCGGGCGCGTGGCGCGGCGGGCGCCCGAGACGGTCAACCCGAAAATGCCGACGGGCGAGGTCGAGGTGGTGGCGCGGGAGATCCGCCTGCTCAACGAGGCCAAGACCCCGCCGTTTCCCATCGTCGAGGATCCAGCGGTGTCGGAAGAGACGCGCCTGAAGTACCGCTACCTCGACCTGCGGCGGCCGCCCATGCAGCATGCCCTGCTCTTGCGCCACCGGGTGGCGCTGGCGGCGCGGCGCTACCTCGACGCCCAGGGGTTCGTAGAGGTGGAAACGCCGGTCCTGACCAAGTCGACGCCCGAGGGGGCGCGCGACTATCTCGTCCCGAGCCGCGTCCATCCGGGCAAGTTCTACGCGCTGCCCCAGTCACCGCAGTTGTTCAAGCAGCTCCTCATGATCGCAGGCTTCGACCGGTATTTCCAGATCGTCAAGTGTTTCCGGGACGAGGATCTGCGGGCCGACCGGCAGCCCGAGTTCACCCAGATCGACATCGAGATCTCGTTCGTGACGCGCGAACTGGTGTTCGGCATCGTCGAGGGCCTGGTCGTCGAGATGTTCCGCGCGGCCGGGCGGGACCTGCCGGCGCCGTTTCCGCGGGTGTCGTACGCCGAAGCCATCGCGCGGTACGGATCCGACAAGCCGGACCTGCGCGTGGGGCTGCCCATCGAGGACGTGTCGGCGCTGTTTCACGAGTCCGCGTTCAGCGTCTTCCGCGACCCGCTCGACCGCGGGGGGGTGGTCCGGGGCTTCGTCGTACCCCGGGGCGCGCGGTGGTCGCGCCGGGAGCTGGACGAGCTGGCCGCGGCGGGACGGGAGCGAGGTCTCGCGACGGTCGTCTGGGCGCGGCGCACCGAGGACGGGGCGCTGCAGAGTCCCGCGCTCAAGGCGGTCGGCGAGAGGCCGCTCGCCGGTGCCCTCGACACGGCGGGCGCCGGCCGCGGGGACTTGCTGGTAATGGCTGCCGGACCGCCGGAGGCGACCTCGCGCGGCCTCGGGGCACTCCGCCTCTGGGTGGCGGGACGCCGCGGGTGGCTGCCGCGCGACCGGTACGCGATCGCGTGGATCGTGGATTTCCCGCTGTTCGAGTGGAACGCCGACGAACAGCGGTGGGATTCGGTGCAGCATCCCTTCACCGCGCCGGTCGAGGAAGACCTCGGGCGGCTGGACGAGGACCCCGGCGGCGTCAGGGGCCAGATTTACGACCTCGTGCTGAACGGCTGGGAGATCGGCGGCGGCAGCATCCGGATCCACGACGCGGCGTTGCAGAGCCGCATTTTCCGGCTGCTGAACCTCAGCGACGAGGAAGCGGCGCTGCGGTTCGGCTTCTTCCTCGAGGCGTTGCGCTACGGCACGCCGCCTCACGGCGGCATCGCGCTCGGGCTGGACCGCATCGTCGCGCTGCTCGCCGGGGTGGACTCCATCAGGGACGTCATCGCGTTCCCGAAGACGACGGCCGCCCTCGACCTGATGGCGGAGGCCCCGTCGGAGGTGAGCCCGCGGCAGCTCGACGAGCTTCACATCCGCGTGCTAAGATCGGGTAACTAAAGGAGATAGCGATCGCCATCAGGTCCATGCGGAAGATCGCGCTCCCCGCCGAGGGAGTCGCCACCCTGTTCGGATCGTTCGACGAGAACCTTCGCAGTCTCGAACGCCTCTTGCACGTCCAGATCCGCACCGACGGTCACGATGTTTTGGTCGAGGGCGACCAGGTCGATGTCGTGCGGACCGAGCGGGTGCTGGAGCAGTTGGGCGCCCTCGTGCGCGACGGCTATCGCCTGTCGACCGAGGACGTCCGGACGGCGGCGCAGTTGGCGCGGGACGACCCGGCGGCCGACCTCTGGGCCTATTTCGTGAAGGGCAGCGTGCGGCCCACCCCGAAGCGGCAGGTGGTGGCCAAGAGCGTGAACCAGCGCCGCTATCTCGAGGCCATCGACCGCTTCGACATCGTCTTCGGGATCGGGCCCGCGGGTACGGGCAAGACGTATCTGGCGATGGCCCAGGCCGTGTCGTTCCTGACGGCCAAACGGGTGAGCCGCATCATCCTGGCGCGCCCCGCGGTCGAGGCCGGTGAGAAGCTGGGGTTTCTGCCCGGTGACATCGCTGAGAAGGTCAACCCGTATCTGCGGCCGCTCTACGACGCGCTCTACGACATGATGGACATCGAGCGGGCCGAGCGGCTCGTCGAGCGGGGCCAGATCGAGATTGCGCCCATCGCCTTCATGCGCGGGCGGACGCTCAACGACGCCTTCGTGATCCTGGACGAGGCGCAGAACACCACGTCGGAGCAGATGAAGATGTTCCTGACGCGCCTCGGGTTCGGGTCGAAGGCGGTCATTACCGGTGATATCACGCAGATCGACCTGCCGATCGGGCGCACGTCGGGTCTGGTCGAAGCGATGAAGGTCGTGGGGCACATCGAGGGGATCGCGTTCGTGTATTTCGACGAGCGCGACGTCGTGCGCCACTCGCTCGTGCAGCAGATCATCAAAGCCTACGAGTCGTACGCCAACGGCGGCAAGGACGGCGCGAAAGCGCTGTGAGGCGTATGGCGGACGATCCCGACAGTCGACCAGCAGCCCGCCGCCGGCTCGAGCGGCGCCCCGTGCGGGGGGCGGGGGCGCGCCTGGCCGTCGAGGTGGTCGGCGTCCGCTCGCCCACCGACCGGGCTGCGGTGGCGGGGTTGGGGCGGTGGCTCGCGCGCGTGCTGCCCGCCGAGGCGACGGGGCTCGTGACCGTCGCGCTCGTCGGCGACGCGCGGATGCGGGCGATCAACCGGCGGTTCCGCCGGCAGGACCGGGTGACCGACGTCCTGTCGTTCGGGGTCGACGCCCGGGCGTTGCCGCGGGGCGAGCCGCGGGCGCTGGGGGACGTCGTGATCGCCCGGGGGCGGGCGCGCCGGCAGGCCGAGGCGCTGGGCCACAGCCTGCGCGCGGAAGTCCGAACCCTGGCGCTCCACGGGGTGCTCCACCTGCTCGGCTATGATCACGAGCGCGACCGCGGGGAGATGGCGGCGCTCGAGCGCCGGTTGCGGCGCCGGGGCGGCCTGGGCCAGGGCGTCATCGAGCGGGGGGCGCGCCCGGCGGCGGGGTCGGCACGCGAGGGGAAGCGGTGAGCCTGATTCCGCTGGCGTTGTTTCTCCTGGGGTGCCTGGCGGTCTACGTCGGCACGGTCCAGGCGGCCTTCAGCGAGCTCATGCGCCTATCATTGCGCCTGATGGCCGAGCGCGGCGACCGGCACCCGCTGCTCGCCCGCTACCTGGACGACCCGATCCTCTTGTTTTTCCCGGCCCGGCTGCTCCTCGGCCTGACGTTTTCGGCCTCGGCGGTGCTCTTTGCCGTCCTGGTCGGGACCACCAGCGCGCGCCGCGACGCGGTGTTGTTGCTGGTGGTGGCCACCTTCATCCTGGTCGTCGAGCACGTCTTGCCCGTGCTCGCGGCCCGGCGGAATCCCGAGCGGGTCCTCGAGGTCCTCTTGCCGTCCTTCCGGATCTTGACCGGATTCCTGCAGCCGATCGCCCGGGCCCTGGTCCACCTGATGCACGAGTCGGGCGGACCGGCGCCGGCTGAGCGGGGTGCGGGGGGCGCGGCGGGACCCGGGGAGGCCGACGGTCCGCGGCCCGCCATCGACGGCGAAGAGCGCCGCCTGCTCCGGTCGGTCGTGGCGTTCGGGGAAACGCTGGTCCGCGAGGTCATGACCCCTCGGCCCGACATCGTGGCCCTCCGCGAGGATGCGACGCTGGCGGAGCTGCGGGCGCTGTTCCGGGAGCAGGAGTACTCGCGGTTCCCCATCTACCGCGACAACCTCGACAACATCGTGGGCGTCATCGTGGTGAAGGACCTCATCCAGCTCGAGGACACCGGCGGCGAGCAGCGTCCCCTGTCGGCGATCATGCGCCCCGCCTACTTCGTGCCGGAGACCAAACGCGTCGCCGAGCTGTTGAAGGAATTCCAGCGCCGGCAGGTCCAGTTGGCGATCGTGGTCGACGAGTACGGCGGGACTGCCGGCCTCGTCACGATGGAGGACCTCCTGGAAGAGATCGTCGGCGAGATACGGGACGAGTACGACGTCGAGGCCGAGCCGGTCGTCGACGAAGGGCGCGGGTCGTTCGTCTTCAGCGGCAAGGTCAAGATCGATGAGGTCAGGGACCGGCTGGGTGTGCACATCGAGCCCGGCGGGTTCGAAACCGTCGGGGGCTACCTGCTGACCCGCGTGGGACGCGTGCCCGCCGTGGGCGAGACCTTCGAGGTCGACGACCTTCGGGTGGAGGTGCTCGAAGCGGAGCGGCGGCGGATCCACAAGGTCCGGATCCGGCGGCGCACGCCGGTCGCGCAAGAGACCAGCGCGTGAAGGCAGGCTTCGTCTCCCTCGTCGGGCGGCCGAACGCCGGCAAGTCCACGCTGCTCAACCGCCTCGTCGGCGTCAAGCTGGCGATCGTCTCGGACAAGCCGCAGACGACCCGGACGCGGATCCTCGCGGTCAAGCATTACCCGGACGGCCAGGTGGTGTTCCTGGATACGCCGGGCATCCACCGCCCGCTGCACCGGTTGAACGTCCGGATGGTCGACGCGGCGCTCGAGACGCTCCGCGAGGTCGACGTTTTGGTCCTGCTCGTGGACGTCACGGCGCCCCCCGGGCGGGGCGACGCCTTCGTCCTCGACCTCGTCCGGCAGGTCCCGACGCCGGTCGTCCTCGCGCTCAACAAGGTGGACGCGGTCAAGAAGAGTCGAGTGCTGCCGCTCATCGACCGCTACCGCACCGAGCACGACTTCCGGGCGATCGTGCCGATCTCGGCCCTGACGGGCGACGGCGTGGACCGGCTGGAAGCCGTCCTCCTCGAAGCGCTCCCGGAGGGCGAGCCGCTGTATCCGCAGGATTACCTGACGGACCAGCCCGAGCGAGTGCTGGCCGCCGAGCTGGTGCGCGAGAAGTTGCTGCACCACACCCGGGACGAACTGCCGTTCACCACCGCCGTCGTCGTGGACCGGTTCGAGGAGGCGCCGGGGCGCGGCGGCGGGCGGGCGCTGCTGCGCATCTACTGCACGATTCTCGTGGACAAGCCCTCCCAGAAGGCGATCGTGATCGGGCGGGGCGGCGAGCTGATCAAGCGCATCGGCATCGAGGCGCGCCAGGACCTGGAGCGGTTCTTCGGCGCCCACGTCTATCTGGACCTCCACGTCAAGGTGAAGCCCGCCTGGCGCGACGATGAGCGGGTGCTCGACGAGTTGGGGCTGGGCAAGGG
>CAYZKQ010000085.1:0-13148 GCA_964478975.1 uncultured Vicinamibacterales bacterium | reverse complement strand
GAGCCTCCGGCGGCCAGGCCTCGGGTTCGCCGCGCTCCGCCGCCGCCGGCGGCGCCGCCTCCAGCGCCCCCGGCAGAACCGGCCGCCACTGCGACCCTGCACATCGAGAGCGACGTCCCCGGCGCGTCCGTCTTTCTCGACCGCCAGTACGTCGGGACCGCGCCCGTGACGCTCACGGGCGTCTCGATCGGCGGACACCGCCTCAACGTCTCGGCCGCCGGGTACGAGGGGTACGCCGAGACGATCGACGTCGAGCCCGGAGAGCGCACGATTCTCGTTCGCTTCAAGGAAGTCCGCCTCGACGCCGCCATCGACGTCATCCACAAGCACCGGTTCGGATCGTGCCGCGGCCGCTTGTCGGCGACGCCCGCCGGGCTTCGCTACGAGACGAGCGATCGCGGCGATGCGTTCGCGGCGCCCCTCGAACGGTTGGAGGTGTTCGAGGTGGACTACCTCGAGAAGAACCTGCGGGTCAAGGTGCGGGACGGGCGGACCTACAACTTCACGGACCCGGAGGGGAACGCCGACCGGCTGTTCGTTTTCCACCGCGAGGTTGAGAAGGCGCGGGAGCGCTTGCGCGCCTTGCGGAACGAGCGCCCGTAGGCTCGTCACCGGTGTCGCGACGGCCGGCGCCCGCGACCCCGAATGGCCGCCTACCGTTCGTACGACTCGCGGCGGGCCGACTCGGACAGCTTGATCAGGTAGCGCTCCGGGTGCGCCCAGAACCGCTGGCGCAGCTCCGCCAGACTGGCGGCGCCGCCGTAGCTCACCGCCGAGCACAGGTGCCGCACCATCTCCTGGAACACCGTGCGCGCCGAGCCGCGCACCGGCACGCTAAACTCCAGCCCTTCGGCGCCGAGCGCCTGCAGGTCGGCCGCCTCGACATCCTCGACGTCGAGGCGGTCCCGGATGGCGCCGAGCGACGCCATCCCCCGCAACACCTTGAAGGGCACCTGCACCGGCTTCTGCGACTCGGCGAGCAGCACCGGCTTCTGCACGATCTCGCCCGGCGTCTCGAGCGTGCCCGCGAAGGCGCTGCCCAGCATCACGGTGTCGCCCCCGAAGAGCAACGCCTCGACCAGGCTGCCGTCGCGGCGGACGCCGCCGTCGGCGATGAGGGGCACCGGTGAGTCCAGGCCGATGGCGAGCCGGCACTCGACGAGCGCCTGCACCTGCGGCACGCCGAAGCTCGTGTTGATCCGCGTCGTGCACCCGCCGCCCGGGCCGATCCCGACCTTGATCCCGTTGACCCCGCGCTCGAGCAGAAAACGCGCGCCCTCGGCGGTCGCCACGTTGCCGGCCACCAGCTCGACCCCGTCGCCGAAGCGCTTGCGAAACGCCTCCAGGGCCCGGGCCATCACGACCGAGTGCCCGTGCGCGATGTCGATGACGATGAGGTCGGCGCCCGCCTTGATGAGCTCCGCGGCGCGCTCGAGGTAGTCGCCCCGCGCGCCGATGGCCGCCCCGACGCGCAACCGCCCCTGCGCGTCGCGCGTCGCGAAGGGCTGCCGCCGGTGCTTGAGGATGTCCTTCGCCGTGATCAGCCCGACCAGCACCCCGCGCTCGTCGACGAGCGGCAGCTTCTTGACTTTCTCCTCCACCATCACGCGCTCGGCCGCGTCGATCGAGATCGCGCCGCGCTGCACCACCAGCCGGTCGACCGGCGTCATGCGCTGCCCGACGGTGACCCCGGCGTCGACGAACCGGATGTCGCGCTCGGAGAGAATCCCCAGCAGGCGGCGCTCCTCGTCCACCACGACCAGCGTGCCGACCCGCGAGCGCTCCATGAGGGCCGCCGCCGCCGCCAGACTCGCGCGGGGCGAGATCGTGTACGGGTCCGCGATGATGCCGTGCTGCGTGCGCTTGACGATTTCCACCTCGCGCACCTGCGGCTCGATGTCGCCTTCCTTGAACCCGCGGTCGATGATCCCGATGCCGCCTTCCTCGGCCATCACGATGGCCATCTCCGCCCGCGTGACCGTGTCCATATTGGCCGACACGATCGGCCGCTTCAGCGTGAGGTGCTCCGACAACCGGCACGACAGATCGATGAGCGCGGGATCGCGGCGCTCGACCACGCCGTACTGCGGCGCGAACAGGAAGTCGTCGAAGGTGCACCCGCGGACCAGCTCGCGGAGATCCATGTGACCCTCACGGACGCCTCGGCGCGCCCCCCTCGGCCCGCCGCACGTCCATCGCCCCCAACCCGAGGCGCCGGAGCTGCGGCTCGACCGTCGCGCGGTCCCCCACCGCCACCACGATCATCCGGTCCGGCGCCAGATACCGGCGCGCGGCCGCCTGCACGGCCTCGGCCGTGACCGCCTCGACCGCCCGCGCGAACTTCGTGACGTAGTCGAAACCCAGGTCGTAGATGAACAGGCTCGCCAGCGTCGCGGCCGCCTGCGGGCTCGTCTCGAAGAGCCCGGGCAGCGACCGGACGAGCGACTCGCGCGCCAGCCGAAGCTCCTCACCGGTCAGCGGCTCGTCGGCGATCCGCCGGATCTCCTTCAGGATCTCGCTCACCGACGCCCCGGTCGCGTCGGTCCGCACCCCGGTCGCCACGAAAAACGGCCCCGGGGCCCGGCGGTACTGGAACGTCGAGTACGCCCCGTAGGTGTACCCGTGCGCCTCGCGCAGGTTGAGATTGAGGCGGCTCGAGAAGAGCCCGCCGAGCGCCCCATTCAGCACTTCGAGCACCGGATAGTCCGGCGTCGACCGGGCTGCCCCGATCGTCGCCACGCGCAGTTGCGTCTGGGCCGCCCCGGGTCTGTCCACCAACACGACCCGGGCCCGCGTCGGCTCGGGCGGCCCCACCGGCGCCCGCGCCGGCGCTCCTGGCTGCCACCCCCCGAAGGTCATCTCGACGAGCGGCCGGAGCTCGCCGACCCCGACGGCGCCGGCGACCACGAGGGCGGCGTTGTTCGGGACGAAGGCCGTCTTCCAGAACGCCACCAAGTCGTCGCGCGTGATCGCCTTGTTGGCCGCTTCGGTGCCGAGCTCGGCGTACCCGTACGGATGCTTCGGGCCGTAGAGCGCGGCCGCCATCGCATTCGCCGCCACGACCGACGGGTTGTCCCGCTGCTGCACGAGCTGCGCCAGCCGCTGCCCACGCTGCCGCTCGACTTCGTCGGACGGAAACGCCGGGTTGCGGACGACATCCGCGAGGATACCCAGCGCCGCAGCGAGGTGCCGCTTCAGGACCCGCACCCGCACCTGCGACGCGTCCATCGTCGAGACCGTCTCGAGCGTCGCGCCGATCTGCGCGAGCTCGTCGGCGAGCTGGAGCGCGCTCCGCGAGGTCGTGCCCTCGTCCAGCATCGCGACGGCGAAGTTGGCGAGTCCGGGCCGGTCGATCGGGTTCGCGTCGCTCCCCGTCTTGACCACGAGCGCCGCCGCCACGATGGGCAGCGCCGGGCGCTCGCTCAGCACGACGGTCAGGCCGTTCGGCAGCGTGAACGCGACCGGCGGCGGCACCGCCACCGACAGGCCGGCGCCCGGCGCCGGCGGCCGCCGGCGCCACGGCTCGTCCGCGTTGACCGCTTCCGCCCCGGCGCCAGGCGCCGACCGCGGCGGCGGCGGGGTGGGCACGTCGGGCCCGAGGTCCGGCGTACCGGGCACGCCGTAAATGACGACGCGCGCCTGCTTGACGAGCTGGCGCGCGGCGAAGTCTCTCACCGCCTGCGGCGTGGCGTCGCGGTACCGCTGCAGATCCCGCCGGAGGTACCCCGGCGTCCCCAGGTAATGGTTGTAGAGGTTGAGCCGATCGGCCACCCCGCCGAACCCGCCCAGCCGCTCGAGGCCGCTGATGATGCGCGTCTCGATCGTCGTCCGGGCGCGCTCGAGCTCGGCCGCGGTCGGCCCCCCGCGCCGGAACCCCTCGAGCTCGACGTCGATCGCCCGTTCCAGCTCCTCGGCCGTGTGCCCCGGCTTCGCGGTTGCCTCGATGGTGAAGACCGAGCCGAGCGCCAGCGAGTACTGCTGCGCGCTCACGTCCTGGGCGATCTGCCGCTCGTAGACGAGCTTCTTGTACAACCGGCTCGACTTGCCGCCGCCCAGGATCTCGGCCGCCAGGTCCGCCTCGGCGTCGCCGGGCGCGAAGATGGGCGGGGTGAGCCACCCGAAATAGACCTTGGGCAGCTCCACCCGATCCGGGATCACCGCGCGGCGCTCGGCCGTGATGGGCGGCGTCTTGACCGCCACCTTCGGCACCGCCGGGCCGCGCCGCAGCGACCCGAAGTACTTCTCGACGAGCCTGCGCGCGACCGCCGGGCCGAAGTCGCCCACGACGGCGAGGCTGGCGTTGTTCGGCGCGTAGTAGGTCTTGAAAAAAGTCTTCACGTCTTCGAGACGCGCCGCCTGGATATCGGCGTGCGACCCGATGACCGCCGCGTAATAGGGATGCCCCTTCGGAAAGAGCTGGTGAAAGAGCGCCTCCTCCACGAGGCCGTACGGACGGTTCTCGACCGACTGCCGGCGCTCGTTGCGCACGACGTCCTGCTGGTTCGCGAGGTTCGCTTCGTCCAGCACGTCGAGCAGGTAGCCCATCCGGTCCGACTCGAGCCAGAGCGCGAGCTCGAGCTGGTCGGAGGGCAGCGTCTCGAAGTAGTTGGTGCGGTCGAAGTCCGTCGTCCCGTTAATGTCGCTCGCGCCGGCTTCTTCGAGCAGCCGGAAGTGCGAGTCCCCGGGCACGTGCTTCGAACCCTGGAACATCATGTGCTCGAAGAGGTGCGCGAAGCCCGTGCGGCCCGGCTCCTCGTTCGCCGGGCCGACGTGATACCAGAGGTTCACCGCCACCATCGGCAAGCGGTGGTCTTCCGAGAGGATCACCTCGAGCCCGTTCGGGAGCGTGAACTTCTCGAACGGCAGGTCGGGGATGTCGGCCGGCGCGGCCGCGCCCGCCGGCGGCCGCTCCGCCGAACACGCCAACGCCACGGCCAGGCTCGCGACCAGCCCCAGCCGCCGAACGCCTCGCGTCACACGCCACCCCGCTGACCGATGGCCTCCCAGCACACTCCCCCTCCTTCGCGCCCGCGCGCGCCGGCGCGCCCGCTCGCCCGCGTCGATTCTACTGTGATTGAATAGGCCGGCGCACATCACCGGACGCGCCCAAGCGCGCCGCCGTCCATGAACGCTGCCGGCCTCGTCGTCACGCTCTGCGCCGCGGAAATCTTGAGCATGGCGGGCTTTTCGGCCTACCCGGCGCTCCTCCCGGACATCCGCGACGCCTGGGCCCTGAGCAACACCGCAGCCGGCCTCATCGGCGGGACGTTTTTCGGCGGCTACCTGGTCGGCGTGCCCGTGCTCGCGACGCTCACCGACCGCGTGGACGCGCGGCGCGTGTATGCTGCGTCCGCCGGGCTCGCGGCCGCCGGCTCGCTCGGCTTCGCCCTCTTCGCGGCCGGCGTGGGCTCGGCGATCGTCTGGCAAGCCCTCGCCGGCGCCGGCCTCGCCGGGACGTACATGCCCGGCGTCAAATTGCTCGCCGACCGCATCGAAGGACACACACAGAGCCGCGCCGTCGCCTTCTACACATCGTCGTTCGGCGTCGGGGCGAGCGCGTCGCTCTGGCTGGCGGGCGCCCTCGCCGCCTGGCGCGGTTGGCGCTGGGCGTTTGCGGCCGCGGCCGCCGGGCCGGTCGCCGCCGCCCTGATCGTCCTGCTAAGGCTTCGACCCGTCCCGCCGCCCGCGGCGCCCCCGCGCGCGAGCACGGACCTCGCGCGCCTGCGCGGCGTCTGGCGCAACGCGCGGGCGCGGCGGTTCACGCTGGCCTACGCGGCGCACTGCTGGGAGCTGTTCGGCCTGAGGTCCTGGCTCGTCGCCTTCTTCGCCTTCGCGGCGGCGCGCGCGGGCGCCAGACCCCCACTCGTGGCACCGGCGACGGCGGCCGCCGCCATCAACCTGCTCGGGCCCGCCGCCAGCATTCTCGGAAACGAAGCCGCCATCCGGATGGGACGCGAACGGTGGGTGCGCAGCGCCATCCTCGCGTCGAGCATCCTGGCCTGCCTGGTGGGCTTCGCCGCCCGCCTCCCGGAGGCCGCCACGATCGCCGCCGCCGCCGTCTACTTCCTCGCGGTCATGGCCGACTCCGCCACCTTGACCGCCGGGGTCGTCGCCGCCGCCGATCCGCGCGACCGGGGCGCCACCATGGCGGTCTACTCGCTGGCCGGCTTCGCCGCCGCGTCCGTCGCGCCGCTCGCCTTCGGCGCGATCCTCGACCTCGCCGGCGGGGAGGGGCGGGACCTCGCGTGGGTGCTCGCGTTCGCCAGCCTGGCGGCGCCGGGGCTCGCCTGGCTCCCGCAGCTCGAGTACACTCGGCCCCGCACGCTCACCGGCGCCGCGCCGCCGCGCGCACCGTCTGACGGCGGCGCGTCGAGTCCGACAAACGGGCGGGGCCCGGCGCCGAGCCCGCTCGCGCCCGGAACACCAACGCCGCGGAGGAGTCGATGATCGCCGCCATCGAACGCTGGAACGCCTGGCTGAACGGCTACGTGTGGGGTCCGCCGATGATCACCCTGCTCATCGGAACCGGGCTCCTCCTGACCATCGTGACCCGCGCCCCGCAGGTCCGCTACCTGGGCCTCGCGCTGCGGGAAGTGCTGGGCAGGATGTTCCAGCGGGGCGGCGGCGTCGGCAACGTCAGCCCGTTCCAGGCCGTGGCGACCGCGCTCGCGTCGACCGTCGGGGTCGGCAACGTCGCCGGCGTGGCGACGGCGATCGCCCTCGGCGGGCCGGGCGCGCTCTTCTGGCTGTGGGTGTCCGGTCTGCTGGGCATGTGCACGAAGTTCGCCGAGATCACCGTCGCGCTCCACTACCGCGAGCCCGACGCGACCGGGACGATGCGCGGCGGCGCGATGTACACGCTGAAGAAGGGCCTCGGCCTCCCGTGGCTCGGCGCGACCTTTGCGTTCCTCACGGCGCTCGCCGCCTTCGGCATCGGCAACATGGTCCAGGCCAACTCCGTCGCCGATTCGCTGCGCGCCTCCTTCGGCGTGCCCCCGGCGGCCACCGGCGCCGTCCTCGTCGCCGTCACGGCCGTCGTGATCCTCGGCGGCATCACCCGCATCGCCGAGGTCACCTCGGTGCTGGTGCCCTTCATGGCCGTCTTCTATCTCACCGGCGCCCTCGTCGTCCTGGTCCTCCACGCGGGCGCCCTGCCGGCCGCCCTGCGCCTGGTGTTCGACGGCGCGTTCACCGGAGCCTCCGCGACGGGCGGATTCGCCGGCGCGACCGTCATGATGGCGCTCCGCTACGGCCTCGCGCGCGGGCTGTTTTCGAACGAGGCCGGTCTGGGCAGCGCCCCGATGGTCCACGCCACCGCCGACACCACCCATCCGGCACGCCAGGGGCTCTACGGCATCTTCGAGGTGTTCGTCGACACCATCCTGGTCTGTACCGCGACCGGCCTTGTCATCCTCACGACCGGGACGTGGACCAGCGGGCTGACCAGCGCCGCCCTCTCGGCCAAGGCGTTCGAAACGGGACTGCCGGGCACCTGGGGCCACATCGTGGTCACCGGCGGCATCGTCCTGTTCGCCTACTCCACGGTGATCGGCTGGAGCTACTACGGCGAGACCGCCATCGTCTACCTGCTCGGCCCGCGGGCGACGCGGCCCTACCGGCTGCTGTGGCTGGTCTTCCTCTACCTCGGGGCGGTCGGGTCGCTGCACCTGGTGTGGGATATCGCGGATACCCTGAACGGCCTGATGGCCATCCCGAACCTCGTCTCGGTCCTCGCGTCCATCCCCCTCCTGCTGCGACTCCAGCGGGAGTATTTCTCCAGTGTCTCGGGTAAATGACCGCAGGCGGGTCCCTGCCGTCCCGCACTCCCTCAAACCTCGGTCGTGGCTCCGTCGTCCTAAATAGCGGACAGCGGAGCCGGGCCCCGAGGCGGCGGCGCCGGGGCTGACCGGCGCACCAACTCCCAAGTTTCGGTCGAATACCCGAGCCGGCCCGGCCCGGTCTTCGCTGGCATTTCAGCCGCAAGAAAGGAGGGGTCGAGGCATGCGGCGCATGCTGCTGCTAGCGATGATCGCGGCGGTCGTCCTGCTGCCGGTCGCGGCGCTTGCGCAGCCCGCCGAGTTCGGGGTCAAGGGCGCGCTGGCGCTGGCGACGCTGCCTCAGATCCAGCGGTCGCTCGCCGTGAGCGGCAGCAACTACGAGCCGCAGATGCGCGTCGGGCTCGCTCTCGGGGGCTTCGGCACCTGGCGGGCGAACGACTGGTTCGCTGTGCAGCCCGAGCTGTTGTACGTCCAGAAGGGCGTGACGCTCGAAGGCCCGCTGGCGAACCCGGTCACGTTCGTTTCGAAGACCGACTACCTCGAGGTGCCGGTGCTGGCGATGGTGACCCCGAGGCTGTCGGGTCAAGCGCGGCCGTACCTGTTCGCCGGTCCGACGCTCGGCTTCAGGGTCCGTGCGCGCGTCGACCGGACGGTCGGCGGCGTTCGGGAGAAGGCCGACGCTGACGCGCTCCTGCGCGCGGGCGACGCGGGTCTCACCGTCGGGGCCGGGACCCGGTTCGGCCGGTTCCTCGCAGAAACCCGCTTCACGCAGGGTCTCACGCCGGTGAACAAGGACGTGCCCGACTTCCGCACCGACGTGAAGAACCGGACCGTCGCGTTCCTGGCCGGGGTCGCCTTCTGACCGGCCGCGCCGGGGGGACGCCGTGCCTTCCCTCCTCGGCCGTCCCTCCGGCGTTTTGTCTTTTCTCCCTTGCCTCGCCGCCGGCCTCGCTTACGGGATTCCCCGGGCCGGCGGGCGCCCGCCGGGACGCGGACCGCGCGAGCCCAGCCGCCCCGCCTTGGGTGGACCTCCACCCGTGATACGCTTCGACGTCGATCCCGGGCCGTGCGCCCGGGCTGGCGAGGAGAACGGCGATGAGGCGACGAGTGGTCCTCGGTGCGGTGTCGAGCGTGTTGATGGCGTCGGTCCTGTCGGCGGCGGCGGTCGCCCTCGGACCGCTGCAGCGGGCGGCGGCGCCCCGGCCGTTGCGGTTCGAGATCACGTTCCCCGCCGCCGCCCACGCGGAGCCCATCACGGGCCGCGTCTTCGTCATGATCACGCGGTCGCTCGACGTCACCGTGCGCGGCACGACCCAGACCGTCGAGCCGCGCCTGCAGATCGGGCGCACCGGCGTGCCGCTGTTCGGGCGCGACATCGAGAAGCTGCCGCCCGGGCGCCCCGCGATCATCGACGAGACCGACCTCGGCTCGCCGGTCGAGCGCCTCACGGACATCCCGCCAGGCGAGTACTTCGTGCAGGCCATGATCAACATCTACTCCGAGTTCCGCCGGGCCGACGGCCACGTCGTCTGGATGCACGACGACCGGTGGGAGGGCCAGCGGTGGAACATCTCGCCGGGCAATCTGTACAGCCGCGTCGAACGCGTGCGGCTCGACCCGAAGGCGGGCGGTGTCATCCGCCTCGTCACGGACGAGGTCATCCCGCCCGTCGAGATCCCCCCGGACACGCGATACGTCAAGCGGATCAAGTTCCAGAGTCCGATGCTGACGAAGTTCTGGGGCCGACCCATCTATCTCGGCGCGGTGGTGCTCTTGCCCCGCGATTACGACCGGGAAACCATCAGCTACCCGGTCAACTATGTCCAGGGCCATTTCTCGCTGCGCCCGCCCTACGGCTTCGACGAGCAGAACGAGTTTTCCCGGGCGTGGCTGAGCGACGGGTTCCCCCGCTTCATCGCGGTCACGTTCCAGCACCCGAACCCGTATTTCGACGACTCGTACGCCGTCAACTCGGTCAACGTCGGCCCGTACGGCGACGCCATCATGCAGGAGCTCATCCCGGAGGTTGAGAAGCGCTTCCGCATCATCCGCGAGCCGTGGGCCCGGGTGCTCTCGGGCGGGTCCACCGGCGGCTGGGAAGCGGCGGCGCTCCAGATCTTTCACCCGGACTTCTTCGGGGGCGCCTGGATCTACTGTCCCGACCCGGTCACCTTCACCGACGTCGAGGGCATCAACATCTACGAGGACAAGAACGCGTTCTACAAAGAGTTCGAGTGGCGCCGCGTCCCGACGATCAACAGCCGCTTCCCCAACGGCCAGGTCATCAACACTTCGGAGCAACGCAACCGCTGGGAGCTCGTCAACGGCACGAAGGGACGGTCGGGCGAGCAGCTCGACATCTGGTCAGCCGTCTTCGGCCCGCTCGGCGAGGACGGCTACTTCAAACCGCTCTTCGACAAGCGCACGGGTGTGATCGACCCGGCGGTCGCCCAGTACTGGAAGGAACACTACGACCTGAAGTACTACCTCGAGAAGAACTGGAGCACGGTCGGGCCGAAGCTCATCGACAAGCTGTTCTTCTACACGGGCACCGCCGACACCTACTTCCTGAACAACTCGACCAAAGAGCTCGAGGAGTGGATGAAGACGACCCGGAACCCGCACTACGAGGGGTTCTTCATGTACGGCGAAGGCAAACCCCACTGCTGGAGCGGTCCGGTCTCCCCGGCCGAGCGCCTGAAGGAGATGGCCCAGCACATCATGCGCCACGCGCCGGACGGTACGACGTTTCCGTGGTGGCGGTTTTGAGGATTTCGGTCTCCGGGGCCAGGTACTCGCGCTCGCGCCGGCGGATCTCCCGGTAGCGCCGGAACACGGTCCGCGCGTCCTCCAGGCCCACCCAGGATCGCCAGGAGCTCCCGCGGAACACGTGGGCGAACATCTGCACCGCGTGCCGCGTGACCCACCACGGATCGTGGGCCCAGGCCGCGGGAAAATGCCGCGCCTTCATCCACCGTTCCGCGCGCCACCGCAGGAACTCCACCTCCTCGGCGTCGAGGTGGCGGGTGCGGACCACGGCGGTCGTCCCGTCGTACTCTTCCACCCGGCGGTTGACGATGAGGCCGCGGGCCTCGAAGTCGGCCGCCATGGGCGTGCCCGGGTACGGCGTGGGGTGCTGGATGTACGGCCAATCCACGTACCGCCGCGCGAACGCGAGGTTGGCCTCGACGGCCTCGCGCGTATCGTCCGGGTTCCCGACGATGAGCCCGCCCACCACATAGAGGCCGTGCGCGTGCAGCACCTCGATCGCCCGCGCCGCCGCCAGGCCCACCGTCCGGCCGCCCCGCCGCTCGCTGTTCTTGGCCCGGGCCTTCAAGAAGGCAAGATCGCCGTCGAGCACGTTCTCGATGCCGAGAAAGACGTACCGGAAACCGGCCCGGCGCATCTGGGGCACGAGCGTCTCGCCGTGGGCCGCGACCGACGAGGTCATGGCCTGGACGATGTAGTCCAGGCGATGGAGGCCCGCGTCGACGATCGCGCGGCAGAGCGCCTCGAACCGCCGGACGTCCAGCGTGATGTTGTCGTCGACGAAGAAGATCACCCGCGCGCCCCACGCCTCCGCGTCACGGATATCCTCGAGGACCCGGTCGATCGAGAACGTGTGGAAGTTGCGCCCGCGCATCCCGATGATCGAGCAGAAGCTGCAGTCGTACGTGCAGCCGCGCGACGTCTCCACCACGTCGATCGGCCGGCCGAGCAGCGTGTAGCCGCCGAGCACCCGCGCCCGGCGGTTCGGCAGCCTCAACCTGTCTAGCTGCGCCAGCACCGGCCGCCGAGGGTTGTGCACGAACCCGCCGGGCGTCCGGTAGGACAGGCCCGCGATCCCGCCGAACCCGCCCCCCGCCTCGAGGGCCCGTACGAGTTCGCAGAAGGTCAGTTCCCCTTCGCCGCGGACGATGAAGTCGACGCCGGAGTCCGGGTCGGTGTAGGCCTCCGGGGCGAGCGAGGGGTCGTAGCCGCCCACCACCGTCCGGACACCGGGCTTGAGGCGCCGGACCAGGCGGATGATTCGCCGGGCGGTCTCCCGCTGGAACGTCATGACCGAGAGGCCCACGAGGTCGGGCTGCGTCTCGGCCACGAGCCGTTCGAGGGTCTCGGGCACCCGGCGCTGCACCAGGATCAGGTCCGCGATGCTCACGCGATGGTGGGGGTCGACGTTGCCCGCGAGCGACCCCAGGGCGCCGTTGGGCAGGCGCATGGTGAGGGCCGGCATGTGCTCGAACGAATCGGGCATCGCGAGCAGCAGGATGTTCATGGGCCCGGCCCGCGCCGCGCGCCAGGGCGGCGCCAGGGGTCTCCGTCCCGCCTTTCGGGATGGTGCTCAGGATAGCACGCGGCGCGTCTCACGCGCCGGCGGGCACCGGTTCGTACGCCAGGTTCGCCGCCAGCCAGCGTTCGACCTCCTCGACGGCGGCCTGTTTGCGCCGGGCGTAGGCTTCGACCTGGTCGCGCCCGACCCGGCCGACGGTGAAGTAGCGCGCTTCGGGCGCCGCCAGGTAGAGGCCGCTCACCGACGCGGGCGGCACCATGGCGCAGCTCTCGGTCAGGCTGATCCCGACCGCCTCCGCCTCGAGGACTGCGAAAAGGCGCCGCTTCTCGCTGTGGTCCGGACACGCCGGGTAGCCGAACGCCGGGCGGATCCCCCGGTACCGCTCGGCGATGAGGTCCTCGACCGTGAGGCGCTCCTCGCGGCCGTAGCCCCAGTCGCGCCGCGCGCGGGCGTGGAGCCACTCGGCGAACGCCTCCGCGAGGCGGTCGGCGAGCGCCTTCACCATGATGGCGTGGTAGTCGTCGTGCGCGCGCTCGAAGCGCGCCACGAGCGCGTCGGCGCCGATGCCGGCCGTCACGGCGAACAGGCCCACGTAGTCCTCGACGCCGCTCGTGCGCGGCGCGACGAAGTCGGCCAGCGAGAGGTTGGGCATCCCCGCGCCGGGCGTTTCCTGCTGCCGCAGCATCGGAAAGCGGGCGAGCTCCCGCGTGCGCGCCGCGTCCGCGTACAGCACGATGTCGTCGTCCTCGCTGTTGGCGGGCCAGAAGCCGTAGACGCCCCGCGCGACGAGGCGCCGTTCGGCGACGATGCGGTCGAGCAGGGCGCGCCCGTGCGCGTACAGTTCGCGCGCGGCGGCGCCGTGCTGCGGGTGGTCGAGGATCGCCGGGAAGCGGCCCTTGAGCTCCCAGGCCGTGAAGAAGTAGGTCCAGTCGATGTAGGGGACGATCTCCTCCAGCGCCGGCTCGACGACGCGGCGGCCGGTGAACGACGGGACCGGCACCTCGCGGCCGACCCAGTCCAGGCGGAGGGCGTGGGCCCGGGCGTCGGCGTACGGCACGAGGGCGCGCGCGCGCCGGGCG
>CAYZKQ010000084.1:0-13201 GCA_964478975.1 uncultured Vicinamibacterales bacterium | reverse complement strand
ACGCCGACCGGGACCGCGGCGAGCTGCGCGTCGAGCTGGGCCTTCGCGTCGGCGAGCAAGCCCTGGCGCGCAGCGACGTCGGCGAGTTGCAGTTGCGAGGCCTCGTCGTCGGGACGGATCTTGAGGATCTTCTTGTAGAGGGCGGCGGCCTTCGAGAAGAACCCTTCGTGGGTGAAGTGCTCGGCGATGCGCGCGTACTGCGCCGCGGCGCGATCGAGCTGTCCGGCGCGCACGTACAGGTCGCCCAGCGTGTTCGCGCTCGTCCAGTCCCGCGGGTACTCCTCGACGATCTTGACGTACTCGGCGATCGCGGCGTCGAGGCGCCCTTGCCGCAGCAGTTTTTCCGCCGTCTTGAGCGTCCGATCGCGGTCGAGCGGCACTACTCGATCCTATCAAACAGGGTCGGAGGCCTGAACGAGCGGCGGTGCGCCGCCGAGTAGCCGAATCGCGCGAGCGCCGCCAGGTGTTCGGCGGTGGCGTAGCCCTTGTGCCGGTCGAAGCCGTAGCGCGGGTCTTGCGCGTGGAGCGCCACCATCAGGCGATCGCGCGTCACCTTGGCCACGATCGACGCGGCCGCGATCGCCCGCGAGCGCGCGTCGCCCCGGACCAGAGCACGCTGCGGGATAGGCAGGTCAGGGATCCGGAACGCGTCGACCAGCACGGCGTCGGGCAGCGGCCGGAGCGCCAGCACCGCCTCGCGCATGGCCTGCAGGGAGGCCTGCGCGATGTTGATCCGGTCGATCACCTCGGCGCCGACGGTCGCGACCGCCCAGCCGTCGCACGCGGCCACGATCTCGTCGAACAGCCGCTCGCGGGCCTCCGGGGCGAGCTGTTTCGAATCCCGGATCCCGCGGATCCGCGCGGCGATTGGCAGGACCACCGCAGCCGCGACCACCGGGCCGGCCAGACAGCCGCGCCCCGCCTCGTCGACCCCGGCGACCCGAACGAAACCCCACCCCGCCAGCGCGCGCTCGAAGGCGCGACTCGCCCGCGACCTCCCCATGGCGCCCCAGCCTTTGCGCCGGCGCCGGCCACGGCCGGTGTGCCGGGAAGACCCGCCGCCGCGCCGCCGGCTCAGGCCGGCCGCCGCTGCTCGCGCATGCGGGCCGCTTTGCCCTTCAGCTCCCGCAAGTAGTACAGCTTGGCCCGGCGCACCCGAGCCGAGCGCACGACTTCGATCTTGGCGATCGCAGGCGAGTGCAGCGGAAAGATCCGCTCGACACCCTGCCCGAACGACACTTTCCGCACCGTAAAGGTCGCGCGCGTGCCCCCGCGCCGGACCGCGATGACCAGCCCCTCGAAGACCTGGATGCGCTCCTTGTCGCCCTCGCGGACCTTCACGTGCACCCGCACGGTATCGCCCGTCTTGATCGCCGGACGCTCGGCCAGATGCGGCGCTTCTACCAACTCGATCGCTTTCATGACTGCACTCCCTTGTGTCGCTCGTCGGTCAACTCCCGCAGCATCGCGCGCTCCTCGTCGTCCAGCTCGGCCCGCGCGAGCAGGTCCGGACGCCGCTCGAGCGTCCGGCGCACCGCCTCGCGCTTGCGCCAGCGGGCGATCTCCGCGTGGTGCCCGGACAAGAGCACCGCCGGCACCCCCATCGACCGGAACTCCGCCGGCCGCGTGTAGTGGGGGTGATCCAGCAGCCCCCGCGCGAACGAATCCGACGCCACCGACGCCGCATCGCCCACCACGCCGGGGCACAAGCGCGCCACCGCGTCGACGATCACGAGCGCCGGCAACTCGCCGCCGGTCAGGACGTAATCCCCCACCGACAGCTCGTCGGTGGCGAGCCCCTCCCGGACGCGCTCGTCGACCCCTTCGTAGCGCCCGCACAACAGCACCACGTGGCTCAAGCGACTCAGGCGGAGCGCCTCGCGGTGGTCGAACCGCCGTCCCTGCGGCGACGTCAGGATCACGGCGTCGGGCTTCCCCCACCGCGCCCCGACGGCCTCGACCGCCCGGAACAGCGGCTCCGGCTTCAGCACCATGCCCGGCCCGCCCCCGTACGGGACATCGTCGACGCTCCGGTGCCGATCGTCGGTAAAGTCCCGCAGGTCGTGCACCCGGACGGCGATGCGCCCTCGAGCGAGGGCCCGCGCCAGCACGCCCTCCCGGAGGCACGCCTCGATCATGCGGGGGAAAATCGTCACGACGTCGAACTGCATCGCGCACCCGCCGCCCGCCGCGCTCACCGGTTCAGGTCGAGCAAGCCCTCGGGCGGATCGATCACGATCTCGCGGGCCGCTGGGTCGATCCGCACGCAGATCGCCCGGGCGAACGGCACCAGCACGTCGCCGCCGACGCCCGCCACCACCAGGCGGCTCGCGTCCGATTCCCCCTCGACCGCCGCGACCTCCCCCACGAGCACCCCCCGGACCGTGACGACGCGGCAGCCGACGAGCGCATGCCGATAGAACCTGCCCTCCGGCAACGGCTCCAGGTCCACTTCTGGCACGCGCAGTTCGACCCCCGCGAGCGCCTCCGCCGCGGTCAGGCTCGCCACCTCGCGAAACGTCACGAGGGGCCGTCCCTGATGCACGCGCGCCGCCTCGATCGTCAGGGGCGCGACCTCCCCGCCGCGCCGCACATAGACCGTCCGCCCGGGCCGGAACCGCGCCTCCGGGAAATCTGTCTCCGGATCGACCAGGACGGCCCCCCGGGTTCCGTGGGGACGCGTCACGCGTCCCACGACCGCCATCTCGTCCCACGCCGCCAGGCTCATTCCGCTCGCCCCACCACGGACCGAGGCCCGGGCCCGGACGCTAGCCGGCGTCGCGAAACTCCACCGTCGCCTTCCGGCCCTCGCGTTCCGCGGCCAGCCCCGCCAGGAGCCGGATCGCGCCGGCCGTTCGGCCTTGCCGCCCGATCACGCGGCCGAGCTCGCCCGGCGCCATCACCAGCTCCACGACCACGTGGCCGCGCTGCTCGCTCTCCGTCACCCGGACGCTGTCCGGGCGGTCGGCCAACGCCCGGGCGATGACCTCGACCACCGCCTTCGCGCGGCTCATGCCTCAGGCCCCGGCGTCCGGGGCGGCGCCCGCCTCCGGCCGCTCCGCCACCGGGCTCTCTGCCGCCGGCAGGCGCGAGACGAGCGCCCGGACCGTCGCCGAAGGCTTGGCCCCCACCCGCAGCCAGTATGCGAACCGCTCGCGGTCGATCTGCACGGTCGCCGGCGTCGTGCGCGGGTGATAGTGGCCCAGGACTTCGATGAACCGCCCGTCGCGCGGCGCCGACGCTTCGGCGACCACGATCCGGAACACCGGCCGCTTCACGGATCCCACTCGTCGCATGCGTATCGCTAGCATTCCCGTCTATCCTCTCCCTGGCGGGACCTCATGACGCCCGCCGCTCACCGAGTCCGCGCCTGCCAGAGGCGCCGGACCGCTGACGCCCGGCCGCGAGGACCCGCGGCCAGTCCCTTGACGGTCTTCACCATTTTGCGCACTTCGGCGAACTGCCTCAGGACCCGGTTGACCTCCTCGACCGTCGTCCCGCTGCCGCGCGCAATGCGCCGGCGGCGGCTGCCGTCGATGATCTGGTAGTGCCGGCGCTCCTTCGGCGTCATGGCGTTGATGATCGCCTCGACCCGCGCGAGCTGCCGCTCGTCGGGCACTTCCGGTCGCCCTTTCACCGCGCTCATCCCCGGCAGCAGGCCCATGATCTGATCGAGCGGACCCATCCGCCGAAGCAGGCGCAACTGTTCGCGGAAATCCTCGAGCGTGAAGTCGCCTTCCCGCAGCGTCCGCTCGATCGCCTCCGCGTGCTCGGCCGAGACGGCCTGCTCCGCCTTCTCGATCAACCCCAGCACGTCGCCCATGCCCAGCAGGCGGGAGACGAAGCGAGGCGGTTCGAACGGTTCGAGGTCGCTCAGCCGCTCGCCGGTACCGGCGAACACGATCGGGACGCCCACGACGGACACCACCGAGAGGGCGGCGCCGCCGCGCGCGTCGCCGTCCAGCTTGGTCAGGACGATGCCCGTGAGGCCGATGCGCCGGTGGAACTCGCCGGCGCTCCGGACCGCGTCCTGGCCCGTCATGGCGTCGGCCACGAAGAGCTTGTCGCTCGGGGCGATCGCGGCGGTGACCCGCTCGAGCTCGTCCATCAGGTCGTCGTCCACGTGCAGCCGCCCGGCGGTATCGACGATCAGGGTGTCGAACCCCAGATGGCGCGCCTCGGTCAGCGCCTCCGCGGCCCGGCGCACCGGGTCGGGGCTCCCGCCCCCCTCCGAGACCCGCAGCCCCGCCTGCCGCGCGAGGACGGCGAGCTGCTCGATCGCGGCCGGGCGCCGGACGTCGGTCGACACGAGCAGCGGATACTGGCCGCGCCGCGCCAACCAGGCGGCCAGCTTGGCGGCCGTCGTGGTCTTTCCGGAGCCCTGTAGTCCCAGCACCTCGATCACACGCGGTGTCCCGCGCCCGGGGGGCAAGCCGGCGGGCGCCGCCCCGAACAGCGCCAGCAACTCGTCCCGGACGATCCGCAGCACCTGCTGCGCCGGCGTCAAGCTGCGCAAGACGTCCTGGTCGAGCGCCTTCGCCCGCACCCGGTCGATGAACGCCTTGACGACCCGGAAGTTGACGTCCGCCTCCAGCAACGCGAGCCGGATCTCGCGGAGCGCGTCCTCGACCACCGGCTCGGTGAGACGAGCCTGGCCGCGGAGCGCGCGGAAGACGTCCTGGAGGCGAGAGCTGAGCGCGTCGAACACGGAGCCCTACGAATCGCCCTAAGCGATTCAAACGCAAACTTTTACCTTAGCCGACGGATCCCGCTCCTGTCAAACTGCGGGCCCGCGCCCGCTCACACCGACTTCAATCGATGCCCCAGCTTTTCTTTCTTCGCTTTGAGGTAGCGCCGCGTGAACTCAGACGCCGGGATCTCGATGGGGATGGACTCGACGACCGACAGGCCGTAGCCCTCGAGGCCGACGAACTTCCGGGGGTTGTTCGTGAGCAGGCGCATCGAGCGGACGCCCAGGTCGCGGAGGATCTGCGCGCCGATCCCGTAATCGCGCTGGTCCGGCTTGAAACCGAGGCGCTCGTTGGCTTCCACCGTGTCGTACCCCTCGTCCTGGAGCGCGTAGGCCCGAATCTTGTTGGCCAGACCGATGCCGCGGCCTTCCTGGTTGAGGTAGAGCAGGACCCCGCGGCCCTCGCGGGCGATGCGCTGCATGGCCGTCACGAGCTGGGGCCCGCAGTCGCAGCGCGCCGAGTGGAAGACATCGCCGGTCAGGCACCGCGAGTGCACCCGGACGAGCACCCGCTGGCCGTCGCCGATCTCCCCGCAGACCAGCGCCACATGGGTTTGCTTGTCGATCACGCTCTCGTAGGCGTGCACCCGGAACTCGCCGTACTCGGTGGGCAGGCTGGCCGACGCGACGCGCTGCACGAAGCGCTCGGTCTGCATCCGGTACCTGATGAGGTCCGCGATCGTCACCATCAGGAGGCCGTGGCGGCGCGCGAAGCGGGCCAGCTCGGGCACGCGCGCCATCGTGCCGTCCGGGTTCATGATTTCGCAGATGACGCCGGCCGGATAGAGCCCGGCCGCCCGGGCCAGGTCGACCGCGGCCTCGGTCTGACCGGCGCGGACGAGGACGCCGCCGTCTCGAGCGCGCAACGGGAACATGTGGCCCGGCCGCGCCAGATCCGACGGCTTGGTGGCCGGGTCGATCGCCGCCAGCACCGTCGCGGCGCGGTCGGCGGCCGAAATCCCCGTGCTGGTGCCCCGCTTGGCCTCGATCGACACGCAGAAGGCCGTGTCGAACCGGGCGGTGTTCTGGCTGACCATGAGCGGGATCTCGAGCTCGTCGAGGCGCGCGCCGGTCATGGCGAGGCAAATCAGCCCGCGGCCGTACTTCGCCATGAAGTTGATCGCCTGCGGCGTCACCTTCTCGGCCGCCATCGTCAGGTCGCCCTCGTTCTCGCGGTCCGGGTCGTCCACGACGATGACCATCTTGCCGGCGCGGATGGCCTCGATGGCGTCTTCGATGCGCGCAAACGGCGACCGCCGCCCGCGCCGCGCGGCCAGCTTGAGCTCACCCACGAAACCACTCCCGGGCTTCGAGCGCCCGCACCACGTATTTCCCGATAATGTCGACCTCGAGGTTGACGCGATCGCCGACGCGCGCGGCGCGCAGGTTCGTGTGATCCCACGTGTACGGGATGATCTGCACGTCGAACCGCTCCGCGTCGAGCCCCGCGACCGTCAGGCTGATGCCGTCGACGGCGACCGAGCCTTTCCGCACCAGGTACGGAGCCAGCGACGCCGGATACTGCACCGTCAGCCAGTGCGAGTCCCCTTCGTGCCGCAGGTCGTCGATCGTTCCGGTCGCGTCCACGTGTCCCAGCACGAAGTGGCCGCCCATCGGGCTGTCGGGCCGGACAGGCCGCTCGAGATTGACGAGCGCGCCGCGCCGCAGCGACCCCAGCGTGGTGACGCGGGCGGTCTCCGGCGCGACATCCATGTGGATCGCGTCGGCGTCCGAGGCCACGACGGTCAGGCACACGCCGTTGACCGCCACGCTCGACCCGGCCGGCAACGCGCCGGCCAGCGCCGTCGCGACGCGGAGCCGGAAGCCCGCCGCCGTCGGCTTGAGCTCCGCGACCTCGCCGACCGCCTCAATCAAGCCGGTGAACATCGCCGACCACTCTCACGTCGCACCCGTGCACTTCGGTCTCGACCTCCAGCAAAGCCGCCAGCGAGACCTCCTCGGGCCCCAGCCACGGCACCCCCTCGGACCCCACGGCCCGGGGCGTGATCCAGGCTTCCACCCGGTCCACGACGCCGGCGCGCCACATGGCGCGGTGCAAGCCCACACCGCCTTCGACGAGCAGGGCCTGCACGCCGAGCGGCACGAGGCGAGCGACCGCCTGGGCGACATCCCGTCGGTCGGTCACGAGCAGGTGCGCGCCGGCAGCCTCGAGCGCGCGGGCGCGGTCGAGGTGCGCCTCCAACCCCGCCCGCGTCACGACCATTATGACCGGCCCGACCTCGGGCGTCGAGAGCAGGCGCGCGGTCGGCGGCGTCACGAGCTGCGAGTCGAAGACCACGCGCGTCAGGGGCCGCGCGCGATAGGCGCCGCGGGGCGTCAGGGCCGGGTCGTCCACGCATACCGTCCGCGACCCGACCGCGATGGCGTCGACCGCCGCCCGCTCCGCGTGGATGATGCGGAACGCGTCGGGCCCGGTCAGGGCCGTCCGGACGCCCGGGCGCGCGGCCACGCGGCCGTCCAGGCTGAGGGCGACCTTCACGGTCACGAACGGCCGCCCGCGGCGCGCCACCGTGAAGTACGGCGCGTTCAGCCGGACCGCCTCGCGCCGGCCCGGCCCGACCGTCACAGCCACTCCGTGTGCGCGGAGGTACTGCAGGCCCCCACCCGCCACCCGAGGGTCGGGGTCCTCGACCGCGGCCACCACGCGCGCGACTCCGGCCGCCACGATGCGCTCGACGCACGGTCCCGTGCGGCCCCAGTGACAGCACGGTTCGAGGGTGGTATAGAGGGTGCTCCCCCGCGCGCGCCCACCGGCGGCGTCGAGGGCCATCACTTCCGCGTGCGGCCGGCCGGCGGCCTCGTGGTAACCCGTCCCGACGACCACGCCGTCGGGCGAGACCACGACGGCCCCCACCATGGGATTCGGCGTCGTGCGGCCGCGCCCGCGCTCCGCGTGCCGGAGCGCCCGCTGCATGTAGAACTCGTCGGCGGCCTGCGTCACCACGGCGCCTCGAAGAGCGCGTCGACGTACGCCTGCGCCGAAAACGGCACGAGGTCCTCGAGCTGCTCGCCGACCCCGACGTAGCGCACCGGCAGCTTCAGGTCGTGGGCGATTGCGACCGCCACGCCCCCGCGCGCCGTTCCGTCGAGCTTGGCGAGCACGACCCCCGTCACGCCCGCGTGCTCGAGAAACTCGCGCGCCTGCGCGACGCCGTTCTGCCCGACGGTGGCGTCGACCACGAGGAGGACTTCGTGGGGAGCGCCCGGCACCTCGCGCGCCGCGACGCGGCGGATCTTCGCCAGCTCGTCCATGAGGGGGGCGCGGGTGTGCAGCCGCCCGGCCGTGTCGATCAGGACTGGAGACCGCTGGCGCGCCCGCGCCGCCCGCAGCGCGTCGACCACGACCGCCGCCGGGTCGCCGCCCGGGGCCGCTGCGACGAAGTCGGCGCCGGCCCGCGCGGCCCAGATCCGGAGCTGCTCGACCGCCGCCGCCCGGAACGTGTCGGCCGCGCAGACGAGCGGCGACTCCCCCGCCCGCTGCGCGAGCGCCGCGAGCTTCGCCACCGTCGTGGTTTTCCCCGTCCCGTTGACCCCGACCACCAGCACGACCCGGGGCGGCCCGCCCGCTCCGACAGGCCGTTCCGCCTCCACCAGGAGTCGATGCAGCTCTTGCTTGACGGCGCCCCGCAGGTCGCCCGCGCCGGCTCCCTGCCGGACCCGCGCGACCACGAGGCGCGTCGCGGCCACCCCGACGTCGGCTTCGAGCAGCGCGCCCTCGAGCGCCTCGAGGCTCTCGACCCCGACCGCCGGCCGGCCGCCGCCCTCGCCGCCCTTCGGCCCGAACACGCCGCCGAGCCGCGCCCGCAACTGGCGGCTCGTGCGCGCCAGACCGTCCCGCAATCTCCCGAGTACGTCCATGCGTCAGGACCCGCGCTCCGGCTCCGCCCGCTGCGGTCGCAGCATCAGGTCCTCGAGGGCCGCGTGCGGCGTCTTGCGCCCCTCGAGCACCTCCGCAATCTGCGCGGCGATCGGCAACTCGACGCCGTGCCGCGCGCCGAGCGCGAGGGCGGCGTGCGTCGTCCGGACCCCTTCGGCGACCATCCGCATGCCCGCGAGGATGTCGGCGAGCGGACGACCCTTGCCCAGTTCGACGCCCACGTGGCGGTTGCGGCTGAGCGTCCCCGTGCACGTGAGCACCAGGTCCCCCAGCCCGCTCAACCCCGCGAGGGTTTCCCGGCGGCCGCCGAGGGCGCACGCCAGGCGGGAGATCTCGGCCAACCCCCGCGTGATGAGCGCCGCGAGCGCGTTGTGCCCCAGCCCCAGGGCCTCCGCCACGCCGGCCGCGATCGCGATGATGTTCTTGAGCGCCCCGCCGATCTCCACCCCCACCACATCGTCGGTGGCGTAGAGGCGGAAGAACCGCCCCCGGAAGCGCTCCTGCACGCAGGCGGCCGCCGCGCCGTCGACCGACGCGACGAGCAACGCCGTGGGCCGCTGCCTGGCGACCTCGCGCGCGAAGCTCGGTCCCGACAGCACCACGATCGGGCGCTGGTCCCCCAGCTCCTCGGCGATCACCTCGCTCATCCGGCGCAGCGTGCCGCCCTCGAGTCCCTTGGTCGCGCTCACCACGATGGCGCCGGGCGGCACGAACGGCGCGGCCATCCGCATGATCGCCCGCGTGCCGTGCGAGGGAATCGCACTCACGACGAACGCCGCCCCCGCGAGCGCCGCGTCGAGCGCCTCGACGGGGTCGACCGTCGGAGGGAAGACGATGTCGGGAAGATAGGTGGGATTGGCCCGCCGAGCCCGCATGTCGCGGATCGCGGCCGCGTCCCGCCCCCAGAGGCGCACATGGTGGCCCTGGAGAGCGAGGTGCACCGCCAGCGCCGTTCCCCAGCTTCCGGCGCCGAGTACCGCCGTCTCCATCGTCACGAGTCGACCGGGTGGGCGCGCTCGCCGAACCGCCGCTCGGTGCCCGCCCGGACGCGGGCGAGATTCTCCCGGTGCCGAAAGACGATGAGCAACGCCACCGCCGACGCCGCGACCACGACCGCGGCCGACGCCCCCGTCACGTACGCGAGGGGCGGCAGCGCGAGGCTCGCCAACACGGACCCCAGCGACACGTAGCGCGTCGTCCACACCACCGCCGAGAAGAGCGCAGCCGCCAGAAGCGTGACGAGCGGCGCCAACACCGAGAACACCCCGCAGGCGACGGCGACCCCCTTGCCACCGCGAAAGCGCAGCCACACCGGGTACACGTGTCCGATGACCGCCGCCACCCCCGCCGCGGCACACAGGACCTCGCCGCGGCCCGCGGCCTGCGCAACCCACACCGCGGTGGATCCTTTGGCGATGTCGAGGGCGAGCACCGTCACGCCGAGCGAGGGCGTCGTGAGCCGGAGCACGTTGGCGGTCCCGACGTTGCCACTCCCACTCACGCGCAGGTCCAGACCCGTCAGGCGCCGCGTCAGCAGAAACGCGAACGGGATCGAGCCCAGCACATAGCCAGTCAGGATGAGGGTCCAGTCAGGCATACCCCGAGGCTCTCGAAGCCGTCACGGGCATCTTACCAGACTGGAGCGGAGGACTCCGTGACGGCGGGCCGCGCGCGCCGGGGCCCGCGGCCGTCCGCGCCCTTCACGGCGCCGGGGCCAGCGGTGTCCGCACGAGCGGCGTGTAGGTCGGCCCGGCCGGCGAGAGGCGGCTCTGGTAAAGTGTGACGGCGTCGACCCGGCACGAGCCGACGGCGCCTGGGCCCTCGCGGATCGCCGCGCGGAGGGCGTCGCTCTGCCGGCGGTCGAGATCCTTGAAGCGCGCCAGCGTCAGGTGCGCCGTAAAGGGCCGGTCCTCCGGCGGCTCGCCGAGCGCCCGCAGGCGCGCCTCGAGCTCGTCGTGCAAGGCCGCCAGCTCGGATGCCCCCTCGACCACCCCGACCCAGAGCACCCGGGCCGCACCGCCCGGAGGAAACACGCCGAGACCGCCGAGCGTCAACTCGAACGCCGGTGTCGCCAGCCGGGACTGGACGACTTCTCGCACGCGCGCCGCCTGCTCGTCCGAGACCTCCCCGATGAACCGCACGGTCAGGTGCAGATTGTCAGGCTCGACCCAGCGGGCGCCCCGCTTGAAGGAAGCGGCCAGCCGATCGGCCAGGCCGCGGGCGAGCCGAGCGACGGCCCGGCGCGTCGGTTCGTCGAGGTCGACGGCCAGAAACAGGCGCATCAGGCGTCCCCGGTGCCCTGTACCGCGCGGCGGACCATGTCGAGGCCGGCCTGCGAGGCCTGCCACTTCACCACGCTGCGGTTCCCGGCGAACCGGAACGTCCGCACCCGCTCGGCCGGCCCCGGACCGACCACGGCGATCGCCACGGTGCCGACCGGCTTGCCCGGCGTCGCGCCAGTCGGCCCGGCGATCCCGGTGACGCCGACGCCGACCGCCGCGTGCCCGCGGCGGCGGACCCCGCGAGCCATGGCGAGGGCCACCGGCTCGCTGACCGCGCCGTGCGCCGCCAGGTCCGCCTCGGGCACGTCGAGCAGCTCCACCTTCGCGCGGTTGCTGTATGCCACGACCGCTCCCTGGACATACGCAGAGCTGCCGGCCACGTCGGTCAGGCGCGACGTCAAGAGCCCGCCCGTGCAGGATTCGGCGACCGCGATCGTCAGGTCGCGTGCGCGGAGAAGCTCCCCGACCACTTCCTCCAGGCTTCGCCCGTCGGTACTGAAGACAGCCGGGCCCAGCACGTCCACGAGCGCGGCGACGCACCGCTCGAGGCGCTCCGCAGCCGCCGCCGCATCGTGGCTTCGCAGCGACAGGTGCAGCTCGATCTGGCCCGGTGTCGCCAGAATCGTGGTCTCGACGGGCGGGACCTCGTCCCGCCAGCGGCCGTAGACCGGCTGCGCGACCTCTTCGACGTGGGATTCGGTCCGCCCCGCGATTTTCAGGACCCGCCGAAACACGCGGGCCGGCCCGACGCGAGCGGCGAGGATCTCGCGAACGAAGGCGTCGAGCATGGGCTCGAGCTCGCGGGGGGGCCCCGGCAGCAACAGGACCCCGCGATCCCCCTCGTCCAGCCACTGTCCCGGCGCCGTGCCGTTCCGGTTCGGCAGGCTGACCGCGCCGGCGATCACGAGCGCCTGCCGCCGGTTGATCTCCGGCATCCGCAACCCCCGCGCCTCGAATCGGGCGCGGATCGCCTCCACGATCGAGGCGTCCTCGACCAGCGGCCGGCCCAGGACATCCGCCACCGCCTCGCGCGTCAGGTCGTCCGCCGTCGGGCCGAGGCCGCCGGACACGACCACTAGGTCCGCTCGGGCCCGCGCCGCCTCGAACGCGCGGGCGAGCGTGTCGCGGTCGTCGCCCACGACCGTCTTCGCCACGACGCGCACGCCGTACTCGTCGAGACGGGCCGCGATCGCGAGCGAATTGGTTTCCGTTCGATGCGGGCCCAGCAGCTCGGTGCCCACCGCGATGATTTCCGCGGTCGCGAATCCCCCGGTCGTCCGCGCGGCCGTCATGAGACCCACGATGGGACCAGCCACCCTAAGAGCCGCAGGGCCACGTTGGCGTAGATCGCGGCGGCCACATCGTCGGCCATGATGCCCCACCCGCCCCCGATCCGCTCGACGCGGGCCGCGGGATAGGGCTTCACGATGTCGAGCCCCCGGAACAGGACGAAGCCAACCAGCGCGCCCCGCCACCCCACGCCGGTGAACAGCAGCGCCACGAGCATTCCCACGACTTCGTCGATGACGATCGGTCCAGGATCCTCGAGGCCGAAGTAGGGCTCCGCGGCGCCCGCGGCCCAGACGCCCAGCCCCAGCAGCGCGATGGTCGCCGCCAGGTCCACGGCCGGCGGCGCGCCCGCCCACCGGAGACCCGCGTACACGGCGAGCCCGACCAGCGAACCAACCGTGCCCGGCGCGACGGGCACGAAGCCCGTATACGCCACCGACGCGATTCCGACGGCGAGCCGCCGCACGTCGGTCAGCTTACCTTAACGACGCGTGTGCCGGCGAGGCGGTCGTGCAGCGGGCGCCGGTCGGACCCGACCAGCAGGGGAACGAACCCGAGTCCGGCCGGCGCGAGCGAGAGCCCCCAGGCGGCGGTTCGGCCGAGCGCGCGGCGGAAGCCGGGTGCCCCGCCGTCGGCCGCGCGCGCCACCCGGATGCCCGCGGCCATCTTGCCCAGCGTCTGGCCCCCACCCCCCGTAAACACGACGGCGTAGCCCGCGTCGAGCAGAAGGAGAAACGCCGCGAGCGGCACCCACGGCAGGAACGCGACCTCGGTCCAGCCCAGCCCCGCCACCCGCAGCGTCAGGTGGAGGACGCCCAGGTCGAGACCGACCAGCAAGCCGCCGTCGAGAAGCGCCGCCAGCAGCCGCCGGCCCAGCTCGGCGTCGCGCAGGCGTTCCGGCACGGGCGCTTCCGCGACCGCTTCCTGGTCGGCCGCGAGCGGTTGCGGCAGCGGCTCCGGCTCGAACCGCAGCGCCGATGG
>CAYZKQ010000083.1:0-13220 GCA_964478975.1 uncultured Vicinamibacterales bacterium | reverse complement strand
TCGCGCACAATCTGCCTGAGCCCCGCCTCCAGGTCGTTGGTGCTCACGATGGCCCGGCCGTCGGTCTCGTCCGCCAGAATCCGCAGCGTGTCGGTCGTGTCCCGGAGGTTCTGCCGGTCCCGCTCCATCGCCACGCCCTCGTTGATGTCGTACTCGAAGGGGGCGAGCCCGCGGGGGTCGAGGGCGTAGATCGCCGTATTGGCCCGGTTGGCGGCGTCGTACACCTCCCGGAGTTCCGTCAGGATGTCGATGTTGTTGAAGAAGCGCGCCGCGTCGGCGCGCGGGTCGGTCACGTCCGCCCCCGGCATGCGGCGCGCCGGGTTGTTGAGGCCGGGCATCGCCGCGACGGGATCGTTGAGCTGCGGCGGCAGATTGTTCGTGTAGCCCTCGCTCACGAGGATGACCGCCTTCCGCCCTTCGCGGACCCCGCCCAGATAGGTGACCAGCCCCTTGAGCGCCGAGAGCGACACCTGGTTGCGAATGACCTCGACGGTCGCCGCGGGATAGTACGCGTACCGCTCCTCGACGGCGTTGCGCGGCTCGTAGTTGTACTTCCGGCCCTCGAACCGCTCGATCGCCGACACGATCGCCGCCCGGTCCCGCGTGAAGACGACATCGCCGATCGGCGTCAGGGGATACATCAGGGCCACGAGGTCCTGCGGCGAGAGCTGCTCCTGAATGAACCGGATGAGCGGCTGCCGCACCACCATGGCGGACGACCGCCGGACGTGGTAGTCGTCCAGGAGGATCGCGAACAACCGCACCTCCGGCCGCTGCGCCTCCGTCTCGATATCGTCAGCCGTGCGGATGGGCCGCGGCGGCTCGGCGAGGCGGGACGGGTCGGCCGCCGGCACCTCGACGAGCTTGAACGAGTCGATCTGCTGGCGCTGGCCGTCCTCGTAGACTTCGAAGTCGTCCGCGGTCAGCGACGTGACCGGCTGGCCCTTGCTGTCGGTCACGATCACGTCGACGCGCACCAGGTTGACGCCGGACCGGAAGACGGGCTGCTGGGGTGCCTGGTCGGCGGCCGCCGGCGGCGGGTTGGCCGGTCGCTGCGCCGCCGGCCGTTCGGTCCAGGGCGGCGGGCCCCAGGCGAGGCACACGCACGCCACCAGGAGCCAGAGCGGGCGCCGCTGGGGGCGGATCATGAGTCATCCCGGCACGCGGCCCAGCCGGACCCGCGCGCCATACGACCACTGCGTAGCCTAATGATAACATTGCCGGGCGGCCCGCGTGGGGTCGACCCCACCACGATGGGCCCCGAGGCGGAGACGAAGTGTCCCGCCAGACCCGAGCGAGGACCAGCCGTGGCCGAGCAGCGCGCCGACCTGATGCCCCCCCTCTCGAGCTTGACGGACGACGAAGTGCTGTTGCGTGACAGCGTGCGGGCATTCGCCGACGCGCGGGTCCGCCCGCACGTCCGGGAGATGGACGAGCAGGCGAAGATCCCGCGGGCGCTCATCGACGAGCTGTTCCAGCTCGGCGTGATGGGGATCGAGATCCCCGAGGCCTACGGCGGCGCCGGCGGCCGGTTTTTCCACGCGGTCCTCGCGGTGGAGGAACTGTCGCGGGTCGACCCGTCGGTGGCCGTGCTGGTGGACGTGCAGAACACGCTCGTGATCAACGCCGTGATGCGCTGGGGCAGCGAGGATCTGAAGCGGCGGTATCTGCCGAAGCTGGCCACGAGCTGGGTGGGCGCCTATGCGCTGTCGGAGGCCGGGGCGGGAAGCGATGCGTTCGCTCTGGCGGCGCGCGCGCAGGAGGCGGGGCCGGAGTACGTCTTGACGGGGCGGAAGCTCTGGATCACCAACGCGAACGAAGCCGAGCTCTTCATCGTGTTCGCGAACCTCCGGCCCGAGGCGGGCTACCGCGGCATCACGGCGTTCGTCGTCGAACGCGGCTTCCCGGGGTTCGCCGTCGGCAAGAAGGAAGACAAGCTGGGCATCCGGGCGAGCAGCACGTGCGAGCTCGTCCTGGAGGAGTGCCGGGTGCCGCGGGCCAACGTGCTCGGCGAGCCGGGCAAGGGGTACAAGGTCGCCATCGAGACGCTGAACGAAGGCCGGATCGGCATCGGCGCGCAGATGGTCGGCCTCGCCCGCGGGGCCTTCGACCACGCCGTGCAGTACACGAAGGCGCGCAAGCAGTTCGGCCGGGCGGTCGCCGAGTTCCAGGGAGTGCAGTTCCAGCTCGCGCGGGCGGCGACGGAGATCGAGGCGGCGCGCTTGCTGGTCTACAACGCCGCGCGGCTCCGCGACGCCGGGCGCCCGTTCGTGGCCGAAGCGGCGATGTGCAAGCTCTTCGCCTCGGAGGTCGCCGAGCGGGTCGCCTCCCTCGCCGTCAACCTGTTCGGCGGCTACGGCTTCGTCAAGGACTACCCCGTCGAGAAGCTCTACCGGGACCAGAAGATCGGGCAGATCTACGAAGGCACGTCCAACATGCAGCTCGTCACGATCGCCAAGCACCTCCTCGGCTGAGCCCCGCGCCGCCGCTCAGCTCTTGAGGCCGAGCACCTGCTCGGCGATCACCAGGCGCTGGATCTCGGAGGTGCCCGGGTAGATTTCCGTGACCCGGGAATCCCGGAAGCAGCGCTCGACGAGGCTGCCGCGGCGGTATCCGGCGGCGCCCAGGATCTGCAGCGCGCGGTCGGCGGTGCGGTGGGCGGCTTCGGAGGCGAACAGCTTCGCCATCGACGCGTCGAGCACCACGCGGTCCCCGCGGGTCCGGGCGTCGGCGGCCTTCAACGTGAGGAGCCGGGCGGCGTCGAGCTCGGTCGCCGCGTCGGCGAGCATGAACTGGATGGCCTGGAAATTCGCGATGGGCTGGCCGAACTGCTCGCGGCGGCGGGCGTGGGCCAGCGCCTCGGTCAAGGCGGCCGTCCCGATGCCGATCGCCTGGGCGGCGATCCCGATGCGCGCGCCCTCGAGAGCCCACATGGCCAGGCGGAAGCCCTCCCCCGGCTCGCCCAGCATCCAGGCCGCGTCGACCCGCACCTCGTCGAGCTCCAGGTCGACGCAGCCCAAGCCGCGCACGCCGACCGAGTCGAGCGGCGCGCTCCGGACCAGGCCCGGCGCGTCCATGGGCACCAGGAATGCGCTGATCGCGCGCCCCTGGGACCCGGGCTGCGTCTGGGCGAACACGATCGCCACGTGCGCGGCCTCGCCGACGGCCACCCAGACTTTGCGCCCCCGCAGGACGTACCCGTGCGCGTCCAGGCGCGCGACGGTCCGCTGGTGCGCCGCGTCGGAGCCGGCCTCGGGCTCGCTCATGGCGAACGCCCCGAGCGCCCGGCCCGTCACGAGCGCGCGCAGCCAGGTCGCGCGCTGTGCCTCGGTCCCGAAGCGCGCCAGCGGCTCGACCACGAGCGAGTTGCTGACCACCAGGATGACGGCGAGGGTCGCGCTGGCCTGGGCGACGGTCTCGATCGCGAGGGCGTAGGCAACCTCGTCCTGGCCGGCCCCGCCCAGGGCTTCCGGCATCGTGACGCCGAGCAGCCCCAGGCGCGCCGCTTCGCTCACCAGCTCCCGGGGGAAGACGTTGCTCTGGTCGATCGCCGCGGCCGCCGGCGCCACGCGCTCGCGCGCGAAGCGCTCCACCCGATTGAGAAACGCGCGCTGCGACGGCGTCAGATCCAGGTCCATCGGCGAGTGCCCGGCCGGCGCCCTACCCCGTCGCGCCTCCGTCCGCGCCGGCGGCGGCCAGGCGCGCGAACACCGGGCGCAGCCGGGCCGCCGTCTGCGGCAGCTCCTCCGGCAACACCCGCACGTTGCCCACGACCGACATGAAGTTCGTGTCCCCCGTCCAGCGGGGGACGATGTGCACATGCAGGTGGTCCACGACGCCGGCGCCCGCCGGACGGCCCAGGTTGACGCCGATGTTCAAGCCCTGGGGCTGATAGACCTCCTTGAGCGCCAGCTCGGCCCGCCGCACGAGTTCGATGAGCTCGGCGAGCTCGGCGGGTGCCGCCTCAGCCAGGGTCGCCACGTGCCGGTTGGGCACGACCATCAGGTGCCCGCTGTTGTACGGAAACAGGTTCAGCAGGACGAAGCAGGCCGCGCCGCGGAAGACGACCAGCGACTCGGGCCGGTCGGCCTGCGCGAGGGCCTCACAGAAGATGCACCCCGTCGACGCCGCGCTCGCCGTCACGTACGGCAATCTCCACGGGGACCACAGACGCTCCACGGGACGCGCACCCTCCCGGGCGCGGGTCGCGGGCGCGGCGGCGGGTCCGCCCCGGACGACCCGACCGTCAGTACTGGGGGAGGCCAGGCTCGGGACCGGCGGCGGCCGGCGCCGGCGGGGCGACCTCCGGCTCCACCTCCCGGTTGATCAGCTCTTTGAGCTCTTTGCCCGGCTTGAAGTACGGCACCTTCTTCGGGGGGACGTCGACCCGGTCGCCCGTCTTCGGGTTCCGGCCCTTGCGCGGTTCGCGGCGCCGGAGCCGAAAGCTGCCGAACCCCCGCAGTTCGATCTTCTCGCCACGGTGGAGCGCGTCGATGATGCTCCGGAAGACGGTGTCCACGATGACCTCGGAGTGCTTCTTCGTGAGGTCCGACACGCGTGAGACTTCCTCGACGAGTTCCGCCTTGGTCATGAGGCCCCCCAGCCTAGTGGTTCAGCTTGAAGTGATCGCCCAGCGTCACCTCCGGCCGGCCGCTCGTCTCGACATACGCCTCCCAGTCGGCCCGGCCCTCGTCGGCCTTCAGCGCCCGAATGCTCAAGCCGATCTTCCGTTCGCTGGGAATGAGCTTGATGATCTTCATCGGGTACGTGTGATCTACCTTGATCTCGAGCCGCTCGCCGCTCGCCGGGTCCCCGAACTCGGAGACGTGGATCAAGCCTTCGACCCCGTCGGCCAGCTCCACGAACGCCCCGAAGTTGGTCAGGCGCACGACCTTGCCCTCGACCACATCGCCGACCTTGTGGTGCGAGAAGAACTCGTCCCACACGTCCGTCTGGAGCTGCTTGAGCCCGAGCGAGAGGCGCTGGTTCTCGGCGTCGATGTTGAGCACCATGGCCGTCACGGTGTCGCCCTTCTTGAGCAGCTCGGACGGGTGCTTCAGCCGCTTGCTCCACGACATGTCGGAAATGTGGATGAGCCCGTCGATGCCCTCTTCGACCTCGACGAACGCGCCGAACTCGGTGAGGTTGCGCACCTTGCCCGTGATGGTCGACCCGACCGGGTACTTCTCGGCCAGCTCGAGCCAGGGATTCGCCTCGACCTGCTTCAGCCCCAGCGAGATGCGCCGCGCCGCCGGGTCGACGCCCAGCACCATCGCCTCGACCGTGTCGCCCACGCTCAGGATCTTCGAGGGGTGCTTGACCCGCTTGCTCCAGGACATCTCGGAAACGTGGATCAACCCCTCGACGCCCGGCTCGAGCTCGACGAACGCTCCGTAATCCGTCAGGCTCACGACGCGGCCGCGCACGCGGGCGCCGACCGGATAGCGCTCGTGGACGTCCGCCCACGGGTCGGGCAACAACTGCTTGTGGCCGAGCGAGACGCGCTCGGTCGCGGGGTCATACTTCAACACCACCACGTCGATCTCGTCGTTGACCTTGAACAGCTCGGACGGATGCGTGATCCGCCCCCAGGACATGTCCGTGACGTGCAGCAGCCCGTCGATCCCCCCGAGGTCGATGAAAGCGCCGTACTCGGTGAGGTTCTTCACCACGCCGCGCAGTACCTTGCCCTCGGCGAGCTGGTCCAGCGTCTGCCGCTTCCGCTCGGCGTTCTCCTCCTCGATGAGCACCTTCCGGGAGAGGACGATGTTGCCCCGCTTCTTGTTGACCTTGATGACGCGCATCCGGAGCTCCTGCCCCTTCAGCGCGTCCAGGTTGCGCACGGGACGGACGTCGATCTGCGACCCCGGCAGAAACGCGCGGACCCCGATGTCGACGGCCAGACCGCCCTTGACGCGGTCGATGACCCGGCCGATCACCACCTTCCGCTCGGCGTAGGCCTTCTCGACCTCGTCCCAGATCTTCATCTTCTCGGCCTTCTCGCGCGACAGCACCACGTAGCCGTCGCGATCCTCGGTGCGCTCGAGCAGGACATCCACGATGTCCCCCGGCTGCACCGTGACCTGGCCGTGCTCGTCCAGAAATTCCTGGATGGGAATCATGCCCTCGGACTTGTAGCCGACATCGACGATGACTTCCGAAGGCGTCACTTTGAGGACCGTACCTTTGACGACCTCGCCCTCGGCGATGTGGCGGAAGCTGCTCTCGTAAAACTCGAGCAGCCGGGCGTACTCCTGCGGGTCGACCCGCGCCTCGTCTGGACCGGTCTCACCTCCCTCGAGAATGTGCGGCTCGACGTCGTTGGCCTTCGACATGCGAAACAGATCCTCCCCTCTCACGGCGGTGCGCCGGCCTCCTCGCGCCGGCGTGCTCACGGACGCCCTGCGGCCGAATCCGATAAGCGCTACATTTTACGACACTTACCGACCCAGCCGTCAAGCGCCTACCCCCGAACCCGCCCCGCCGGACCACAAACCGGCCCAGGGCGCGGCTTCCCGCTGGCCCCGCAGGACCGCCGGGGGGAGAGGAGGGCCACCCTACCCGGCGTCCGCTTCCAGCCGCCGGGCCACCACCGCGAGGACCCGGTCGACCACTTCCTCGATGGTCAACGCGGTCGTGTCGATCTGCACGGCATCCGGCGCGACGGCCAGGGGCGAGGTCGGCCGGGTGCGGTCTGCCCGGTCCCGCTCCTCGAGGGCCGCGGCGACCTCGCTCACGGCCCCGCCCCGGCTGAACTGGTGGGCCGGGTCGCGCGCCCGGCGGCGGGCCCGCTCTTCAGGCGAGGCGTCGAGGTAGATTTTCACGTCGGCATCGGGAAACACGACGGTCCCGATGTCCCGGCCCTCCATCACGATGGCCCCGCCCTCGCCGAGCGCCCGCTGGCGGGCGACGAGCCGGGCGCGCACGCCCGGCAGCCGGGCGACCCGCGTCGTGGCGGCGTCGATCTCGGCGGTGCGGATGGCTTCGGTCACGTCGTACCCGTCGATCTTGACGCGCCCGCCCTGCAGGTCGATCACCGACTGCTCCATCAGGGCCACGACCGCCGGTTCGCAGTCCAGGTCCAGCCCGGCGTGCAGGGCTCGCCACGCCACCGCCCGGTACATGGCCCCCGTGTCGACATGCCGGTAGCCGAGGCGCTGGGCCACCGCACGGGCCACGGTCCCCTTGCCCGCCCCCGAAGGCCCGTCGATCGCGATGATCAGCGGCTTCGCGCGAGCACCCATCCTCCCTATTATGGTCTGCGATGCGCTCCCGCCGGACGGTGCGCGCCGTGATGCTGCTCCTGGGGCTCGGGCTCGCCGCCGCGACGCTGGGGACCGCGGCGCTGCGGGCGCGCGCCCGCGCAGCGGCGCTCATCGTCCAGGCCGTGGGACTGGACGGCCTCGCCGGTCGATTCGCCTCCTGGGTCAACCATCGCCCGTACACGGAGACGAGGACGAACGTGGCGACACGCTATGGTCCGGTCGCGGCGCGGGTCTATCGACCGGCGGGAACACCGCGGCGCCCCGTGGTCGTGTTCCCCGGAGTCAACCCGGCGGGCCTGGACGACCCGCGCCTGGTGCGCTTTGCAGCCGCCCTCGCCCGCGCGGGCTTCACCGCCGTGACGGTGGCGCTACCGGACCTGGTGCGCTACCGCGTGACGGCCCGCGACGCCGACCGGATCGAGGACGCCGTGCGCGCCCTTCGCGGCCGGCCGGATCTGGTCGGTGGCGGCGCGCCGGGCCTCGTGGGGATCAGCTTTGCGGGTGGCCTGGCGGTCGTGGCGGCCGGACGGCCGTCGATCGCCGACCGGCTTGCCTTCGTGGCCTCGCTCGGCGGCTACGGCGATTTGCGCCGGGTGCTGCGGTTTCTGTGCACGGGCGAACAGCCGGACGGAACCCACGCCCGACCCCACGATTACGGACTGGCCGTGGTGCTCCTGAACGTGCTGGACCGGATGGTTCCGCCCGAGCAGGTCGGACCGCTGCGGGAGGCGGTCCTGACCTTCATGGAGGCCTCGTGGCTCGACGTCGTCGATCGGGACGCCGCCGCGCCGGTCTTTGCGCGGGCGCGCGCCCTCGAGTCGCGGCTCGCCGAGCCGGCGGCGGAACTCATGCGGTGGGTGAACACGCGCGACGTAGCGGCCGCGGGGCCGCGCCTGCTGCCGCACGCGCTGGTCGTGGGCCGCGACCCGGCGCTGTCGCCCGAGCGGTCGGCGCCGCCCCGCGCGCCGGTCTTCCTGCTGCACGGGGCCGCCGACACCGTGATCCCCGCGCAGGAGTCGGAGTACCTGGCCCGCTGGCTCCGACCGCGGGTCCCGGTGCGGCTGCTGGTCACGCCGCTCGTGACGCACGCCGACGCCGCGCCCACCTGGCGGGCTGCCGACGTCTGGCGCCTGGTGTCGTTCTGGGCGGCGCTGCTGGATCCCTGAGTCACTCGCCGCGGAGCCTGGCGAGCTCGCGCGGGGTCAGGGGCCGGACCTGGCCCGGTTTGAGGTGGGGGTCGCGGATCGGGCCGATGCGCACGCGCTGCAGGCGGAGGACCGGGTGGCCGACCTGCAGGCACATCCGCCGGATCTGGCGCTGGCGGCCTTCGCGCAGCGTGACGGCCAGGACCGCGCGCGTCCCGCCCTTGACCGCCGCCACGAGCCGCACCTCGGCGGGCGCGGTCCGCCGGCCGTCGAGCACCACGCCGCGGCGCAGGCGGTCGAGGGCGCGCGCGTCGGGCACCCCGCGGACCTTGACGCGGTACTCCCGCTCGACGCCGAAGCGCGGGTGCGTCAGGCGGGCGGCGAGCGCGCCGTCGTTCGTCACGATGAGCAGGCCCTCGGAGTCGTAGTCGAGGCGGCCGACCGGATACAGGTAGCCCCCGACGCCCGCGCGGGCGAGCAGGTCGGTGATCGTCGGCCGCCCCCGCGGGTCGGCCCGCGTCGAGACGACCCCGCGCGGCTTGTACACGAGATAGGTGCGGCGGGCGATGTCGGTGCGGACCCGCCGCCCGTCCACCCGGATCTCGTCGCGTTCAGGGTCGGCTTTGGCGCCGAGGGTGGTCACGACCTCGCCGTTGACCGTCACCCGGCCCTGCACGATGAGGGTCTCGGCCGTGCGCCGCGAGGCCACGCCGGCCGCCGACAGGATTTTCTGCAGTCGGACCGCCGACGCCGTCATGGGTGCCCTCGGGTCCGCGCCCTCGCCGGCACCGGCCCGCGCGGGCCGCCGGGCCGGGTCAATGGATCGATTCTCCCTCGTCCGGGCTCGGCTGCGGCTCGTCGAACGGGAGCGCCGCCGCGGTTTCCGCCGCCGCCAGGCCCGAGGGCGGCTCGAAGCCGAGGACGTCGGCGAGGTCCTCGACCTTCGGGAGGTCGCTCAGGTCCTTCAACCCGAAGCGGTCGAGGAATTCCCGCGTCGTGGCGTAGAGGAACGGGCGCCCGACGACCGGCTTGCGGCCCACGATCTTGATGAGGCGGCGCTCGAGGAGCGTGGCGAGGACGCCGGCGGTGTTGACGCCGCGGATCTCGGCGATCTCCGGGGCCGTGATCGGCTGCTTGTACGCGATCACCGCGAGCGTCTCGAGGGCCTGCACCGAGAGCTTCGTGACGCGGTGCTCGTGGAAGAGCCGCCGGACCCACTCGCTCAGCTCGGGTCGGGTCACGATCTGGTAGCCGCCCGCGACCTCGACGAGCTTCAGCCCGCCCGATCGCGCCGCCCAGTCGGCCTTGAGGGCCTCGAGGGCCGCGTCGATCTGCTCTCGCGGCTCGCCGTCGAGCAGCGCGTACAGCGTCTTGGGCGTCAGGGGGTCCGGTGAGGCGAACACCAGCGCTTCGATGATCGCCTTCAACTGGTCCAGCGCGTTGTCCCCGCCTCCGCTCGCCGACTCGCTCATGTCTCTTCACCCCCGGGTCGTGGCGCCCCCTCGGTTTCGCCGGCCTGGGCCCCTGCCGGCGCCGGGGTGCCGCCGCGGGCGGCTTCCGGGTCGCCCAGGGGCCGGGGGGCGTCGGCCGGCCGCGGCCGCTTGTAGACGCGGATGGGGCCGAACGGCCCGGCCTGGAACACGCGGACGAGCCGGAGCCGGATCATCTCGAGCAGCGCCAGGAAGGTCACGATGAACCCCTGGCGGGTGTCGACGTCGGCGAAGAGCGCCTCGAACCCGCACGCCTCGGTTTCCGAGAGGCGCGCGTAGAGGACCTCCATCCGCGCCTCGATGGACTCGTAGGCCTCCGGCAGCGGCACCCGCGTCCGCTGCTTGGCTCGTTCGAGCACCGCCTTGAAGGCGGTAAGCAGACTGAAGAGGTCGACCTCGATCTCGGGCTCCGGTGGTTCGCCGGCGATGCCGGCCACGACGTCGTCCGGCCGCCGCCACTCCGCGCTGCGGATGGTCTCGCGTTCGTGGAGCAATTCGGCGGCCGCCTTGAACTTCTGGTGCTCGACGAGCCGCCGCACGAGCGCCTCGCGCGGGTCCTCCTCGATGTCCTCCTGCGTTGGGTCGGGCCGGGGCAGCAGCATGCGCGACTTGATGTGGATGAGCGTCGCGGCCATCAAGAGGAACTCGCCCGCCACGTCCAGGTTCAGCTCGCGCATCAGGTCGAGATACTCGAGGTACTGGGCCGTGATGAGCGTGATGGGGATGTCGTAGATGTTGACCTCGTTCTTCTTGATGAGGTGCAGCAGCAGATCGAGCGGCCCCTCGAAGGTGCCGAGCCTCACCGGATAGTCTTCGAGGATGGACTCGAAGGCCGGCTGCTGCGGTACGGGCATCGATCGCTCTCCACCCCGCTCGGCCCGGACCCCTCAGCGGTACGTCAGGCGCACCGCGTCGCGCACCCGCGCCATCGTCTCGCGCGCCACGGCCCGGGCCCGCCGCGAACCTTCTTCCAGGATCTCCCGGACGTAGCCGGGCTTGGCCGCGAGCGCCGCCCGGCGCGCGCGGATCGGCTCGAGCACCTCGTTCAACGCGCGCGCGAGCTTCTGCTTGACCTCCACGTCGCCCACGCGCCCCGCGCGATAGCGGGCCTTGAGGTCTTCCACCTCGGCGCGGTCCGGGTTGAACGCGTCGTGGTAGAGGAAGACCGGGTTGCCCTCGACCGTGCCGGGGATGTCCGCCCGGATGCGCTTGGGATCCGTGTACATCTGCATCACCTTCCGGCGCACCGTCTCGGCATCGTCCGACAGGTCGATCGTGTTGTTGTAGCTCTTGCTCATCTTGCGGTTGTCGAGACCGGGCAGCCGGGGGACGGTCGTGAGGAGCGGCTGCGGCTCGACGAACACCTCGCCGTAGAAGTGGTGGAAGCGCCGGACGACCTCCCGGCTGAGCTCGAGGTGCGGCACCTGGTCCTCGCCGACCGGCACGTAGTGCGCGTTGTAGATGACGATGTCGGCCGTCTGCAAGAGCGGGTAGCCCAGGAACCCGATCGTGGAGAGGTCCCGGTCGCGGAGCTGCTCGATCTGCTCCTTGTAAGTCGGCACGCGCTCGAGCCAGGGGATCGGCACGATCATCTGGAGCAGCAGGTAGAGCTCGGCGTGCTCGGGCACGAGCGACTGGACGAACAGGGTCGAGCGCTCGGGGTCGAGGCCGGCGGCCAACCAGTCGATGACGTTGTCGATGGCGTACTCGACGATGCCGCGCGTGTCGGCGTACTCGCTCGTCAGCGCGTGCCAGTCGGCGACGAAGTAGAAGCACTCGTAGTCGGCCTGCAGGGCCGCCCAGTTGCGCAGCGCCCCGGCCAGGTGGCCGAGGTGCAGCTTGCCCGTCGGGCGCATGCCTGACAAGACGCGTCGTTTCACGGAACCAGGACCCTCGCGAGCGACCGTGCCGGCCCGAACACCGCGACGTCGAGCGCCCCGCTGAGGAGCAAGCCGTAGATCACCAGCACGCCGACGGGGCGCACCAGCCGGTCGTAGCGGACGCCGAGCGCCGGCGGCAGCAGATTGCCCACGACGTTGCCGCCGTCGAGCGGCGGCACCGGCACGAGATTGAAGAAGGCAAGCAGGAGGTTGAGATGCACCGCGAGTTCGAGACCGGCGGCGGCCCCGCCGAACCGCCCGCCGGGCAGCAGCCCGGCCCCCGCCGCGAGGACGAGGGCCGCGGCGCCGGCCAGCGCCAGGTTACTCGCCGGCCCCGCCCCGGCGATCAGCACGAAGTCCCGGCGCGGGTCGCGGAGCGCCCGGGGATCGACCGGCACCGGGCGCGCCCAGCCGATGAGCGGCCACCCACTCAGAATGGCCACCGCGGGGACGAGCACGGTTCCCACCGGGTCGAGGTGGACGATCGGGTTGAGCGAGCGGCGGCCCAGACGCCGCGCCGTGGAATCGCCCAGGCGATCGGCGGTCCACGCGTGGGCGAACTCGTGCACGGTCAGGGCGCACACGAGCACGCCGAACGAGACGAGCAGCCAGATCGGATCGAGCCCTCGCAAGCGCGTACCAGGGTACGGCAAAGCTCCGCCCGGGGCAAGCCGACTTCCGCGGGCCCGCGCCCGCGGCGCGCGGCGGTCACCCGCCGGCGAAAAACCGGAGAATCGCGTCGGCGGTGCGGGCGCCCACGACCGCCGTGAGCTCCTCGCGCGTGGCCCGCCGGACGCCCGCCAGGCTGCCGAAGCGCGTCAAGAGCGCCCGCCGGCGGGCCGGCCCGACGCCGGGGATCGTCTCGAGCACCGAGTGCAGGTCCCGCCGGGTGCGCGCGCGGCGGTGGAAGGTCACGGCGAAGCGGTGCGCCTCGTCGCGGACGCGCTGGAGCAGCAGCAGCGCCGGACTGTCGGGCGGCAGGACGATCGGCACGGCGCTGCCCCGCGTGTAGAGGACCTCCTCGCGTTTGGCCAGGGCCACCGCCGCCAGGTTCGCCAGCCCGAGCGTTTCGAGGGCGCCGTAGGCTGCGGCGAGCTGGCCGCGCCCGCCGTCGATGAGCACGAGGTCGGGGAACGGCCCGCCGGCTTCGAGGGCCCGCCGGTAGCGGCGCCCCACTACCTCGCCGATGGCCGCCACGTCGTCGGGCGCGGGAGCGCCGGCCGCGCCGCTTGCGGTCCCCCGGATCCGGTACTTGCGGTACTCGCTCCGCCGCATCCGGCCGTCCTCGCACACGACCATCGACGCCACCGTCTCGCTGCCGTGGATGGTCGACACGTCGAAGGCCTCGATGCGGCGCGGGAGGGCGGCGAGCCCCAGCCGCGCCTGGAGCTGCTCGAGCGCCTCGTAGTGGGCGCTCACGCCTTCGCTGAAGCGGGTCCG
>CAYZKQ010000082.1:0-13300 GCA_964478975.1 uncultured Vicinamibacterales bacterium | reverse complement strand
GCCGGGGGCGCCTGGACCCGGAGCGCCGGCCCCGGCGCCGCGGGACCGCTCGTTCGGCCCGCCGGCGCGCAAGCGCGCCCCGACACGGCGCGACCGCGACGAAGGGCGGCCGCGCGGGCCCATCCCTGTGCGCTACACGGGTCGGGTTTTCGACGTCGACGCCATCGACGACGAGGGAGACGAACCGCTCGACTTCGACAACTTCGCCACCAGCCGGCCCGACGCCGCGGAGCCGGACGACGAAGAGGAACGGGACTAGCGCCGCAGCGGACGCGCCGGGGTGCAGGAGCGACGCGGCGGCCGACGGTTCCGCCGGCGCGCCTGGCGGGACCGAGAGCGCCCGCCGGCGGCACGAGGAGGCCCGTATGGAAACGCACGTCAAGGTGCTGGCGGTCCTGCAGATCGCCCTCGGCGCGCTGGGCATCGTGGGCGCGGTGCTCGTGATGGTCGTGTTCGGCGGGTTGGCAGGCCTCGCCGTGGCGTCGCAGGAACCGGGGTCCGAGGTCGCCGCGCCCCTGCTCGGCCTGATCGGCGTCGCGATCGTGACGGTCCTGCTCGTCCTCTCCATCCCGGCCGTCATCCTCGGAGCCGGCCTGCTGAAGTTCCGCCCCTGGGCGCGGATCCTGGGCATCATCTTGTCGATCCTGCTGCTCTTGCACTTCCCCCTGGGCACGGTCGTGGGCGTCTACGGCCTGTGGGTGCTGCTCACGCGCGAGACGGAGACGTTGTTCGCGGCGCGGGCGGGCGGCGGGGCCGCCCGCTAGACGCAGGCACGCCACCATAGCGGGCGGAGCGGCGCGTCGGTGGGACTGACGCACGTCAAGGCTCGGATCGCCAATCCCGCTCGACCAGGCAAGACGGCCCGCCTGACGTTCCTGGTCGACGCGGGAGCCGTCTACTCGGTCGTCCCAGCCGCGACCCTCCGGCGCCTGGGCATCAAGCCCCACAGCGTCCGGACGTTCGTCCTGGCCGACGGGACGGAGGTCACGCGGCGCGTCGGCGATGCGCTGTTTCTCCTGGACGGGCGCCGCGGGGCGTCTCCGGTCATCTTCGGCGAGAAGAGCGACAGCGTGCTGCTCGGCAGCGTGTCGCTCGAGGGGTTGGGGTTCGTGCTCGACCCCTCCAGCGCACGCTGCGGGCGCTCCCCATGGTGCTGGGCAGCCTCCCGGCCGGCGCCTGATCAGGCCTCGCGCCGCACCCAGGCTTCTTCGGGAGCGAGCGCCTTGTGGCCGGCGGGCACGACTTTGCGGTACACCCGCTCCGGGGCGGCCGGCCGGCCGTCCACCTCGAGCAGGCGCGCCAGCGGGAGGCCGAACAGCCGTTCGTTCTCCTCGAGATACGGCCGGATGAGCGCCCAGTCGGCGTCCCCGAGCGGCGCGAACGCGCCCCCGTTCAACTGGTCCTCGCCGACGCGCGCGTGGGGGTCGCGGAGGTAGATGGCCCCCCCGGAGGCGAGCGAGAAGAGATTCCCGCCGGGATACGGCGTGTCCAGATCCACCACGCCGCCGTCCTCGTCGAACGTCACGCCGTTGAGGACGACGAAACCGCCCCCGGCGAGGGGGTCGCCGGCCATGAAGGACTCGGCCAGGTAGTCCAGGCAGGTCCCGTTGATGACGACGCGCGGGCGGCCGACGGCGTTGATGAGCGGCCGTCCCGCGGCGTGCCCGAGCACGAAGGCCGTCCCGCCTTTGGCGCCGTACATGAACGTCTGGCCCACGTCGCCGTGGATCACGAGCCTCCCGCGCTTCATGATCTGGGCGACCTGGTCCTGGGCAGACCCGTGGACCACGACGGTGGCGCCGTCGATTCCGGAGGCCAGATAGTCGCCCGACGAACCGTAAACGTCGAGGCGGACGCCGTCGGCCTCGGGCCCGAGCCCGCAGCCGAGGAACCGCTGGCCGCGGGTGTTCGCCACGATGATGCGGCGGGCGCCGCGCTCGTACAGCGAGACCAGGGTCCGGGCGAGCGACGCCGGGCCTTCGGGCGGAAACCCCCGGGCGTCGACCACGACGGTCGCGTCCTTGTCCACACTGGCCGGCAGCGCCGTGTCGCGCCCGACCCACAGGAGTTCCCGCGATGCGGCGACCCGGACGGCGGCGAACAACCGCTCAAGCGATCGATCCACGTACGCGCGGAACGCGCTGCGCTTCATCGACCCCGTCTCGGCCGGCTGGTCGGCGAGCCGCGTCAGGATGTCCACCGCGCGGCGCCACGTCGCCGCGTCAGTCACCGAGCATTCCAGCGCCGCCAGGAACGCAGCGACGCGAGCGTAATCCCAACGCGCGAGGTCTCGAAGGACCCGGGCCGCGACGTCGGCGGCCGGCGTGCAGGCCTCCAGTAGGTCGGCGGCCGCGGGGGGACGACGAGGTCCCGACGGTCCCGCCGGCGGCGGGCGCTTTCGGGCATCGGTGGCGATCGCGCGCCCGAACTTGTCGGTGCAGACGAGCCGCGGACGTTCGCCTTCGCGCTCGACCGTGAAGAGGAAGGCGCCGCCGTCGGTGTGGCTGCCGCCCCGCGCGTTCCAGTAGCGGTCGGCGCACGGCCAGAACCGGGGGTCCTCGGCCGCCAGGCTCTCCAGGGCGGCGTCGATGGCCTGCTTCTCGGACGCCGCGAAGCCGATGGCGGCCTCGCCTTCTTGCAGGGCGAACACCTGCGGCCGGAGCATGGACGTATCCGTGATCCCGATCAGGCGGCACGCCCGGCGATGGGCTTCCGACTGCGCAATCAGGAAAAACCAGGGCCCGTCGGGCGAGGCGTGCATGTGGACGACCTGGAGCATCCGGTAGATCCGCCGCCGCTCCGGGGGCAACTGCGCGAAGTCGCGTTCGGTCGTGGGCGCGAGGGCCTCGATGACGTACTCGAGCGGGTAGCCGTAGACGCGGTACAGCAGGTCGAACACCAGCACGGCGACCTCGGTGTCGGTGAGGAACAGGGGCCGGATGTTCCGCTGCGCGAGACAGGCGCAGATCGAGGCGTAGTTGGCGAAGTCGCCGTTGTGCACCAGGGCTTCGTGCATGCCGATGAACGGGTGCGCCCCGCCCGGGTGCCACACCTTGCCCTTGGTCGGATAGCGGTGATGGCCGATCCACACGTGCGCGCGCAGGTCCTGCAGCCGGTAGTACCGGATCACGTCGTCGCCGTACCCCACCATCTTGAGGACGAGCAGGTCGCGGGCGTGGGAGAGGACGAAGGCGCGCTTCTCGCCCGTCGACGCGTAGCAGGCGCGGTTGAGGCGGTAGGTGTTCTGGTACACCAGCTCGTCGTCGATCGCGGCGCCGGCGATCCGCTCGTCGAGCCCCTGTGCGGCCGCGAAGGCGCGGCGGCGCTCGGGCCGGACGCGCACGAAGTAGACCGCGACGTCCGGCGGGGTCACGTCGGTCGCGACCGCGCCCGCGGCGGTCGGTACCTCGAACACGTGATCGACGAGGAAGACCGGCTCGATGAACTCGCGCTCGACCGGCGCCCGGGCGGTCGGGTCGAGGTAGGCGACGGCGAGGAGGTAGTCGCGCTCGAGCACCGCGGGACTCACGCCGAAGAAGGCCGGGTCGAGGCCGGCGGCGGCGATCCCTCCGCCCTTGCCGTTGCCCCGGTTGCGCATCTGGGCGAGCGCCTGCAGGAGGTGGCGGCCGGCGACGCGCTCGGCGCACGCGATCCCGATGACCCCGCAGCCGCCTTCGGCCTCGCCCTTGCGCGCCGGCACCGGCGCGCCCTCGACGAGCCCGCGCCGCGACCGGACCAGGGCCTGGACGAGCGACGCGCGGTCGATCCGTCCCGCGTCAGCGTGCATCTCGCGCCTCGCTCGGGCGGTAGACCAGCAGGTCGGTCCGCCCCCTGAGGGCCCGGACGCTGGGGAGCCCCAGCCGCCGCAGGATCTCGCGGAGCTGGCGGGCGAACGATCGGTAGAGGCGGCTCAGGCGCTCGGCTCCCCAGGCGGGCTCGACCAGAAGGGCCAGCTCCGGGTCGGTCGTGGTCAGACCGAACGGGCAGCCGCGCCCGCGCTCGCAGTTCGAGCACCGGGTGCACCCGAGGGCCACCAGTTCCGTCGTCCCCAGAATGCACCCGTCGGCGCCGAGGGCGATGCCCTTGGCGATGTCCCACGCGGTCCGCACGCCGCCCGAGGCCATCACGACGAGCTCGTCGCGGATCCCCTCGGCCACGAGGAACCGGTGGACGCGCGGGATGGCGAGCTCGATCGGCATGGCGATGTTCTTCTTCGCGATCTCGGGCGCCGCGCCGGTCCCCCCGTAGCTCCCGTCGAGGTGCAGGATGTGCGCCCCGGCGTAGTAGGACCCGACCGCGACCATGTCGACGTCGGTCGGCGTCGAGACCTTCACCGACACGAGCGCGCGCGGGTTGATCGTCTTGACCCAGTCGAGGTGCTTCTTGTGGTCCTCGACCGAGTAGACGCTGTGGAAGGGGAACGGCGAGAACAGGCTCACCCACGGCACGCTCTCGCGCATCTGCGCGACGGCGGTCGTGGCCTTGTCGCCGAGGAGATGGCCGCCGAGGCCGGGCTTGGCGCCCTGCGCGTACTTGAACTCGACGATCGGCGCCCACTGGATCGTCTCCTCGCGGACGCCGAACATCCCGGTGGCCACCTGGGTGATGACGTGGTCGCGCAGCGGCACGAGGGACGCGGGATAGCCGCCCTCGCCGGTGCTGGTGAACGTGCGCCACTCGCGCGCGCACAGCGCCCGCGCGAGCATGACCTGCTCGCTCACCGACCCGTAGGACATCCCCGCGCCGTACCACGGCACCGGAATCTCGACGCGCCGGTCCCACGGCCGGCGGTTGAGGGGGAGAGCGAGGTCGATGGCGTCGGCCTCCGGCAGCCAGGCTTCCGCGGGGAGGAAGCGGAAGTCGAGGCGGTCGAATCCGCCGCCCGACGCCCCCACGCGATATTCCAGCCCCTCGTCCGGGTCCGGCGGCTCGCCGGTTTCGGCCTGGCGCCACGTGGCGAGAATCAGGTCCGGCGTCCATCGCGCGTCGCCCATCGCCGGCGGCCGGCCGAACGCCAGGTCGGCCCACGCGTGGAAGCCCTCGCGCAGCGCCGCGCGGTGCTTCGCGGCGATCCGATCGACGACCGTCGTCCCGCCCGCCGCCTTCACGGGGGCGTCAGGTTGCGGATGCATAACCGGCGATCCCGTCGAACGCCTCGCGCTCGAGGTCGCGCTGGAACATCGCCCGGCCGACCTCGCCGCGCAGGCGGCGCACCTCGCGCAATCCCATGGCTCCGAGCACCTCGAGGAGCTGGTCGCGCCAGGCGTTGGCCAGGTTCGTCAAGCGCCGGACACCCCACGGGAGGTCGAGCGCGGGGAACGCGACCGACGCCCGCTGGCGGTCGCGGCATTCCCCGGCGAACCGCGCCTGGAGGGCGACCCACAGCGCCGTGTCCAACCCGACCGCGTCGGCCCCGCAAATGATCGCCTTGGGCACGTGCTCGGCCAGCGCGATGCCGCCGCTCGCCAGCAGCGTCACTTCTTCGCGCACGCCGGCGTCGACCAGCGCGTCGTGCACCTCGCGGAGCCACTCGAGGGCGAACCGCCCGGCGGCGCGCCCGTGGTAGTCCGCCACCAGGTGGATGACGCGCACGCCGGCGTCGACGAGCGGCCGGACATCCTGCTCCATCGGGACGCGCACGGCGACGAGCGGCGCGGCGGCGAGCGCGCGCGCGGCCGCGAAGGCCGGCGCATCCCACCCGTCCAGCTCGATCAGGCGCGGGCGGCCGGCCAGGCGATCGATCGCCGAGACCTCCCCGCACCCGACGAGCGGCGCGACCGCCGGCCCCGCCAACCGCCGGTCGAGAACGGTCCGGAGCGGCAGCACGGCGAGCGTGTCGAGGCGCTCGGCCGCGGCCGCGAGAATGTCCGCGAGGCGGCAGGGCGCGCCGGGCGGAGGCCCGTCGAACACGAACGGAACCGGCAGCGCGATGACGCGCGGGACCTCGCCGGTGGGGTCGCCCCGATCATCGAAGCGGAGAAACGGCGGCTTCGCCCCGATGTCCACGAGCGTGGAGATGTACTCGCGGCCGTGGATGCCGTCGCGCGTCGGCCGGACGATCTCCGACATGTCCGTCCACATCCCGTCCCAGTCTTCGCCGCCGAAGGGGCCGCGGTAGCCCGCGCCGCGCACCGGCACGCGGCCCGTGCGCGCCTCGTACAGGATCGTGTCGACGGCGTCCGGTCCGAGGTACGCGTCGCCCAGACGGAGGCGTTCCGGGTTGGGTTCGATCTGGACGACCTCGGGATACTGCGTGGTGCAGCGGAGACACCCCACGCACAATTCGTGCTTCGGCCACAGCCCGCCGACTGGGCGGCCGAACACGCCGTAGACGCACGGCCGGCTCAGCGCGACCCGGGCGCGGTGCGGCCCCTCGAGCGCCAGGAGCTCGCGCAGCACCAGGCGCACGAGCCGCGTTTTCCTGACCCGGACGCGGAAGCGCGGCGGGTGGCGCACGCGGTCCGGCGCGGGGGCCGTGTCGATGTGGTAGCGCCGTGCGATGTGCGCGTCATCGGCCGGCACGGGCGCGGCGCGGAGCGGCTGAGCCCGGCCGCTCGACACCGCACGCGGCAGCGCACGCGCCCGCATGGTCACGGCGTGTGGACGATGGCGTCATGCTAGCACGAACAGGCCCGGGACTGAACCCGGCGGGCGGAAGTGCCCGGAAGGCCGCGCCGAGGGAGGCTCAGCCGGGCGGCGCGGGCGCCGGACGCCGCCGGTAATAGATGACAATTTCCGCGTCGACCTTGTCCAGATTCGTCTCGATCCCCCGCAAGCGCACCAGCGACCACCGCGGCCGGCGCTTGTCGCGCCAGACCGGGACGTACCCCAGCGAGCCGTCTTCGAGGCGCGAGAAGAACTCGCGCACGAGCGGCCGGTTCGGAAACCGATCTTCTCGATAGGCCCCCGTGACGATGACGTACTCGGCCCGCAGGCCCGCGACCGCGCCGGGCTCCGGGAGCGGCACGTAATGGGCGTCGTACCCGCTCAGGCGCGGATGATAGGTGCGGTGCCCGATGGCGGCGATCCGCGTTCCCTGCGGCACGTGAGCGGCCAGCCAGCGTTCCGCGGCGTACCGGCTGTCGCTCAGCATGAGCCAGTCGATGGACGAGGCGTACGCGAACGAATACAGGACGCTCGCGCTCACGAGCGCCGCCCCGGCGGGCCGCAGGCGCCGCGAAGTCCAGAGCCCGCTCAGGACCGGCGCGCCGAACAATGTCGACGTCACGGTTACCGGGAGCAGGTACCGGTCCGTCACCTGGCGGATGGGCATGATGAGGAGCACCCAGTAGAAGACGAGGGGCACCAGGAGCGCGAGGCGCCGCGGCTCGCGCCGCCCGTGGCGCAACGAGCCGAGGGCGCCGGCCACGACGGCTGCGAAGAACGGCCAGCCGAGCGAGAACCGCACGTGATCCGCGCCCATCCGGAGCAGGCGGAGGTGTCCCGCGGGGGTGTTCGGGACCAGTTCCCAGCCTTTGGGTAGGTCGGGCAACCACCGCCAGCGGGCCGCGAGGCCGGACCAGTTGAACAGGACGTTCTCCAGGACCGCCAGGGAGACGAGCGCGGCGGTGCCTGCCAGCAGCATGCGGCGGTCGAACACAGCGGACCACCACGTCGCCGCACCGCCCTGGGCTCGCCGGGCGTGATCCTGCGCCATTGCGAGGGCCACCGGCATGCCGGCGAACAGGCCGAACATCTGATCTTTGGTCGCCACGGCCGCCGATGCGGCCAGGGCGAGTCCCAGGTAGTGGCGCAGCCGGTGGTGGCTCAGGGCGCGGAGGTAGCACCACAGCCCGAGGGCGTACCAGAAGACGGCCGGACCGTCCACGTTGGCGACCTTGGCGTAATAGACGAGCGGAAGGACGAGGGCGGTCATGAGCGCCGCGAACAGCGCGGTTCGCTCGTCGTCCAGCTCCCGCGCGCAGAGATACAGGAGCCACACGGTCGCTGTCGCCATCGCGACGCTCACGAGGCGGACGATGACGTAGAGGCCCGTGTAGGTGGTGGGGTCGGTCAGGGTCGTCCAGCCCGCTCCGATCGCGATGAAGAGCGGGAGCTGGGCCAGGGTCAGGACGTAGTAGTGCATCGGGGGATACCAGCGCTGCCAGCCTCCGGAGAAGCGCTGCTGGGCGCTTTCGAAGACGTCCCCGGGTGACAGCTCGTCGGGGGCCCACGCTTCGGGTTGCTGAGGCAGCCCCCACCACAGCCCGATGCTGTTCAGGAGTGCGCTGAGCGTCAGGAGGGCGAGGAGGAGCCGGTGCGGGTGGCGCGGGGACGTCGCTGGCGGCGGGGGCGGTGGGTCGGAGGGCATGCGGGGCGCGCGCGTGGCGGGTATTATAGGGGAGGTGGCGTATAATGTCGTGTTCGCGTGGTACGGCGCGGCCGCGTGCCGGCGCGCGTCGTGTGCGAGGCCGGCGTAGCTCAGTCGGTAGAGCAGCTGATTCGTAATCAGCAGGTCGTCGGTTCGAGTCCGACCGCCGGCTCCAGGATTTCCGAAGACGTTCGGCGTCTCACCGGAGGCTCCCTCGGCGCTCCGCCGCTTCCCCCGCGACCGCCGGAAGCCCGCGGCGGATGCGCTCGAGGTCGGCTAACCAGTCCGCGAGCTGGCGCTCGAAGCGCGCGATCCACTCCATCTGCGCGACCGTCGGCCGCCCGGTGTAATTGCCCACCTGGATGGTCAGCCAATCGATCTTCGCGCGGAGATTGTCGTGATCCGGATGCCGTGGATCGCCCCCGAGCTTCGCGGCGAGCGACGCCAGCTCGCGCCGCGCCCCGGCGAGCGCCGCGTCCTCGCCTCGAGCCGATGCGGCCGCGTCGATCCGGCGCATCAGACCGTCGATCGTCTCGAGCGCCTCCGCCACGCCGCACTCGATCCCCTCGATCCGCTTCACTTCGCGATACCAGACTTCGAGGTCCTCCCGCGTCGCCGTCACGCGCGGGTCGAGCCACACCTCGAAGGGCTGCTCGAGCGTCCGGCCGCGCACCGCCAGGCGCACCCGGTAGGTCCCCGGTAGCGCGCGGATCCAGGACTCACCCGCCCGGCGGCCGCGGCCCCCGGGCGCGGCCAGCGCGCGGCCGCCACACGCCGGCTCGCGCAGGTTCCACACCACGCGGTTGACGCCCGCACGGCCCGTACCTTCGAGCACGCGCACGAGGCGCCCGCCCGCATCCAGAATCGCGAGTTCGGCACGCTCGCCCGCCGGCAGCGCCTCGTCCAGGTAGTAAGAAATGATGGCGCCGTAAGGCCGGTTCGGCGCCACCCAGTGACGCGAGGGCCGTCGGATACGCGATTCGCGGGCCGAGGCGATGACCCGCAGGTCCAGCCCTCGGCGCAACGCTGTCGCCGAAGGGTGACGCGGCTCCACGCCCATTCGCAGAAGTCATCGCCCGATAAGCCGGCTCCCGCGTAAGATCGCCACGCGACAACCGGACGGACGCCTCCGCCGTGGGGCGTCCGTCAGGCGCCGGTTCACGTCCCCGACTGCCGGTACCAGACAACGGTCCCGCATGCGGTGGCCATCGAAGGGAGGCTGTCCCGATGACCGCGATCCAGACGACGCGCCGGTCGAACCGACCCGCCACACGCGGCGCCGGCGCCGCGCTTCTGGCCCTGCTCCTGCTGCTCGGCGGTGCCGTGCACGGGCAGCACTATCAGACCGACTTTCCGCCGGAGGAGTTCCGCGCCCGCTGGGCGAAGGTCTTCGAGCGCATCGGCGCGGACGCCGTCGCCGTCCTCCAGGGAATGCCGCAGACGGACGGGTTCATCTACCCGCGCCAGTACAACAACTTCTACTACCTCTCCGGCATCGAAACGCCGGGCGCCTACCTCCGCCTCGACGGCCGCACCCGGCGCGTCACGCTTTACCTGCCGCCGCGCGACGAGCGGCTCGAGCGCGCCGAGGGGCGCGTCCTCTCGGCAGACGATGCAGAGCTGGTGCGGCGGCTGACGGGTGTGGACGAAGTCCGGCCCGTGTCCGCGATGGCCGAGGCCGACTGGCCGCTCGGGCCCGCTGCGGCGCCGGCGCCGGGACGGGCTCGGGCGATCATCTACGCGGAGTTCCTGCCGCCGGAGGGCGCCCAGCAGAGCCGCGGCGAGCTCGTGGCGGCCGAGGCGGCGCGCGCCCGCGACTACTGGGACGGCGCTACCCTGCGGCACCGGCGCTTCGTCGAACTGCTGAGGAGCCGGCACCCGCGCGCGGAGATCCGCGACCTGAACCCGATCCTCGACGAGCTGCGCGCCATCAAGAGCCCGCGCGAAATCGCCCTCATCCGCCGGGCTTCCCAGCTCGCCGGGCTGGGACTCATGGAGGCGATGCGCAGCACCGAGCCGGGCGTGTACGAGTACCAGCTCGATGCCGCGGCGCGCTATGTGTTCCTCGTCAACGGCGCCCGGCTCGAGGCCTACCGCTCGATCACCGCGGCAGGCACCGAGAACATCGCCAACATGCACTACTTCCGGAACACGGCGCAGCTCCGCGACGGCGACCTGGTCCTCATGGACTACGCGCCCGACTACCGGTACTACGTGAGCGATGTCGGCCGCGTCTGGCCGGTGAGCGGCCGCTTCACCGCGTGGCAGCGCGAGCTGCTCGGGTTCGTCCTCGCCTACCACAAGGCCACGCTGGCGCGGATCCGTCCCGGCGTGACGCCCGCCCAGGTGATGGCCGAGGTGCGCACCGCCATGGAGCCGATCCTCGCGCGCACGAAGTTCGCGAAGCCGGCCTACGAGCAGGCGGCGCGGCAGCTCGTGGAGACCGGCGGCGGCGTCTTCTCCCACACCGTGGGAATGGCGGTGCACGACGTCGGGAGCTACCGCGACGGCCTGCGACCCGGGCACGTGTTCTCGGTCGACCCACAGCTCCGCGTTCCCGAGGAAAACCTCTACCTCCGCTACGAAGACACGGTCGTCGTGACCGAGACGGGCGTGGAAAACTTCACGAGCTTCTTGCCCATGGAGCTCGAGGAGATCGAGCGCGTCGTGCAGGAGAAGGGGATCGTCCAGCTCGCACCGGCGCTGACCGAGGCGCAGTTCCTCCGGCTGAGCCGTCGCTGAGGAACCGGCGGTCGCACGTCGCGCGCAGGCAGCCACGGGGAGCCCGAAGAGGCCCGACCGACGCGCCGATCACGCCCGCCGTGCGGAGGTACCCAGCGGGACTCGCGCCGCCGGGGCTGAGAGCCCCGGCCGACAGACGGATGGGGTCGCCTCGCGGCCCCGGCGGTCGCGACCGCGCGCCGCCTAGCGGGCACCCCCGACCATGCGGACGGCCGTCAGGACGGTGCCGGCCAGCACCGCGAGCACAGTCGCGGTCGCCGCCACGAAGAGCCAGTCGCGCTGGCGGGCGTATTCGAGCAGCGAGACGACCACGCGGGCAACCGGGGTCGCCATCAACACGAGCAGTCCCGCCTCGAAGCAGAACGAGGTCGCAGCGCCGCGCAGGCCGATCATCCAGCACGCCAGTCCCGCCGCGAGCAGCACGGTGCTGGCGGCCGCCCCGGCGAGCAGCAGGTGTCCCAGGAGTCGTTCCAACCGGGCGTAGCGATCGATCGGAGCCATCCGCTTCACCGGAGCTCTCCCCGCCATATCCCGCTCACCGCGCGCGGGCGAACGTCAGGACGGAAACCGCCAGCAGCACCGCCGCCATGAGCAGCTTGAGCCACCGGGCGGGCGCGCGCTCGCCCAGCCGCAACCCGAGGCGCGAGCCGACCAGCACCCCGAGCACCGCCGCCGCCGCGAGGGGCGGCACGATCCGGCCCTGCGCGTAATAGATCGGCGCGGCGGCGACGGCCGTCACCCCGATCATGAACGCGCTCGTCGCGGCCGCCGCCCGCATGGGCACACCGCACCAGGCGTTGAGGACCGGCACCTTCAAGATGCCCCCGCCGATGCCGAGCAGCCCCGAGACGCTGCCGGCCACCCAGGACACGCCGAGCGCGAGGGGCAGGCGCCGCACGCGATAGACCACTTCTCCCCCGCTTTCCCGCTCGTAGAAGCGGCCGCCGAGCCGGCCGGGGTCGGCCCCGGGGTCGCGAATGACGTTGCGGCGGTCCAGCCGCGCCAGCATGACACCGGCGATGACCGCCGTGACAGCGGCGAACTGCAGATCGAGCGCGCGGTCCGAGAAGATCTGCGCCGCGAGGCCCCCGGCGAGCCCGCCCGCCGCCGTCGCCATCTCGAGTACCATCCCCAAGCGCAGGTTGATCAACTGGCGGCCGGCCTTGCCCGCCGACACCACGCTGGAGGTCGCGATCACCGTCGTCAAACTGATCCCCGACGCGACGGCCGCCGGCAGGCCGAGCCCCTGGCGGAGATACGGCACGAGAAACACCCCGCCGCCCAGGCCCAGCGTGGCCCCGAGCGCGCCCGCGAGCACGCCCATCGCCATGACGCTCAGGACGACCGCGTTCGACATGCGCGACCTTTCAGCGTACCACAGCCGGTCCGATCGCCCCCACCGCGCCACGCGGGGGCCGTCGTGCCGAGGCCGACGGACAGGCGCCGTACAATAAAGGATGTGGCAGTGGAGCACAGCCCGGCGGCCGACGACGGCCGGCGACCGCATCCACGCGACATCTGGCGATTCGGTTTGCTGGCCGCCCTGGCGGTGGCCGGTTTCGCGCTGACGCGCGCCGCGGCGCAGCAGGCGCGCGCGGCGAACGCCCGCGACGCGGCTTTCTGGTACGAACAGGCGCGCGGCCATCTCGAGGCGGGCGCCGTGGACGAAGGGGTGCGGGCGCTGCGCCGCGCCACGGTCCGGGACCCGACAAACCGGGTGTATCTGGCGGCGTTGGCGCGCGCCCTCGCCGCCTCGGGGCGGGCCGACGAAGCGCGGCGGGTGTTGCTCAAGCTCCGCGAGCACTCCCCCGAAGACCCCGAGATCAACGCCGATCTGGCGCGTCTCGCGGCGGCGCGCGGCGACGTGTCCGAGGCGGTGCGCTATTACCACAGCGCCGTCTACGGGGTGTGGCGGGGCGACACGGCGGCCGCCCAGCGCCGCGTCCGCCTCGAGCTCGTCCGGCTCTTGCTCGACCACGGCGACCGCCGCGCGGCGACAGCCGAGGTGCTGGCGCTCGCCGCGAGCCTGCCCGCCGACGCGGCGCAGCGCGTGGAGCTGGGCCGCCTGTTGCTCGAGGCCGGGGCGTTCCAGGAGGCGCTCGACCAGTTCACCGACGCCCTCCGCCTCGCGCCGGATCTCGCCGACGCGGCGCGCGGCGCGGGGCAGGCGGCCTTCCGCCTGGGCGACTACGCCGCGGCCCGCCGCTTCTTCCGGCGCGTGCCGCAGCTCGCGGACGCGGACGCCGC
>CAYZKQ010000081.1:0-13373 GCA_964478975.1 uncultured Vicinamibacterales bacterium | reverse complement strand
CCGCCGAGCATGCGCGCCGCGACGGCCGCGAATTCTCGATAGGCTGACTCGCCGAACAGGACGAAGATGACGCGCTCAAGGCTCGACGGCGCCGCCTGCCGGCGGACCACGTCCACCATCACCGCGGCACACCGCGCGATCGGCAAGCCGCCCACGCCAGTACCCAACGCGGGGAATGCGACGCTGGTCACGCCGCACGCCGCGGCGGCGGCGAGCGCCGTTTCCGTCGCGCGCGCGACCAGGCGCTCGTCGGTTCGCAGATCCTGGCCCATGACCGCCGCGTGGATCACGTAGCGCGCCGCGAGGGACCCAGCGGTCGTGACGACCGACTCACCCGGCGGGACCGGGCCGAGGGCCATCGCCTCGCGCTCGATGATCTCGCCGCCCTTCCGCTTGATCGCCCCGGCGACGCCGGCCCCCATCCAGAAATGGTTGTTCGCCGCGTTGACGATCGCGTCCACACGCTGGGCGGTGAGGTCGCCTTCGACGATTTCGACCGTGAGGCGCCCGACTGCGAAGCGGGTCATCGGTCCCGCGCCAGGACGTAATCGGGCAGCGCGAGCAGCAACTCCCGCTCGCGACTCGGCGGGAAGGCTTCCAGGTGCCGCTTGGCCAAGGCCGCGAACTCGACGGCCCGCCCGTAGGCTTTCTCGATCGCCCCGGACTCCCCGAGCAGCCGGCACAGCTCGCGCCACTCGTCAGGTGCCACGGCCCGCTCGCGGACGATCCGCTCAACCAGATCGCGCGCGCGCGGACGGCCTTCGCGCAGCAAATAGATCACCGGCAGCGTCACCTTGCCCTCGCGCAGGTCGCCCCCGATCGGCTTGCCGAGCACCTGTTCGTCGGCGGTGAAATCGAGCAGGTCGTCGACGAGCTGGAACGCGATGCCCAGGTTGAACCCGTACGCCTGCAGGGCGCGTTGCTGGTCGTCGGGCAGGCCCCCGAGCATCCCCCCGATCTGCGCGCACCCACCGAACAGATACGCCGTCTTCCGCCGGATGATCTCGAAGTGTTCGTCCTCCGCGATGTCGACGTCGCCGGCCTTGGTCAACTGATAGAGCTCGCCCTCGATCATCCGCAGGGTGACGTCACAGAGCAAGCGGATGATCTCCAGCGCGTCCTCGGTCAGGGCCATCGCCATCGACTTGATGTACAGATAGTCGCCGAGCAGCACCGTGATGTCGTTGCCCCAGCGCGAGTGCACCGCCAGGCGGCCCCGGCGCAAGTCGGCCCCGTCGACGATGTCGTCGTGGACGAGCGTCGCGGTATGGATGAATTCGACGACCGAGGCGTAGAGGATGGCCCGAGCTCCCCGGTAGCCCGCCAAGCGGGCCGCCATCAGGAGGAGCGCGGGCCGCACGCGCTTGCCGCCGCTATGCTGGATGTAGCGGCCGATCTCCGGGATGAGGCGCACGCGCGACTCGGTCTGGCGGGCGAACTCGCGCTCGACCGCCTGGAGGTCGTCGCGGATCGGCTCGAAGATCTGGGCCAGGTCCAGCGGGACGGACGGCTGCACAATGCCTGCCATGAGACCACATCTGCTCGGCAGGTGTCAACGCGCTAAGCCCTTGCGCGGACGCCAGTTCCCACAACGCCGGCCGCTCCGGCGCCGCGCCGCACCGCACCCGCCTCGCGCCGCCCGCCACCGTTGCGCCGCCTGCCGGCGATCGGCCGACCGAAAAGACGGCGCTGCCGCTCAAAACGTCCAGCGGAGTCCCAGGGTCGGCGCGCTCGCGGGACGCCCGGCGACCGGCCGCGGTGACGCGGCCGGCGCCGCTGGCGTGCCCACGTAGACGGTCGTGCGCCCGACATGCAAGCCGTCGATGAGCGCCCCGAGGCCGCTCCCCCAGATGACCGCCGCGGCCAGGCATTCGCCGGACGACCGCCGGACTTCACACTCCCCGCCTGCGACCAGTTGGACGACGACCCCGAGGACGAGACCGCTCAGGGCGCCGTCCCAGACCCGGTCGCCCCGGCGGCGGATCTGCAGGCCTGGTTCGGGCTTGAATTCGACGCCGTCGACCTGGATCGACGCCGGCGACACGAATGTCACGCGCCCGGTCACCTCGGGGCCCGACGGCGGTGTGACGTAGACCACGTCGCCCGGCTTGAGCCGCACAGCACTGAAATCGCTCTGCGCGTAAACCGGGCCCGCGAGCAAGACGACGGCACACAGGATCACGGCCGCGGCATTGGTACGCATGGTACCCTCCCCGTGAATGGTCGGCCCGACCCTGGCGCGCGGCAGCGATGCCCACTCGCAGCCGGGCCCGAATCGAGCTGCGGTTCCCTTCGGGCCTCCCGACAACCGAACTCACCAGTGCCCTTGTGGCGGACGAGTCGGCACCATCCTACCATCGTCGGGTCCCCCAACGGTTCCCGGAGACGTTGCGCCGTCAGGTCATTGCCGCGCTGATCCCCGGCCGCCGGCCAGCTCATCCAGAAGGACGCGCTCGTAGGTCTCGAACGGAGCCAGACCGGTGATCCGCCGCCCGTTGATGAACACCGTCGGGGTCGCCTCGACACCGAGTCGCCGCCCTTCTTGCAAGCCCGCTGCCACCCGTTCTCGATGGCGGCGCGAGTAGACACAGTCGTCGAACGCCTTCAGCTCCAAACCCAGTTCGGCGGCCAGCACCCTCAGGCGCCCCGGCTCGAGCGTGTCCGCCTCGGCGAAGAGCCGGTCGTGGTACTCCCAGAACTTCCCCTGGTCCTGGGCGCACCGGGCGGCCTCCGCGGCGAGGGCGGCCATCGGATGTGAAGGCAACGGAAAGTCTTTCCAGACGAGCTTCACCTGTTCGCGGTAGGTCTCCAGGAGGCGCTGGAGCACGGGCACCGCGCGCCTGCAGAACGGGCACTCAAAATCGGAGAACGCGACGATGGCGACCGGCGCGGCAGGCGCCCCCCGTACCGGGTCGGTACCGGCCACCGGCACCGCCTGGCGCGGGGGCTCCAGCGCGATGAGGATGTCGGGCGCGGCGGCGTTCCTGAGGCGGTCGACCAGTTGCTGTCGCGCTTCGCGTGCCTTTTGCTGCTGCAGGTAGGCGAGGATGACGGGACGAGCCTGTTCCAGCGTCAGGCCGCGCGCGGCCGCCGACGACTGGTCGTAGGCTTGCCGAACTTCGGCGTCAGTCACGGCGGGCGTGCCGGCGGGAACGGCTTCAGCCAGCAGTTCCTCCACGGTGCGCCCGCGCCGCGCGGCCTCGCGGCCGAGCAGGTACTCCGCGATGACCCCGTCGAGCGCCCGCTTCCGCGCTTCGTAGAGCTGCTGCTGCACCCGCGCGAACGACACCGGATCCGACTCGCGCCAGAACTGTTCGACCTCCCTCATCGAGATCGTGCGGTCGCCGATCCTGGCGACCACCTCGCCGGGCGGCGCGGCGGGCGCACGCGCCCCGGCCTGCGCGCTCGCGAGCGTCGCGAGCCCCGCGACCGCGAAGGCCGCGCCCAAAAGGCGTATCGCGAACATCGACGTCGTGGGACCGGGCATGGGCTTCTCCTTTCCCGAACCGAATCTCCCCCGCGCTCGGGCGGCCGGGGGTCGCCCCGGAGGCGCACGACCCGGCCGTCCGCGACCACACGGCTAAGGCAACCAGGGCGTCCAGCACGACCCGATCGGCTCGACGTCGGCCCGTTTGTCGCCCTCGATAAGCTCTTCGTACCACCACTCCTGATCCCATTCAGGGCCGCAGCCGGTCCAGATGAGGCAGCCGATATAGAAGACCTCTGGACATCGCGCGTCGTGACTCTCGCAGCCGCTCGCGGCGTGGCCGTAGTAGGTCCATCGAGCCCAGGCCTGATGCGGCACGAACCGCACCAGCATGAGCGTGTCGGTCCAACACTCGGTGTCCCACCACTCCCCGCCGACGGGCTGCGGCTCCGAGAGGATCTGCAATTCCCAGTACTGCTGGCGGCCGCCGCACGGGTTCATGAAGTCGCTGCACCCGGCGCCGCAATTGCCGAAGCAGTGCCCGACGATCTCCCCGTTCGGCACGCTGTACCAGACGAAGCCATCGATGGGATAGCGAATCTGCGCGGCCGTGGGTCTGGCCGCGCACACAAACAGCACGACCAGACTGGCGAACGTCCGAAGATGTCTCATGGCCCCACCTCCTCCTGACCTCGGTCAGGGATCGCCTCCGCGCCGCCGCAGGACGAAAGCCGCGAAGCCGCGGCGCGCCGCACGAGGCACACCGAGCACCGAGCAACCAGGAGGCCACCAGCGGCCTCGCCGGCCGTCCGCCGAACTCGCTCGCCCATTTCGAGATAGAAGCGGGATGCTACCGAGGGCGGCGGGCTTCCATCTGTCGGGTCCCGGTGTCGCCAACGTCGGTTGCCCCGCCTGAGGCCACCATCCCGGCTCGCTGCCGCTTGGCGGCGATCATGGGGCGTCACCCCGAGTTACCGTCGCGACAACGGGTGTTGCCTGCGCGGATCGCACCGCGCGCTCCTCGCCGGCCGCTGCCGGCCGAACCGTCTCTGCAGCCGGCGCGCCGTGTTCAGGGGTCGCCCACCGGCGCTGAATCGACGCCCGGGCGAAGCAGTGTCTGGAAGTTCTTCAAGGTGGCGGCGGCGATGATGTCGGGACTCTCCCCCCGCAAGGCGGCGAGCGTGTCGATCACGTGGACGAGAAAGGCCGGTTCGTTCCGCCGGCCGCGGCGGGGCACCGGGGCCAGGTAGGGGGCGTCGGTTTCGACCAGCAGGCGATCCGCCGGCACGAGCCGGGCGGCCTCGCCGACCGCGTGCGCCTTGGGAAAGGTCACGAGGCCCGCGAACGAGACATAGAACCCGAGGTCGAGCGCCGCCCGTACCATCGGGCCGTCGCCCGAGAAGCAGTGGAACACCCCGCGCAGACCTTCCCGGCTCTCCTCAGTGAGGATCGCGAGCGTATCCGTCCACGCCTCGCGCGTGTGGATCACGACCGGCAGGCCGGACTCCCGGGCCAGGCGGACCTGCCGCCGGAAGACGTCTCGCTGGACGTCCCGCGGCGAGAAATCGTAGTGGTAGTCGAGCCCGATCTCGCCGATGGCGGCCACGCCGGGCAGGGTGTCGAGGGCCGCGCGCACGGCGGCCTCCACCTCGGCGGCACGGCCTGCGTAGCGGCCGGCCATGTGCGGGTGCACGCCGACCGCGAAGCGGACCTCGGGCCACGCGGCGGCGACCCGCTCAGCCCGGCTTTGCTCCTCGGCGTCGCCGGCGGTCACGATGCAGAGGGCGCCCGCGAGGCCGGCCGCCCTGGCCCGCGCCACGACCTCGTCCAGGTCGGCCGCGAAGGCCGCGTCCGCGAGGTGGCAGTGGCTGTCGATCGCGCGCACGGCCCCGGTCCCCCGCGCCGTCAGCGGACGCGGGACCCGAGCGGCGGCGGCTGGTCGAAGGTCACCAGGATGGGCTTGCCGCCCTCCGGACTCGCCGCCAGGATCATGCCGTCCGACTCGATCCCCATGAGCTTCGCGGGTTTCAGGTTGGCCACGACGACGACGGTCTTGCCGACGAGGGTGCTGGCCTCGTACGCCTCGGCGACGCCCGCGACCATCGTGCGGCGTTCGGTGCCGAGATCGACCGTCATCTTGATGAGCTTGCGCGAGTTGGGCACGCGTTCGGCTTCGACGATGCGTGCCGCGCGCAGGTCGACCTTCATGAACTCGTCGATCGACAGCCGGTCGCCTGTCGCGGCCGACGGGGTGGATGGGGCGCCTGGCGCGGTGGACGCGGATTCAGGGACTGCAGGCTTCTGGGGTTCACTCATGAGGATCGGCCTCCGGTTCGTGCCCGCTTCTGGCGGGACCTCGTCGAGAGCGGAACGGTCTTCGAGGCGCGGCCACAACGGCTCGCTCTTCAGCACGCGCCGCGGCCCGGCGGGCCGCCACGCGGCGTCACGGTCCAGCCGGAGCGCGGGCGCCGGGGTGTCGTCCCCCATGCGCCGCCGGATCTCGGCCGCCGACCGCGGCGTGATGGGTTCGAGCAGCACGCCGGCAATGCGCACCGCTTCGGCGGCCTCGTAGAGGACGCTCGTCAAGCGGTCACCCTGCTGCGGGTCTCGCGCCAGGAGCCACGGGGCGGTCTCCGCCAGGAACTCGTTCGTGGCGTCCACCAGCCGGAAGATGGCTGCCGCACCTTCGTGCAGCGCCAGGCGCTCCATCGCGCGCCGATACGTGTCGACAACTTCGCCGGCGAGCGCCGCCAGGCGGCCTCCGGCGGCCACCGGTGCGAGCAGGCCGCCGCGGTACCGGTCGACCATCGCGCTCACCCGGTTCACGAGATTGCCCAGGTTGTTAGCCAGGTCGACGTTGTAGCGTTCCTCGAACCGCTGCCACGAAAAGTCGCCGTCGCTGCCGTACGGGATCTCTTTGACCAGATACAGCCGCAGCGGATCCGGTCCGAGGCGGTCGGCGGCCTCGAGGGGATCCACGACGGTACCCAGCGACTTGCTCATCTTCTGGCCCTTGAAATGCACCCAGCCGTGTCCGAACACCTGCCGCGGCAACGCCACGCCGGCGCTCAGGAGCATGGCGGGCCAGATGACGCAGTGGAATCGCGTGATGTCCTTGCCGATCACGTGGAGGTCGGCGGGCCACCATTGCGCGAACCGCGCCGCGTCGGTGGCGAACCCGACCGCCGAGATGTAATTGATCAGCGCGTCGAACCACACGTAGACCACGCTCGACGGGTCCACCGGCAGCGGAATGCCCCACGGCTGACCGGCCCGGCTGACCGAGATGTCCTCGAGGCCGCCGTCCAGCAGGCGCAGGATCTCGTTCCGGCGGACCTCCGGTTCCAGAAATTCCGGGTGCTCCGCGAAGTGCCGGCGCAGGCGATCGCGATAGCGCGAGAGGCGAAAGAAGTAGTTCTTCTCGCGAATCCAGTCCGGCCGGCGCTGGTGGACGGGGCACAGCCCGTCCACGAGGTCCTTCTCCTGCTTGAAGGCCTCGCACGACACGCAGTACCAGCCCTCGTAGTCCCCTTCGTACAGGTCACCCGCGTCGGCGATCCGCCGCACCATCTCCGTAACCGCGGCGCGATGCCTCGCCTCGGTTGTGCGGATGAAATCGTCGAAGGAGATGTCCAGGCGGCGCCACACCTCGCGGAACTCGGCCTCCATCCGGTCGCAATACGCGAGCGGATCGAGCCCGAGCTCCACGGCCCGCCGATAGACGTTCTGGGAGTGCTCGTCGTTGCCCATCAAGAAGTGCACGGACCACCCGGCGAGACGGCGGTACCGGGCGATGACGTCGGCCGTGATCTTCTCGTAGGCGGTCCCGAGATGCGGCCGGCTGTTGACGTAGTCGATCGCGGTCGTCAGATAGAACCGTGCCATCGCGCCTCACTTCCCCCCGGTGCGTTCGAGGTACGCTTTGACCGCGATGGCTTGCACCGTCTTCACCGGCAAGCTCCGTTCGGCCGCCGCCCGGAGGCAGTCGTCGAACTCGGGCGCGGCATTGACGACGACGCCGTCGCGCCTGGCCACCTTGAACCGGATCGGTCCCACGGGCGTCTCGACCTCGCAGACGTCGCGGGCCAGACACTCGCGCCCCACCTCGTGATAGCGCACGCCGATCGTCGTGGTTTCCGCGAACACGACGGCGGTCACCGCGTCGCGGGCCTCCGGCGGCACCACGATCGTGACGAGCGTGCCGGGGCGGTTCTTCTTCATCTGGACCGGCGCATAGAACACCTCGAGGGCGCCAGCCGCGTACAGGCGGTCCATCAAACTCCCGAAAATCTGCGGGTTCATGTCGTCCACTTCGAATTCGACGACGACGACCCGCTCCTCCGCCCGCGCCCCGAGCCGCTCGCCCAGAAACGCGCGCAGCACGTTGGGCACCCCGGGGACGTCACGATCCCCAGCGCCGTACCCGATGCGGTCGATCCGCATCGGGGGCAGCGGGCCGAACGACGAGGCGAACTCCGTCACGAGCAGGGCCCCCGTCGGGGTCACCAGCTCGCCCGGCGCCCCGCTGGAATACACCGGCCGGCCTCTCAGGAGCGCAGCCGTCGCCGGCGCCGGAACCGGAAAGGTCCCGTGCGCACACGCCACCGTGCCGCTCCCGAGGTTGAGGGGCGAGGCCATCACCTCGGTGACGCCGAGCCACTCCATGGCCCACACGGTTCCAACAATATCCACGATCGAATCGAGCGCCCCCACCTCGTGCAGGTGCACCTGCTCCACGGGAATCTGATGAATACCGGCTTCCACGTCCGCCAGCCGCCGGAACAGCGCCTTCGCGCGTTCCCGGCCCTCCGGTGAGAGCCCCGAGCGATCGATGCAGGCCGCAATCTCCCCGAGGGTCCGGTGGTGGTGGTGGTGGTGGTGATCGTGGTCGTGGGGCTGAGGGCCCTCGTGGTGCGCCTCGTGGGTCGCCTCGTCGGGCTCGACGACACGCACCTTGGTCGCCGCGACGCCCGCCCGCGCGACGCGCGCGACCGTGATGGCCGCCGGGTCGACCCCGAGCCCGGCCACCACCTGCCGGAGCCCCTCGACGGGGACGCCGAGCTCCACGAGCGCTCCGAGGAACATGTCGCCGGAGGCGCCGGAGAAGCAATCGAGGTACAGGAAGGCCGCCATCAACGAACCCAGGCTCTCCATTCTACCTGGATCCGTCACGCCCCTCGGCGGACCGCAGCGACTTGCCTTCCCTGAAGCTGTAATACGTAGTCTCGCCGAGGACCAGGTGGTCGAGAACGTCGATGCCCATGATCCGGCCGGCGGCCACCATCCGCTCCGTCAGGGCGGCATCGTCGCGGCTGGGCGTGGGGTCGCCCGATGGGTGATTGTGGAACAGCACGACGGCCGCCGCGCCCGCGCGCACTGCCTCCCGGAAGACTTCCCGCGGATGCACGAGACTCGCATCGAGCGTCCCGACCGACAGCAGGCGCGTTTTCAGGACGCGGTGCTTCGTGTCCAGCAGGAGCACACCGAAGCGCTCGACCGCGGCCGCACCGAACTGGGGCATGAGCAGCCCAGCAGCGTCCTGCGGCGTCAAAACCGCCACCTTCTCCTGGGACGGCCGCAGCAGCGTGCGCCGCCCGAGTTCGACGGCTGCCAGCAGTTGCGCGGCGCGGGCCCGCCCGACGCCGGGGACCTGCTCGAGATCCTCCCGGCTGACCCTGGCTAGGCCGTGGAGCCCAGAGACCGCGGCGAGCACGGCGTTGGCGACCTCGAGGGCGCCGCCCCGCCGCGTACCGCTGCCAATGACCAGAGCTACCAGCTCGTTGTCGCCCAGGCCGGCCGGACCGACGCGATCGAGCTTCTCTCGGGGTCGGTCGCCCACAGACAAGTGTCTCACCGGCACCCTCCCGGTCGGTGGACTCGGCGGGTGCGCCGCGGGCACGCTTCGTCCAGATCGCCAGCGACGCGCGCGGGCGCCGATCGACCGGCCGCGATGCGACCTTCCCCGCCGCTGCACCTTCATTGCAAGACGCGGGCACAGATTGGGCGGGCGGCCGGCGACCACGCCGAGCGCGACCGGGACCGCGCCTTGCCTCGCCGGATCTGGGCCGCCGCGGAGGCACCAGGCGAGCTCCCCGCCACTCCGGGGCGCCGCCGGACGGCCTCGGCGCGGCCGGTCAGATCGCACCAATTGCACGCTTTCGGCGCGTCGACCTCGCAGGAATTGCCGCTACCCGATCAGCCCGCCGACCAGGCTCACCACCGTGACGATGAGCGCGAAGGCGATGAGGTCGATCACGAAGCCGTGGCGGACCATCGCGGCGATGGGGACATACCCCGAGCTGTAGACGATGGCGTTGGGTGGGGTCGAAATCGGCATCATGAACGCCATGCTGCACCCGAGCGTCGCCGCGAGCGCGGGCTCCAGCGGTCGAATGCCGGCGGCCTCCGCAACCGCCACGGCGACGGGTACGACCATATTGGCGGCTGCGGTGTTCGAGGCCACCTCGGTCATCAAGATCGCGACGGCGGTGAAGGCCATGGTCAGGGCCACGGGCCCGCGCACCGGCAGCCACGCGAGCAGGGTTCGGCCCGCCGCTTCGGCCAGGCCCGTGGTGAAGGCCAGACCGCCGAGCGCGAGGCCGCCGCCGAACAGGAGGATGACGCCCCAATCGATGCGGGCGGCCTCTTCCCACCTCAGCGTGAAGCGCCGGGCGCGCCAGTCCACGGGCAGGACGAAGAGGAGTCCTGCGCCGAGCAGCGCGGCAACCCCTTCGGGCACGGCGGCGCCGAACGCCGCCGCGGCGGGCGAGTTGGCCAGTCCCGCGAGCGCGAAGGCGCCCGGCGTCAACCAGAGCGCCACGGTGGCGCCGAACGCCGTCAGGACGTTCCACTGGGCGCGCGACAGGGGCCCGAGGCGCCGCAGCTCGGCCCGGGCCAACGCGGCGCTGTCGGTCTGCAGGCGGCTGCCGCGCAGCGAGACGAACCCCAGGTAGCCAACCAGCGCAGCGAAGAGCAGGAGCACGAGGGGCACGCCCACGCTCATCCACTGGACAAACGACACGTGCACGCCGGCCGTCCGGTCGAGCACGCCGATCCCGATCAGGTTCGGCGGCGACCCCACCGGCGTCCCGATGCCCCCGATCGAGGCGCCGAAGGCCGTCACCAGCATGAGGGCGAGCGCGAACCGCTCGATGTCGCGACCGGCCTGCGGGTGCGCGTTGCGCAGGTGTCCGATCACCGACAGCGCGATGGGGAACATCATGGCGGTCGTGGCGGTGTTGCTGAGCCACATCGAGAGGGCCGTGGTCACGCCGCCCAACGCCAGCAGCACCCGGCCGGGGCTCCGGCCGACCCACTCGAGCGCCAGCGCCGTGAACGCGATCCGGCGGTCGAGGCCGTGTACGAACATGGCCTCGGCGAGCATGAAGCTGCCCATGAAGAGGAAGATGATCGGGTCGGCGAACGGGGCGAAGACCTCGCGCATCGGGGCGACCCGCAGGACCACCGCGAGGGCAGGCCCCAGCAGGGCGGTCATCGCGATCGGGATGGCCTCGGTGATCCAGAAGGTCACGACCAGCGCCAGGACCGCCGCCAGGCGATGGGCGTCGGTGCCGAGCGTCGGCATTGGCCACGCTAGGACCGCCGCGAACAGGACGGGTCCGAGGAAGAGGCCGACGGTGCGGCGCCGGCGGTTGAGGCGCTCTTCCGCGGGCGAATAGGATTCAACCGCCGCCGCGGCTTCGTGGTAGCTCCGGATGCCTCGCTCTCGCGCCACCGTCGCCCGTCTCCCGAGGCGGCTACGCCAGCCCCGGCGGCGGCTGCCACTCGCCGGTCAGGACGAGCACCGCCCACCCGGTCAGGTACAGCCCGTCTTCGCGCCACTCGACGCGCTGCGCCCCGCCGGGGGCCTCCACCACGACGGTGCGCGCCGCGCCCCGCGCCACGACCGCCGCCGCGGCCGCCGCACAGGCGCCGGTGCCGGACGAGCGGGTCGGGCCGACGCCGCGTTCCCAGATGCGAATGCGGAGGCGGTCCGGCGCTTCGAGCGACGCGAATTCGACATTGGTCCCCGCTGGAAATGCCGGGTGGGCTGCCAGGGCCGGGGCGAGGCGCACGAACCGCTGTTCGGCCACCTCGTCGAGAACGACGCACTGGGGGTTTCCGACTCGCAGGGTCACGACGCGAACGCGCTCTCCGGCGACCTCCAGGTCGCGCTCCGCGATCTCCTCGGGCGGCCCCATCGCCGCCCGGAACGTGTAGCGGCCGTCCTCGACGCCGACGAGCCGCAGGTGCTTCTCGCCGGCGTCGGTCGTGATGGACACGTCGGTGCCGGGACGCGCGCAAGTGCCAGGCGCTTCCGCCGTTCGCACCAGCCACGCGGCCAGACAGCGCAGGCCGTTGCCGGAGAGCTCGGCGCGGCTGCCGTCGGCGTTGAACAGTCGCATCCGCACGCCGCGCGCCTCTGGGCGATACACGATCAGGCCGTCCGCGCCGACGCCGGTGTGCCGCTCACACGCGGCGCGCGCGACTGCGGCGGGGTCGCGCGCGCCCAGGTCCGCTTCCGCGACGATCAGGAAATCGTTCCCGTACGCGTGAGCCTTGACAACCCGCATGGACGCCGCCGGCCCGTGGCCTACGAGCCTGGATCCGACTCCACCACCACCCTCGTCGTCAGCTCCTTGCCACCGACCGACAGCTTGACGAGGTACGTCCCCGGTTCGACCGGCGGGCCCTGGGCGAAGGCGCCGCCCCGGCCGCGGCCCCCACCCCCGCGCGCCTGTCCGGCGGCTTGCGCGCCGGCTGGGGGCACCGGCGGATTCGCGCGGAGGTCCCACTGCACGCGGTTGAGGCCGGCCTCTTTCGTTCCGGTCATGGTGCGGACGACCCGGCCCGTGACGTCCGCGATCGTGATGGTCACGTCGCCCGGCGCGGGCGCCTTGAGATAGTAACTGATCGCCGTGCCGGGTCTGGGATTCTCGCCGCGGAAGTGCTTCGCCCCTCCGAGTTGGCGCGCCAGGGTGATATCGGTCCGCCACTGGACGCCCGGCCGCGGGTCGAACAGGTGCACGTCCTTCGCGAGGACCTCGGGGGTCAACGCCTGCAGGGGGGTCACGTCGTCGATGATGTAGATACTCCGGCCGTGCGTCCCCACGATCAAATCGTTGTCGCGCGGGTGGACCAGGATGTCGTCGATCCGCACCGTCGGGAGGCCCGTCATGAACCGCTTCCACTCCCGCCCGCCGTCGAGCGAGACGTAGAACGCATACTCCGTGCCGAGATACAGGAGGTTCCGGTTCTTCGGGTCCTCCCGAATCACGTTCACGTTGCCCATCGGCAGGTTGCCGGCGATCGACGTCCACGTCTGCCCGAAGTCGCGCGTGACGAAGACGTACGGCCGGTGGTCGTCCGTGCGGTGGCCGTCGAAGGTCACATAGCAGGTCCCGGCGTCGAAATGCGAGGCTTCGACCCGCGAGACGTGGGTTTCGTCGGGGACCCCCTTGACGTTGGCGATCACGTTCTTCCAGGTGACGCCGCCGTCGCGGCTCACCTGCAGGTTGCCGTCGTTGGTCCCTACCCAGATGAGGCCGGGCTGCACCGGGGACTCGGCGATCGTCGTGATGTTGCTGTAGGACGCCGCGCCGTCGTGCTTCGACGCCATCGGTTTGTCGCCGGGCACACCCAGGATCGGCCGCGCGAACCGCGAAATGTTCCGCGTCAGGTCCGGACTCATGGTCCAGGTGTCGCCGCGGTCCACCGACTTGAACAGCCGCTCGCCGCCCAGATAGATGACCCGCGGGTTGTGGGGCGAGATGATGTACGGCGTGTTCCAGTAGAAGCGGAACTGCGTGCCCGGCGGCGGTGGTGGCACGACGTTCGCGGCGGTCGGGACACCGAACCCGAACTGCTGCGCGAGCTGCGCGAGGGCCGCCGGGTCGGGCGCACCGGCCCCCGGCGCGGGCCCGCCGCCCGCCTGTCCGGCGCGGCC
>CAYZKQ010000080.1:0-13393 GCA_964478975.1 uncultured Vicinamibacterales bacterium | reverse complement strand
AGCTGGGCGACCTCGGCCGGGATGAAGAGGCGGTCGGCCTCGCGCTCGAAGACGCTGCCCCAGACGATGTTGTCGCCCCACTCGTCGAACGAGCTCCCCCAGACGATGTTGTCGGCCTGCTCAAGGTCGGCGAGGGTGCCCCACACAATGTTGTCCGCGTCGGGCCCGACGGTGCCCCAGACGATGTTCTCGTCCCAGGCCAGGCTGTTGAAGTCGAGGACCGTCCCGCCCACGCGGTAGTTGCCCCAGACGATGTTCTGCGCCCAGGCGGCGGGTTTGTGCCCGAAGAGGGTCGACGGCTCCGGGCGCTGGCCGAGCCACGGCGCGCCCCACGGCACGGAGGGATCGATCGCCCGGGCGAGCGCGAGGGCGCCGGCGCCGTTGACTTCGCCGGTGCCCTGGGTGAGGGGATCGTACGGCTGCCGGTTGGGCTGCCAGAGCGGCGTGGCCGTGTATTCCAGCACGGCCTTGACGGCGTTCGGGGTCAGGCCGGGGTTCGCCTCGAGGACCAGGGCCGCCACCCCGGTGGCCACCGCCGCCGCCATGCTGGTGCCGCTCAGACGCGCGAAGCGCATGGGCGCGGCTGGAGGCTCGTCGTCGTCCTCGATGAACGCACCAGAAAACAGCTGGTAAAGCCTTGCACCCTTGGCCGCCCGCGCCACGTCCCCGACACCCGGCGCCACGACGTCCGGCTTCGCGAACCCGTCGATCCAGGTCGGCCCGCGCGAGCTGAACGGCGCCACCGTGTCGTCGTCGCGGGGCAGAGTCTGCTTCGTGTCGGCGGCGCCGACGGTGATCGCGGAGGGCGCGTTGCCCGGCGACGTGATCCCGCCGTAGCCCACTTGGTGGGTCTTCGGGTTCATCCCGAAGTTGCCGGCCGAGACGACGACCACGATCCCGTGACGCACGGCGTGCTCGACGGCCTGCACGAGCGGGTCCGTCCAGGCGGACTCGTAGATCGGGTGGCCGAGCGAGAGGTTGATGACGTCGATGTCGAGGACGTGACGGTACCGGACGGCGAAGTCGATGGCGCCGATCACCGCGCTCGCGCGACCCGTGCCGTCGGCCCCGAGGACCTTCATGCCGATCAGGTGCGCGCCGGGAGCGACCCCCTGATACTCGCCGTTGTCGCGCCCCTGGTTCGCGATCAGGCTGGCGACGAACGTGCCGTGGCCGTAGTCGTCGTACGGGTACGTCTGGTCCGCCGGGCCGGCCGGCGGCGTCGCGCCGGTGAAATCGAAGAAGGCGGAGATGCGGGCGCGCAAGTCGTCCGACGGTTCGATGCCCGAGTCGATGACGGCGACGCCCACGCCCCGACCCGTCGGCTGGCCGGAACCGAGTCCCTGGAGCCGGCGGAGCAGGCCGATCGTCTCCCGGCGAGCCGTCCTCCGCTGGCTCCCACCCGACGCGCGGGCGACGGAGGCGCTTTCGTCGCGCGACGACGAGCGGGAAGCGCGCGGGTTCGACGCGCGCGCGCGGTCGCGGCGCGGCGTGCCGGCCGCCCGGTCCGAACGCCCCGCCCGAGGGGCCGCGCCGGCGGACACGATCGCATCGGCGGAAATCGACTCGATGGCCTCGTCGCCGGCCAGCGCTTCGAGGTCCTCACCGTGCACGACCGCCGAGATCGCCCCGAGGGCCCGATGCTCGTGCACCACGACGTCGCCGTGGGCGGCGAGCGCCGCCTTGAGCGCCCCCTCGCGGCCGGGCTTGACCCGGATGATCACGCGCTGAGGCACGGGCGGACGCCGCACGGCGTCCCGCAGCGCCTGGTCGAGCTTGTGCAGTCGGTTGGGCGAACGGCCGGGTGCCTGAGGGTGAGCGGACGCGGGTATCGCCCACAGGCTGGCCAACAGGACGCCGGCGATAGCGGCGCGGAACCTGGTCATGGCGCTGGTCAGCGCTGCAAGGATGCGGCCAGATATGACTGCAATTGGCACACATCGAGGCAATATGCACATTTAAAAGGGCTTAGTATTCGCTCGGCGAAATCGCGCGCGCAGTCTGGGACCCGTAGCTTAGTTTCAAATAGTGACACAAGGTCCGGCTCGTCCAGCTCGAAGCCCGGCCGCTCGAGCGCTAATTCCCTCATTTATGAGGAGATCTGCCGGACTCCCGGTTATCGTGCTATGTCCGAGAATAGGACCTGTAATCCTTCGGTGTTTCACCGTTGGTGGTCTCGCGGCCAGATGGCCCTGACCTGGCTATCCAGTGCCGGCAACCCCGCTAAAACGCCGGAATTATGGGCTATTACGGGATCGTAACGGCGTTGTATGAGCCGCCCATCTGGCGGCTTATGTCTCGAAAGAGAACTCTCTGAGTGGTCGCCGGAGGGACGCCCGCGGCGAGCAGCCGCGCCGATGCGGGATAGGCGCGGGACCAGCCCCTTTGCCCCGAGACGCCGCCGGCGCATCGCCCGAATGCGCCGGCCTTGTGGTATCGTCGCGGCGCCATGAATCGGACTCTCGCTCGCTTCGCGCGGCGCCTCTTCTTCGCCGCGGTCACGGCGGCTTTACTCTGGCCCTCGGCGCTGGGCCTCGCCCGCGACCAGGCCCAGGAGCGGCCAGAAGGCCCGGACGAGGCGCTCCTCGCTTCCTTCACGTACCGCAATCTCGGCCCGTTCCGCGCCGGCTCGTGGATCACGGACCTGGCGGTCCCCGAGCGCCCGCTCCGCGAGCACCTGTACGCGCTCTATGTAGCCACCCGCAACGGCGGCCTCTGGAAGACCACCAACGGCGGGACGACTTTCGACCCGGTCTTCGAGCACCAGCGCGTGTCCTCGATCGGGGCGGTCGCGGTGGCGCCGTCGGACCCGGCGATCGTCTGGATCGGCACGGGCGAGGCCTTCAACGCCCGCAGTTCGTACTCGGGCGACGGCGTGTACAAGTCGACCGACGGGGGCCGCACCTGGACGCATCTGGGGCTCGCCGACACGCACCACATCGCGCGCATCGTGATCCATCCGACCGACCCCGACGTCGTGTACGTCGCGGCGATGGGGCATCTCTACTCGCGCAACGCCGAGCGCGGGGTGTTCAAGACGGCCGACGGCGGCCGGACCTGGCGGAAAGTCCTCTATGTGGACGACCGCACCGGCGCCATCGACCTCGTGATGGTGCGGCGCGACCCGGACACGCTCTACGCGGCCATGTACGACAAGGAGCGCTTTCCCTGGCACCTCGAGGAAGGCGGGCCGGGCAGCGGGCTTTACAAGACCACCGACGGCGGCCGGCGCTGGACGCGGCTTGCCGGCGGCTTGCCGGGCGGCACGATCGGCCGCATCGGTGTCGACGTGTTTCAGCGCCGCCCGTCGATCGTCTACGCCGTGGTCGAGAACCTCAACCCCCGCCCTCCGACCGACAAGGAAGCCGACGCCGACCGGGCGCGCGGCCTCGAGCCGCAGCCGCGAACCGTCGGCAACGAGGTCTACCGGAGTGACGATGGCGGGCGCACGTGGGTCAAGATGAACCGGCCGGAGGACAACGTCGGGGGCAAAGCCCTGTACTCGTTCAACCGGATCCGCGTGCACCCGGCCGACGACCGGCGGATCTACGTCACGAGCGATACGCTCCCGCACTCGCTCGACGGCGGGCGGACCTGGCGGGACCTGCGCTGGCCGCCGACGTTGTTTCCGAAGATGTTCGGCGACGTCCGCACGATGTGGATCGACCCGCAGGACCCCGACCGGATCATGCTCGGCACCGACGGCGGCGTGCACGTTTCGTACGACGGCGGCCGGACGTCCGACCACTTCGCGAATTTGCCCCTCGGCGAGGTCTACGCCGTCGGGGTCGACATGGAGGACCCGTATCGGATCTACGCCGGGCTGCAGGACCACGAGATGTGGCGCGGCCCGTCGAACGGCTGGTCGGGGCGGGTGACGCTCGAGAACTGGGTCACGGTCGGGACCGGCGACGGCATGTACGTCCAGGTGGACCCGACCGACAGCCGCTGGCTGTACACGACCTCGCAGTTCGGCGACCACACGCGCGTCGACCAGGTGCGCCGCGTGCGGACGCGCATCCAGCCGACCCGGCCGGGGGACCAGCCGCCGTTGCGCTTCAACTGGGTCGCGCCGATCCACCTGTCCCCCCACAACAGCCGGATCGTCTATGCGGGCGCGCAGGTGCTGTTCCGCTCGCTGAACCAGGGCGACACCTGGCAGGAGATCAGCCCGGACCTCACGCGCAACGACCCGGCGAAGATCGCCGGCCGCGGCAACATCACCTACTGCACGATCACCACGATCGCCGAGTCGCCCGTCACCCCGGGCCTCATCTGGGTGGGCACCGACGATGGCAAGGTCCAGGTGACGCGGAACGGGGGCGCGAGCTGGACGGACGTCACGCCGAACCTGGTGGCGGCGGGGGCGCCCGACGAACGGTGGGTGAGCCGGGTCTTCGCCTCGCCCCACGACGCCGCCACGGCGTTCGTCGCGAAGACCGGGTACCGCCACGACGACTTCCGGCCGTATCTCTACAAGACGACCGATTACGGCGCGACCTGGACCTCGATCGCGGCCGACCTGCCCGATCGGCCGGTGAACGTGGTGGTGCAGGACCGGCGCAACCCGAACCTCCTGTTTGTCGGGACCGACGGCGGCGTGCACGTCTCCCTCGACGGCGGACGTCACTGGATGCCCCTGAAGAACAACATGCCGACCGTGCCGGTGCACGACCTGCTCGTGCACCCGCGGGAGCAGGACCTGGTGGTCGGGACCTACGGGCGCGGCATCTGGGTCACGAACATCGCCCCGCTGCAGGAGCTGACACCGGCGGTGCTCGAGCGCGCGGTCCATCTGTTCGACGTCCGGCCGGTGGCCTGGAAGATGGCGAGCGGGTGGGGGAACTACCAGCTCTACGGCGACCGGCACCTGTCGACGCCGAACGAACCCAACGGGTTCGTGGTGAGCTACTACCTGCGCGCACCCGTCCCGGCGTCCCCGACGATCACGATCGCGGACCCGTTCGGCACCGTGCTCCACACGATGGAGGGGCCGACGGCGGCGGGGCTCCACCGGCTCGTGTGGGAACCGCGCCGGCCGGTGCCGGAAGGCCTCTACGTCGTGACGCTGGCGGGGGCCGGCACGACGCAGACGAAACGCACGACGGTCCGGTGGGTCTACATGACCCCGTCACCGTGACCCGCGCCACCCGGCGAGCGCGCCCTGGCCCGAGGCGCGCGTCCAGTGCCGCGGGGCGCCAGACCGCCGGGCGGACGCGCGGCGGCGCGCGGCGGCGGGTTCGGGGACCGGCGAGCGGACCCATGGTGGTGGTCGAACGCCTCGATTCGAGCGCCCCGGCTCAAGTCCGGCGCTTCGTCGAGCTGCCCTATCGGCTGTATCGCGGCGACCCGCGCTGGGTCCCGCCGCTGCGGGGCGAGGCGGCGGAGGTGCTCGATCGGCGCCGGCATCCGTTCTACGAGTCGGGCGAGGCGGACTTCTTCCTCGCCTCGCGGGACGGCCGCGACGTCGGCCGCCTGGCGGTCTTCGAGCACCGCGGGTTCAACCGATACCACGGCGTCGCCGACGCGGGCCTCGCCCTGTTCGAATGCGAAGCAGACGAGGACGCGGCAGCGGCGCTGTTCGACGCGGCGGCGCGCTGGGCGCGGTGGCGCGGGCTGACGCGCCTGGTCGGGCCGAAGGGCTTCGGCGCGTTCGACGGCTACGGGGTGCTGGTCGACGGCTTCGGCCGCCGCCAGCTCATGACCATGACCGCGTACCACCCCCCGCATTACGCGCGGCTGTTCGAGGCGAACGGCTTCGCCAAAGCGGTCGATTTTCTCTCCTACGAGCTCCGGAAAGCCAGCTTCACGATGCCCGAGCGCGTGCGTCGGGTCGCCGCGCGGGTCGAGCGGCGCGCCGCGCTGCGTGTGGTCCGGTTCCGCAGCAAGCGGGCGCTGGTGCGGCTGGCCCCGGCGATCGCCCGCCTGTACAACCAGGCGTTCGCCGGCAACTGGGAGTACGCGCCCCTGACCGACCGCGAGGTCGCCTTCCTCGTCCGGAAGCTCACGCCGATCGCCGACCCGCGGCTCGTGAAGGTGGTCGCCGACGGCGACCGCCTCGTGGGCTTCCTGCTCGTGTTTCCCGACGTGTCGGCGGCGCTGCAGCGCCTGCGGGGCCGCCTGACGCCCGCCGGGCTGCTGGCTTTCCTGCTCGAGTCGCGGCGCACCCGCCGGGTCGCCTTCAACGGAGCGGGCGTGTTGCCGTCGTATCGGGGGCGCGGGGCGAACGCTCTCCTGTACACCGAGATCGAACGCACGATCCGGGCCTCGCGGTTCGAAGAGGCCGAGCTCGTCCAGATCGCCGAGACCGCCACCCGGATGCGGCGGGACCTCGACGCGCTCGGCGCGGCGCCGATCAAGACGCACCGCGTCTACGAACGCCGCCTGTGACGCGGCGCCGGTGATGGTCAGGCCAGCAATTGCCGGGCGAGGCGGCCGTACAGCTCGACCGCCTCGAGCAGCTCCGAGAGGCCCACGTGCTCCTCGTCCGTGTGGGCCACGAGCGCGGACCCCGGTCCGAGCAGGCACGGGCGTCCCCACGGCGCCAGCCACGGCACGTCGGTGGTGAACGGAAACGCCGCGGTCTCGAACCCGGGCAGGGGATCGAACCGGACGGGCGGGACCTCGAGGAGCTCGTCGACCTCGACCCGCGGGACGAGGCTCTTCAGCGCGCCCCGCAGGCAGTCGACGTGGCCCACGGTGCGGAACGTCACTTCCGCCTCGGCCGACGGGGGCACGACATTCGGCGCCAGCCCGCCCTGGATCAGGCCGATGGTGTAGAACGTCGGGCCGAGCGACGGGTCGGCGGGCAGCGGCACGCTGCGCAGCGCGACGAGCGCGTCGATGAGCTTGTCGATCGCGGACTCCCCTCGCTCGGGATACGCGGAGTGCGCGGCCCGGCCCTGCGCCCGCAGGCGGACCCTGAGGACGCCGCGGGTGGCCGTGGCCAGGCGGTTGTCGGTCGGCTCGCCGTTCACGACGGCGCGCGTCCCGCAGGCCAGCGCGGCGGCCGCCCGGGCGCCGTCGCTGCCGCGCTCTTCGCCGACCACGAACAGGAGCGCCACGCGCCGTTCGCCCTCGACCCGCAGCCGCTCGGCCGCCGCGATCTGCGCGGCGATCGCGCCTTTGGCGTCGCAGGCGCCGCGCCCGTAGAGCCGGTCGCCCTCGACGCGGCTCGGGATGAACGGCGGCACGCAATCGAGGTGCGTTGAGAAGACCACCACCGGGGGGTCGAGCGTGGCGAGCAGGTTGCGCCGGCCGGTCTCGCCCACGGTCTGTTCCGTCACCACCCACCCCGCGCGCCGCAACCACGCCGACAGGAAGTCGCAGACGGCGGCCTCGCGCCCGGTGGTCGACTCCCGGTCGATGAGGGCGCGGGCGAGGGCCACGACCGCTACCGGATCCATCGCTCCAGCTCCGTGCGCGTGTCGGTGCGGGCGTCCCGGTACTTCACGATCACGGGCGTCACGATCGACAGCCCCCACGCGCGACCCGCGCCGCGAGTGACGGCGCGCGCGCCGGGCACCACGACCGCCCCTTCGGGGACGACCAGGGGCCCGCCGGGCGGCGGCGCGATGACGCGCGCGTTCGGCAGGTCGTAGAGGGGTGTCGACCCGGTCACGACGGTCCCCGCGCCGATGACCGCCCGCCTCCGCACCACGACGCCCTCGAAAATCCCGCAGTTGCCGCCCACCACCACCTCGTCTTCAACGATCACCGGGAGGGCGCCGACAGGCTCGATGACGCCGCCGATCTGCGCGCCGGCGCTCAGGTGCACGCGGCGGCCGATCTGCGCGCACGACCCGACGAGCGCGTGCGAATCGATGAGGGTCTCGTCGCCCACGTAGGCGCCGATGTTCACGTACATGGGCGGCATGCAGATGACGCCGCGGCCGAGGAACGCGCCCTCGCGGATCGCCGACCCGCCGGGCACCACCCGCACGCCGGCGGCCCGGTCGAGCGCCTTGAGCGCCATCGTATCTTTGTCGAAAAAGCTCTGACCCCACGGAGCGGCGGGCTGCTCGACGAGCTGGCCGGCGCGGAACCCGAGGAGAATCCCTTGCTTCACCCAGGCGTTCACGCGCCAGCCCGCCGGCGCCGTCTCGTCGGGCTCGGCCGCCCGTACGGCCCCGGCCGCCAGGAGCGCTCGGAGCTGGAGGAACGCGGCGCGCGCGGCGGTCGGGTCGACCTGGTCGCCCTGGGCGAAGAGGCGGCCGATCTCCAGCGCGAGCGCGCCGGCCTCGCCCGTCATGACGCGACCGCTCCGCGCTCGGCCGCGGGCGGCAGCAGGTCGAGGGCGGCCAGCACGCGCCGAATCTTCGCGGCCGACTCGGGCCGGGGCGGCACGAGGGGCAGGCGGTACACCTCTTCGATCAGCCCCATCGCCGCGAGCGCCGCCTTGACGGGGATCGGATTCGGCTCGACGAAGTTGACCTGCATCAGGGGCAGCCATCGCCGCTGGATCGCCCGCGCGGCGGCGAAGTCGCCCCGTTCGGCGGCCTCGACGAGGTCGACCATCGCGCGCGGCGCTTCGTTCGACGCCACGGAGATGACCCCGCGGCCGCCCACCGCCATCACGGCGAGCGTCAGGGCATCATCGCCCGAGAGGACGAGGAACTCGTCGGGCACCGCGGCACAGATCTCCACGATCTGCGCCATGTTGCCGGAGGCTTCCTTCACCCCGGCGATGCCGGGCATCTCGGCGAGCCGGCACAGGGTCGAGACGTCGAGATTGCATCCGGTCCGCCCGGGCACGTTGTAGACGATGACCGGCCGCGAGGTCGCCTCGGCGATCGCGCGGTAGTGCGCCACGAGCCCGTCGGGCGACGGCTTGTTGTAGTAAGGCGTCACCGACAGGAGCGCGTCGGCCCCCGCCGCGACCATCTCGCGGGCGAGCTCGACCACCTCGGCAGTGTGATATCCGCCGGCGCCCGCGAGGATCGGGACGCGCCCGGTCACCTCGTCCGCCACGATCTCGACCACCCGCCGGCGCTCCGCCCGGGAGAGGGTCGGCGTCTCCCCGGTCGTGCCGCAGGGGACGAGGAAATGCACGCCGGCGTCGATCTGGCGCCGGACGAGCCGCCGCAAGGCGGACTCGTCGATCGCGCCCGCGCGCGTGAGCGGGGTCACGAGCGCCGTGCCGCACCCGGTGAACGGTCTTCTCATCGACACCTCCTGCGCCCCTGGGCCGCTCTCGATCACGACCACCCCAGGACGTCTCGCATCGTGAACCAGCCGCGACGCCCGATCACCCAGCGGGCCGCCACGAGCGCGCCGTGGGCGAAGGCGGCGCGGTCGCGGACCGTGTGGGTCAACACGACCGCCTCGGCCGGCCCGTCGAACCCGACCGTGTGCGTGCCGGGCGCGGACCCGGCGCGCGTGGCGCTGACATCGACCGGCCGGCGGTAGCCGGCGCGGGCCAGCGCGGCCTGGAGGGCGAGCGCGGTGCCCGAGGGCGCGTCCCGCTTCGCGGCGTGGTGGTGTTCATGGATCCACGCACCGTAGTCCGCGTACGGCGCCATCAGGCTGGCCGCCCGTTCGAGTGCGGCCTCGAGCACGGCGGCGCCCAGCGAGAAGTTCGGCGCCACCACGACCCCGATACCGCTCGAGGCGACCACGCGGCGCAGCTCGGCCTCGGCCGCGTTCCACCCGGTGGTCCCGACCACCACCGGAATCCCGAGCGCCGCCAGGCGCGGCAGGTTCTGGACGACGGCCTCGCCGACGGAAAAATCCACGGCCACAGCGACTCCGCGCCACCGCTCGTCCTCGAGGGCGCGGCCGTCGGGGTTCGTCCGGCCGTCCACCGACCCTGCCACCACGAACCCATAGCGCGGCGCCAGTTCGGCGACCAGGCGGTTCATCCGCCCGAAGCCCACGAGCAGCAGCGACTCAGCCATGCCTGATGCTCGGCCCGCTGGAGCGGTCAGGGATCCCATCGGCCGGCGGGGTCACGGAACGCGGCTCGCGGTCTCGTCCACCGAACAGCCGCTCGTGGAGCCGCGCCATCGCCGCCGGCGCCGCGCCGTCCGGCAACACCAGGGTGAGGTTCCGCCGCGAGGCCGCCTGGCTGACCATCCGGAGCGGCAGGCCCTCGAGCGCCGCCAGGACGCGGCCCGCGAGGACCGGGTCGCACGCCAGGCCGTCGCCCACGATACAGAGGATCGCCATGGCGGGCTCGCACGAGACCTCCGCGAATCCGCCGATCGCCTCGACGATGCCCGCCAGGCGGGCCGGCTCGTCGACGGTCACGGACACGCTCACTTCGGAGGTCGTCACCACGTCGACGGCGGTCTCGTACTGCTCGAACACGCTGAACACGCGGGCGAGGAACCCGTGGGCCATGAGCATGCGGCTCGAGCGGATGTCGACCAGGGTCACCCCGCGCTTGCACGCGATCGCCGCGAGCGGGTGGCCCCGCTCGTGGGCGACCGCGGAGACGAGCGTGCCCGGAGCCTCGGGATGCCGCGCGTTGAGAATGCGGACCGGCACCCCGGCCGCGACGGCCGGTGCGGTCGTGCTCGGGTGCAGAACTTTGGCGCCGAAGTACGCCAGTTCCGCCGCCTCCTCGGGCGAGACCCACGGCACGGGCCGCGCGTCGGGGACGAGCCGCGGGTCGGCGGTCAGGATGCCGTCGACATCGGTCCAGATCTGGATCTCGCGGGCGCCCAGGCACGCGCCCATCACGGCGGCGGAGTAATCCGACCCCCCGCGCCCCAGCGTCGTGGTGGCGCCATCCGCGGTCGCGCCGATGTAGCCGCCCGTCACCACCACGCGCGAAACCGACGCCTCGAGCAGCGGGCGGACGCGCGCGGCGAGGGCGGCGGCCGACGCCTTCAGGCGGGGCTCCGCGCGCCCATGGCGGCCGTCGGTTACGAGGATCTCGCGCGCGTCTATCCAGACGGCCTCCACCCCCTGCGCGGCGAGCGCGCTCGCCATCAAGCGGCTGGACAACACCTCGCCGGTCGCGGCGACGGCGTCGAGCGAGCGGGGCGACACCTCGCGGACGACGGCGAGGGCACCCACGAGGCTGCGTGCCTCGCTCAGGACGTCCCGGAGCTGGCGCCGCAGGGACTCGACCGCGGCGGACTCCCCGGCGACCTCGGCCGCCGCGAGGTGCCGCGACGCCAGTTCGTCCATCACCCGCAAGGCCTCGGCGCGCGCACCCCGTGCCGCCCAGGCCGCGGCCTCGAACAGGCGGTCGGTGACGCCCGCCATCGCCGAGACCACGACCAGCCGCTGGGGATCGGGCGCCGCCGCGACCAGCGCCGCCGCCCGCCGCATCGCCGCGGCGTCGGCGACCGAGGTGCCGCCGAACTTCATCACGACCACGGCGATCCCTCCGCCGCCCCGGGTCCGGCCTCTCCCGCCGCAGCCGCAGAGGCGGTGGCCGCCGGAACGCCGCAGGCGTCGAGCCATCCCCGCGCGACCAGCAGCTCGGCGTTGAGGATCGCCGCGCCGGCCGCTCCGCGGATCGTGTTGTGCCCGAGCGCCACGAACTTGACGTGGTGCACCGGACAGCGGCGGAGTCGGCCGACGGTCACGACCATGCCGCCGCCGGCGCGAGCATCCCGCCGCGGCTGCGGGCGGTCGGGCTCGCCCGCCACGACAATGGGCTGCGGCGGCGCCGATGGGAGCCCGAGCGCCTGCGGGTCGGCCCGGTAGGCGGCGAGGGCCGCGGCGACGTCGTCCAGGCGCGGCGGCTCGTCGAACGCGACCGAGACGGTCAGGGTGTGCCCGTCGACCACCGGCACGCGCGTGGTGTGGGCACTGACGACGACCGGATGAGGATCGATGCGGTCGCCGGCGAAGCGGCCCAGGATCTTCTGCGTTTCGCGTTCGATCTTCTCTTCCTCCCCCGGGATGACCGGCAAGACATTGCCCAGGATGTCGAGCGAGGGCAGCCCGGGATAGCCTGCGCCCGAGACCGCTTGCAGCGTGGTCACCACCACCCCGCGCAGGCCGAAGCGCCTCAGGGGTGCGAGCACCATCGCCAGGACGACGGTCGAGCAGTTCGGGTTCGTGACGATGCGGCCGGGCCAGCCCGTCGCCGTTCCCTGGACCGCGAGTAGCGCAAGGTGGTCGGCGTTGACCTCGGGAATGACGAGGGGGACGGTGGGGTCGAGGCGGTGGTTGCGGGCGTTCGAGACGACCCAGTGGCCGGCCGCGGCGAAGGCGGCCTCGATCGCCCCAGCCACCGTCGCGTCGAGGGCCGAGAAGACGAGGCGCGGCGGCCGCCCGGCTTGGAGCGGCTCGATCCGCAGGTCGGCCGCGGCGGCGGGCAACGGGGTGTCCGGCCGCCATGCCACCCGGTCGCCGTACCGGTGGCCGGCGGACCGCTCGCTGGCGCCGAGCCAGACCAGCCGGAACCAGGGGTGATGGGCGAGGAGCGCCACGAACTGCTGGCCGACGGCCCCGGTGGCGCCGAGGAGGCCGACGTCGATCGCGCGCGTCATGAGCGGCCGACTCCTTGACGACTCAAAAAAAAACCGCCGGCGGGCCGCGGCCTGCCGGCGGGTGTCGGTCGTCGCGTCGTTCCCGGCTCTCTAACCCTTACCGCGTTCGCCTCGACGGCCACCGACACCCGCGGCGGACATGCCCATGTGCTTGCCGCGCTTTCGAGTGATGGTGGCGAATCGCGACACGATGGCCGCAGTATACGGGAGGCCGCACGCTTCTGTCAACGCGGCGGGCGCCCGATCTCTTCGCGCATCACGCGCTCGAAGCACTCGGGACAGACACCGTGGCTGAACTGCACGTCGCCGTGGCGGCTGATGTAGTTCTCCACCTGCTCCCAGTAGTTCCGGTCGTCGCGGATCCGCTTGCAGTAGGCGCAGATGGGCAGCAGACCCTGCAGTTGCCGGACGCGCCCCAGGGCGTCCTCGAGTTCAGCGACGCGGCGCGCCAGCGCCCGCTGCAACTCGACGACGCGCAGGCCGACCTGAATCCGCGCGACGAGTTCCGGCAACCGGCACGGCTTGGTGACGTAGTCGTCGGCGCCCGCATCGAGACCGGCCACGATCTGCTCGAGCCGGTCGTTGGCCGTGAGGAGGATGACGTAGGTGGCTGGCGCCGGCGCGCGGCGCGCCCGCAGCCGCCGGCAAATCTCGGGGCCGTCGAGGCCGGGCATCATCCAGTCCAGGACGGCCAGTTCGGGGGGGTCGGGCCCTTGCAGGCGAGCCCACGCTTCGTCGCCGTCACGGCACGAGACGACCTCGAGCCCCTTGGCGCGCACGACCGCCTCGACCAGTCGGCGATGCACGGCGTCGTCATCGGCGATCAGGACGGGCATGGCCTCTCCTCAGGTGTCACGGCAGGGTAGGTTCAGGCGCCGGCGATCGCGCGTGCGCCCCCAGCGCCGCGCCGAGCTCGTCGAGCCGGCGCTCCAGCGCGGTCG
>CAYZKQ010000079.1:274-13433 GCA_964478975.1 uncultured Vicinamibacterales bacterium | reverse complement strand
CGACCGCCGCCCGCCGCAGGCCGCCCCGGGACCGCCACGCCCAGCCGCCCCGCACGCGCCTCAGCTCCGAATGAACGCCAGCACCTCGTCGCGCCGCGCCGCCATCAACTCGGGCGTCACGGCCTCGAGGTTGAGCCGCAAGAGCGGCTCGGTGTTCGACGGGCGCACATTGAAGTGCCAGTCGGGATACTCCACCGACACGCCATCCATCCGGGAGACGCGCCCGTCCGCATAGCGCGCGGCCAGCGCGTCGAGCTTCGCCTGCACGGCCTGCATGTCACCCACGTGCGTGTTGATCTCCCCCGAAATGAAATAGCGCGCGCGCAGCGGCTCGAGCAGCGCCTCGAGCGTCTGCCCCTTCTTCGACATCAACTCGAGGATGAGCAGTGCGGGGATGAACCCGTTGTCGGCGTAAAAATTGTCCCGAAAATAGTAGTGCCCGGTCACTTCCCCGCCGAACACCGCCCCCTCCTCGCGCATCCGCTTCTTGAAAAACGCGTGACCCACGCGGTTCATCAGGGCCACGCCGCCCAGCCGCGCCACCGTGTCCTTGACGGCATAACTCGCGCGCACGTCATAGACGATCCTGGCGCCCGGGTGCTTCAGCAGAAACGCCTCCGCCAGCAGCGCCGTGATGAAATCCCCCGCCACGAACTCGCCGCGCCCGTCGATGAAGAAACACCGGTCGGCATCCCCGTCCCACGCAATCCCGAGGTCGGCCCGCTCCGCCACCACCCGCTCGACAATGTGGCGACGGTTGGCCTCGATCAGGGGATTGGCCTCGTGGTGCGGAAAGGTGCCGTCGACCTCGAAGCACAGCCGCACCGTCCGGCACGGCAGCCGGTCGAACAGCCGCGGCGCCACGAGGCCGGCGATCCCGCTACCGGCGTCGAGCACCGCCGCGAACGGCGCAATGACGCCCGGGTCGATGAACGACAGGACGTGGTCGACGTAGGGACCGAGCACGTCTTCGGTCACGAGCGCCCCGCGGGGTCGCCCGGCCGGCGGCACCCGGTCCTCGAGCACCATGTCGCGAATGTCGGAAATGCCGCGGTCGCCGCTCAGCGGGAACGCCTCGCGGGCCACGAGCTTCATCCCGTTGTACTCCTTGGGATTGTGCGACGCCGTGATCTCCGCGCCGCCGTCGTAGCCGCCGCGGGCCACCGCGTAATAGAGCATGTCGGTGCCGATCAGGCCGCAGTCGACCACGTCCGCCCCCTGCGCGCGCGCGCCGTCGATGAACGCCGACGCCAGCGCGGGCGACGAGACGCGCATGTCGCGCCCGACGGCGATCCGCCGCGCGTCTAGATAGGCGACAAAGGCCCGGCCGATCGTGCACGCGAGGTCGTCCGAGAGCTCGTCCGGGTAAATCCCGCGGATGTCGTACGCCTTGAAGATGTGGGGCGGAACCTTCATGGAACCCGTCGCGGCCTCACACGGTGCTGTAATCGGTCACGACCGACTTATCGCCGAGCACGGCCTGCCCGTCGACCACCGCGTTGCGCCCGATGTGGCAGTGGCGGCCGAGAATCGAGCCGCGGACGACGGCGTCGCGGCCGATCCGGCCGTTGGGCCACACAATGGCCCCCTCGATGAGCGCACCTTCGTCCACGACACACTGCCGGCCCACCACCGAGTAGGGCAGCACCCGCGCGCCCGTCCGGATCACGACGCCCTCGTCGACGAAGCACGGTCCCTGCACGACCGCGCCCGGCTCGACCTTCGCGAGCGGCGACACCCACGACAGGTCGCGCGCGGCCCCCGCGAAGGGCGGCGCCGGATACCGCCCGTCCATGATGTCCCGGTGCACCTGGAGATACTTGGCCGGGGTCCCGATGTCGATCCAGTAGCCCGACATGACGTGGGCGACGAACGTCTCGCCCTGCTCGACCAGCGACGGGAAAAAGCTCCGTTCGATCGACCACGCCGTACCCCGCGGAATGCGGTCGAAGGTGTCCGGCTCGAGGACGTAAATGCCAGCGTTGATCGTGTTGCAGGTGATCTCCTCGGGCCGCGGCTTCTCCAGGAAGCGCCGGACGTTGCCCCCCGCATCGGTCTCGACCAGCCCGTAGGCCGACGGGTTGCTCACCGGCGTCAGGACGATCGTCGCCCGCGCGCGGCGCTCGCGGTGCAGCCGGATGACCGCCGCCAGGTCCACCTCGGCGAGAATGTCGCCGTTGAAGACGAGGACGGAGTCGGTCAGCGATTCGCCCGCGTACCGCACGGCCCCAGCCGTCCCCAGGGGCATCGGTTCGACGACATACCGGATCTTGACGCCGAGGCCGGCGCCGTCACCGAACAGCTCCTCGATCCGCCGCGGCTGGTAGTTGAGGCTGAGAATCACCTCGTCGACCTCGGGCACCTGCCGGATGAGGTCGAGCTGATACAACAGGAACGGCCGGTTGAAGATGGGCACGATCGGCTTGGGGGTATGCACCGTCAGGGGCCGCAGCCGCGTGCCCTTGCCCCCGGCGAGCAGGATCGCTTTCATGGCAGTCTTCCATCATACCAGAGGGATCGGCCGCGGTTGTTCCCCGCGCGCGCGGCGCGCTACAATGGCCCCCCTGCGGACGAGGAGGCCGGCTTGTCGCTCAATCTCCCCAACGCCCTCACGGCGGCCCGCATCTTTCTGGTCCCCCTGCTCGTCGTGGCCCTGCTCACGAAGTTCGAAGGGCGCCTCATCCTGGGCGTCCGCAAGGAACTGGTCGGCGCCGCCATCTTCGCCGTCGCCTCGCTCACCGACTGGCTCGACGGCTACCTCGCCCGGCGCCGCAAGCAGGTCACCACGCTCGGCCAACTGATGGATCCGCTCGCCGACAAGCTCCTCATCACGGCGGCCCTCGTCTCGCTCGTCCAGATGGGCCTGGCGCCCGCGTGGATGGTCGCCGTGATCCTCGGCCGCGAACTGGCGGTCACGCTGCTGCGCAGCGTCGCCCACGCGCGGGGCGCGCGCATGCCGGCCTCGCCGCTCGGCAAGATCAAGATGCTGGCGCAGGTCGTCGCGATCCTCTTGCTCATCCTCGGGCGCGATCATGTGGCGGGCTTCGTCGTGCTCGGACAGGCGAGCTTGTGGGTCGCGCTGGTCGCCGCCGTGTGGTCGGGTGTGGATTACTACCGACAGTTCACCCGCATGCTCGTCGCCGCCCCCTCCGCGCCAGCCCCGCCCCCGGGCCGCGCCGTGACCGTGCCGCCGGTGCCGGTCGCGCCGGCGCCGACCCGCGGCCGCATCTCCGCCTGAAGCCCCGAGCCGGTCAGCGCGACGAGCCCCCAGCGGGCGAGTCACCACCCGGCCGGTGGAGAGCCGCCAGGTCGCCGACCACCACGGGTTCGGTCGCTTCTTCGACGCGCACCGTCGCGCTCTCCGGCAGGACGATGACCGCGGTGCCCCGGGCCACGGGGGTGATCGCCGCCGGGTCCGACCCCGAGCGCCGGAAAAACGTGACGCGCCGGCCCGGCACGACCTGATCCTCAGCGCCCAGGTCGACCACCACGAACGCCGCGGACCCGGCCATCGTCCAGCCCCCGCCGCCGAAGAGGACGCGGCCGGCGTGCTCGTAGTCGGGCGTCCCGGCGGGCTCGCTGGGCGCGGGCACCTCCGGCAGGGCGAACGGCTCGAGGAAGTCGCCGGGCTCCATGGCGTCACACGCGTAGAGGACCCGGGCGACGGCGCTGGTCGGAGTGACCTGGACGAGCCGGACCCAGCCCGCCGTGTGGACGTGGAGCCATGGGTCGCGGCGAGCGGCCGCCCGGTCGGACGGAGCGACGAGCCGGCGCACGAAGTACTCCTGGTCGGCGGCCAGGCCGTCGTCGGTGCCCCGGTCGAGCGTCACGAGGTCGCCTGCACCGAACAGGCGCCGGCCGGGCACCGGTGATCCGGTGACGTGCACCGTCGGCGGGGCCATCGCGCGCACGCCACGCGGGGCGCAGGCGATCTGGTAGGCGGCGTACACCTGCCGGCCGGACGCCTGGCGGCCGGCGGCGAGGACCGCCGGCGCGAGCGCGAGACCCGGAATGGCGAGCCAGAGGATTCGGCCGGTCGGCGAGAACAGCGAGCGGCGTCGATCACTTCGTGTGGCCTTCATGGCGTCCCTTCAGTTCCGCGACCCGGCGCTTGGCGTCATCGAGGTACTCGCTCGCGGTGAACTCGGCGAGCAGGCGCTCGTAATACGGCAGCGCTTCGGCCGGCCGGTTCACCTTCACGAGCGATTCGGCCAGGTAGAAGTAGACGGCGTCCCGCCGGGTGTAGTCCGGGTCGGCGGCGAGCAACCCCTTGAAGCGGTCGATCGCGCCTGGATACCACTTGATTCGGAAATAGAACAGCCCCACGCGGTACTCCGCCTCGCCGAGCCGATCCCTGGCCTCCCGCAGCTTCGCCCGCACCTCGGCGGCGTACTTGCTGTTCGGGTAGAGCTCGAGGAACGTCTCGAACTCCCGGATCGCTTCCTTTGTTTCGGTCTGATCGCGCTGCGGCGCCAGCATCTGCACGAAATGGGCCAGGCCGAGCTTGTATTGCGCGTAGTCGGCCCGCGGATGGGTGGGGTAGTAGGTCAGGAATTCGCGGAACTCGTTGATGGCCAGCACGCGGGACTCGGCCGTGTTCTCGCCCAGGTAGCTGTCGCCGATGCCCAGCTTCGCGTCGGCGCGGTACGGGCTCTGCGGATAGTTGTCCACGATTTCCCGGAAATACTCGCGGCTCGCCAGCCACTTGCGGTCGTTGAGGGCTTCGGTGCCCTTCTCGAACAGGAACCGGTCCGGTTCCACCGCGCCGGCCGGCGGGCGCGCGTTGCGGCTGGCGCAGGCCGTGGCCCACAGGCTGCAGGCCAGCAGGGCCGCGACCAGCACGGACCGGCTCACGGCGGCGGGCGTCATCTCGCTCATATCACATCGAGGCTCGCGACCAGCCAGCGCCGTTCCTCCTCGAGCCCGTGCGCCAGGTCGACGGTCGGGGTGAACCCGAGGGCGGCCCGGGCGCGGCTCGTGTCGGCGTAGGTGTCGCGCATGTCGCCTCGTTGGGGCGGCTCCCGGCGGATGGTGAGCGGGCGGCCGGTGCAGCGGGCCACCAGCTCCAGCACCTCGTTGATTGAAACGCGCGCACCCCCACCGATGTTGTAGACGGCGCCGGGTTCCCCGCGGTCGGCGGCGGCGAGCGTGGCGGCGACCGCGTCGCCGACATAGGTGAAGTCCCGGGTCTGGCCGCCGTCCCCGTAGACGACGATGGGCTCGCCCGCGATCGCGGCGCGCAAGAAGCGGTGGAAAGCCATGTCAGGACGCTGGCGCGGGCCGTAAACCGTGAAGTAGCGCAGCGAGACCGCCGGCACGCCGTAGGCCGCGTGATACAGGTGGCAGAGGTGCTCGGCGGCCAGTTTCGTGACACCGTACGGCGATACGGGGTGGGGGACGGCGTCTTCCCGCATGGGGATCGGCGCCTCGTCGCCGTAGACCGACGAGCTCGACGCGTAGACGAACCGGTGGAGCGCCCGGTCCGTGCACGCTTCGAGGAGCACCTGCGTCGCCTCGATGTTGTTGACCGAGTATGTCTGGAAGTCGCGCCCCCAGCTCTTGCGGACGCCCGCCTGCGCCGCCAGGTGAAACACGTGCGTCACCCCGTCGAGCAGGCTCGTCCAGTCGGCCCGTTGCACCGCGTCCTCGACGAACCGGAACCGCGGGGCGCGGACCAGCGCCGCGAGGTTCCGCTCCTTGAGCGGGCGCGGGTAGTAGTCCGTGAAGCAGTCGATCCCGACGACGGCCGCCCCGCGGGCGAGGAGGGCTTCGGCGAGCTGCGAGCCGATGAAGCCGGCCACGCCGGTCACGAGCGCCTTCATGCGAACGCCTCCCGGACGCGCGCCGGCAGCCGGCACGGGCGCCCCTGGGCGTCGAGGGCGGCGTGCACCGTACACCCGACGGCCGCGACCACCTGGTCGGCCACGCGGACGACCTCGTAGTCGAAGCGGAGGCGCACGGGTGACAGCAGCCGGCCGACCGTCCGGACCTCCAGCTCGTCATCGTAGCGCGAGGGCTGCCGGTATTCGCAGTGGGCCTCGATGACCGGCAGCGTCACGCCGGATTCCTCCAGCTCGCGGTAGCTCCAACCGAGGCGGCGCATCAAGTCGGCGCGGCCGACTTCGAACCAGACGAGGTAGTTGGCGTAGTAGGCGACCCCCATCCGGTCGGTCTCGGCGTAGCGCACGCGCACGATCGAAGTGGAACGCGGCCCGGACGCCTGGCTCATGTCAGCGGGGCGCCGCGACACTCGTGGCGGCGCGGCGGAGGGCCCGGGTCGCTGCGGCCGGGTCGGGGGCACTGAAGATGGCGTGGCCAGCGACCAGAATCGAGGCGCCCGCCGCGACCACCCGGGGCGCCGTGTCTTCGTCGATCCCCCCGTCGACCTCGATCCGCGCCGGGCTGCCGACGCGGTCGAGCAGGGCGCGCACGGCGCGGATCTTCGCCTCGGAGCGCGGGATGAACCTCTGGGCGCCGAAGCCCGGGTTGACGGTCATGACCAGCACCAGGTCGACCTCCGGCGCGATCTCCTCGAGCAGGGCCACCGGGGTCGATGGGTTCAGCGCCACGCCGGCCTTGAGGCCCAGGCTGCGGATGTAGGTGACCGTGCGATGCAGGTGCGGCAGCGCCTCGAGGTGCACCGTCAGCCAGGAGGCGCCCGCCTGCGCGAACGCGTCGATGTAGCGGTCGGGGTCGCTGATCATGAGGTGCACGTCGAGCGGCACCCGGGCCACGCGCCTGACGGCGCGCACCACGAGGGGCCCCACCGTGATGTTCGGCACGAAGTGGCCGTCCATCACGTCCACGTGGATGAGGTCCGCGCCACCGCGTTCAGCCGCGCGCACCGCCTCGCCCAGCGCGGCGAAGTCGGCCGACAGCAACGAGGGCGCGATCCAGACGCTCACCGGCTCACCTCGAGCGAGATCGCTTCGCCCGGCGTGACGCGGAAGCCCGCCGGCGGATGCTGCCGCACGACGACCCCCGGGGGGACACCGGGGTACGGGTACTCGGCCACGACCGCGGCGCGGAACCCGCGGAGGCGCATGAGCTCGGCCGCGCGCGCGGCGGGTGTCCCCACCAGATCGGGCATGACGAACCCTGCGCCGCCCTCGCCGAGATTGACGAGCAGCGCGACGGCCACGCCGGGTCGATCCGGCGGCGGACTCTGGGCGATCACGGTCTCACTGGGGTACTGCCGCGACCGGATCTCGGCGGTCTCGAGCACGGTCAGGCCCGCTGTTGACGCCCGGGCGACCGCCGCTCGCGGGTTCTCACCCACGAGCGCCGGGACGGCCTCAGCCCGCGGGCCGGCACTCACCCAGACCCGCACGCTGCGCTGGCGCCGGATCCGCACGCCCGGAGCGGGATCCTGCGCCACGACGGCCCCGGCGGGCACCTTCGCATCGACGCGGCGCGGCGCCTCGACCGCTACGGAAAGGCCCGCCCGCTCGGCGATCCGGGCGGCGTCGGCGACCGGCCGGCCGCGCAAATCGGGGGCGGGCACCTCGCGCAGCGTGAGGGTCACGCGCATCGCGACCCCGGCGAAGACCAGGTAGGTCCCCAGCCACACCGCGCAGAACAGGAGGAGTTTGCCGAGGGTCCAGACTCGCGTCGCGAGCGCCATGAACTTCTCAATCTACTACACGCTCCCGCACCGGACCAACATGGCCGCAAAGAACGCATCCAACCCGTGCGGCCACGGCGCCGTCCGCAAGCATCCCCGCGCGTCCAGCAGGGCGGCCAACGCGGCGGGGAACGCCGGGCGGACCCGCCGCGGATCGACCAGCGCGTAGTCGGATCGCCGCTGGAGAAAGCGGTCCACCACCTCGTCGTTTTCCTCCGGTTCGCTCGAGCAGGTCGCGTAAATCAGGCGGCCGCCCTGACGGACCACCTCCGCCGCGTGCGCGAGCAGGTTCACCTGGGCGTCGGCGAAGCGCGGCAGGTCGTCCGGCATCCGCCGCCAGCGGATATCGGGGTCGCGCCGGATCGTCCCCAGACCCGAGCACGGCGCGTCAACGAGCACGAGATCGAAGGGCGCCTGGAAGGGCAGCGGGTGCCGGAGGTCGAGGCGGACCAGGCGGACTGCGTCCGCGCCCGCCGCGGCGAGCCGCGACCGCAGCAGCCGGAGCCGCCGGACGCGGAACTCGCCGGCGACGACGAGTCCCGTGGGCCCGGCGCCCGCCGCGAGCGCGAGGGTCTTGTTGCCCGGGGCGGCGCACGCATCCAGCACGCGCTCGCCCGCGCGGGCGTCGGCGAAGTCCGCGACGAGCTGCGAGGCTTCTTCCTGCAGCACGAACAGTCCGGCGGCCGCGAGGGGTGTCGCCAGCGGATTGCCCCGCCGAACCAGCAGGCCGTCGCGTGCGTACCGGGTGGGTTCGGTCTCGACACCGTGGGCCGCGAGCGCCTCGGCGAGCGCTGTGCGGCTCGTCCGAAGGGTGTTGGCTCGCAACACGAGCGGGGCAGGCTGGTTGTTGAACTGAACCCACGCCAGGGTGGCCTCGATGCCGTAGCGATCGAGCCAGCGTTCGACCAGCCATCGCGGGTGGGACCAGGTGGTACTCAGGTAGTCGAGGACCTGGTCGCGCGTCTCCGGCGTCACGGCCGGCGGGCGCTCGGGCAGCGGGGGCTGCGCGCGATCCCGCGCCACCGCGCGCAGCACGGCGTTGACCAGCCGGGCGGCCTCGGGCCGAACCCGCGTCTTCGCGAGCTCCACCGTATCGGCCACGGCGGCCGCCGCCGGGATGCGCTGGAGATAGAGGAGCTGGTAGATCCCGAGGCGCAGCACGTCGCGCACGGCCGCCTCGAGGCGCGTGAGGGGCCGGTGCGCGTAGCGGGCGATCAGGTAATCGAGCGCCGCCTGCCAGCGGAGCGTGCCGGTCACGAGCTCGGTCGCCAGCGCGCGATCGCGTTCGTCGTCGAGACCGCGGCGCACCCTCTCGAGGGCGGCGGGCAGGTCCAGCCGCCCCGACGTCACGGCGCGGAGCGCCTCGAACGCGGCCAGCCGGGCCGGTGCCATGCTCAGGCGCCCGCGCGGGGCGGTCCGAAGCGGACACCGGGCGTCACGGGGTGGCCGGCGAGAAACTCCCGGGCGGTCATGACGCGGCGTCCCTCCGGCTGGATCTCGAGAATCTGGACCGTGCCGCCGTCCCCGGCGGCCACCAGCAGCCGGTCGCCGCGGGCTTCCACGACCGTTGCCGGCGCGACCGGGCCTCCCGGCGCCGGACCGCCGACGCGCGTCCGGTGGATCAGATACCGCCGGCCTTCGAGCGCAGTCGACGCGTGGGGCCAGGGGTGCAGGCCACGCACCTGGTTGTGCACCTCGCGCGCCGCCCGCGTCCAGTCGATCGCCCCGTCAGCGCGAGTCAGGCGCGGGGCGTAGGTCGCCTCGTCCGGGTTCTGCGGGGTCTCGGCGACCTCGCCCCGCGCGAGCCGGTCCAGGACGTCGACGAGGAGGTCGGCCCCAAGCCGCGCGAGGTCCGCCTCGACCTCCACGCTGGTCTCGTCTTCGCCGATCGCCCGCGCCCGGCGGGCGAGCATCGGACCGGCGTCGAGCTCGCGGACGATGCGCATGATCGTGACGCCGGTTTCGGACTCGCCGGCCAGGATCGCCCGGTGCACCGGCGCGGCGCCGCGGTACTTCGGCAGGAGCGAGGCGTGCACGTTGAGGAACCCGCGGGGCGGCAGGGCGAGCAGCGCGTCCGGCAGGATTTTGCCGTAGGCGGCCACCACGCCGAGGTCGGGTGCCCGCGCGCGAAGCGCGGCCAGGAACGCGTCGTCGCTCAGGCGCTCCGGCTGCCACACCTCGAGGCCGCGGGCGACCGCCTCCGCCTTGACCGGCGACTCCTGAACCTGGTGGCCGCGACCCCGCGGCCGATCGGGCTGCGTCACGACCACGACGACCTGGTGGCCCGCCTCCAGCAGCCGCTCCAGGGTCGGCAGGGCGAAAGCCGGGGTGCCGAAGAAGGCGATCCGGAAAGACACGGGCTGGCCGTCGGCGCTACCACTTGCCGGCGCGCCGGAGCTTGTGAATTTTGCGCACGATCAGGTCGCGTTGCAGGCCGCGCAGCCGGTCGACGAACAGGGTTCCGTCGAGATGATCCATCTCGTGCTGGAACGCGCGCGCCAGCAGGCCCGTGCCCTCGACCGTCCGCTCCCGGCCCTCCCGATCCAGTCCGCGTACCACGGCCCGCGTCGGGCGCACGACCGTCGCGTTGAAGCCGGGCACGCTCAGGCAGCCTTCTTCTTCGGTCTGCATCCCCTCGCGCTCGACAAAGACGGGATTGACGAACACGAGCAACTGGCGCGGGTCACGCCCGACCGACAGGTCGACCACGAAGACCCGGAGCGGCACCCCGACTTGCGGTGCCGCCAGCCCGATGCCCGGCGCTGCGTACATCGTCTCGATCATGTCGTCGACGAGCGTCTGGATCTCGGGGGTCAGGGTGTCGACCGGATCGGCCGGCCGGTGGAGCACGGGCTCGCCGTACTTGAGGATGGGGCGGATCATGACGGCGAGGGGGGCGGAGCGCCGCCGGGCGGGTGCGGGCGCAGGCGCGCGGCGACGGCCGCGCGCCACGCCGCGAGGTTCCGCTGCAGCTCGTCGACCGTGTCGCCGCCGAACTTCTCGAGCAGCGCGTCGGCGAGCACGAGGCACACCATGGCTTCGCCCACCACCGCGGCCGCCGGGACGGCGCACACGTCGCTCCGCTCGACGGCGGCCTCGGCGGGCTCCAGCGACCGGAGATCCACCGAGCGCAGGGGCCGCATCAAGGTCGACAGCGGCTTCATGTACGCGACCACCCGGACATCCTCACCGTTGGTCACGCCGCCTTCGAGGCCGCCAGCGCGGTTGGTCGGGCGCCCGAGGCCGGGGAGTGTCCCTGAGGAGAGACCCGGCACGATCTCGTCGTGGACCCCGGAGCCCGGGAGCCCGGCAGCGAGCGGGCCCGCGCCGATGCCGACGGCCTTGACCGCAGGAATCGACATGAGCGCCTGCGCGAGCCGGCCGTCGAGCTTGCGATCCCACTGCACGTAGCTGCCCAGGCCCGCCGGCACCTGATGGGCGATCACCTCGAAGGTGCCCCCGAGGGTGTCGCCGGCCGCGCGCGCCCGGTCGATCGCCTCCACCATGCGCGCTTCGAGGGCGCGGTCCGCGCAGCGGAGCGGCGAGTCGTCCGGGATGCCGCGGACCTGGTCGAAGGAGATCGCCAGGTGGTCGTCGAGTCCGATGTCGCCGATCGCGATGACGTGGCTGGCGACCTCGACGCCGGCCACCGCAAGGATCTGGCGGGCGATGGCGCCGGCGGCGACACGGGCCGCTGTTTCGCGCGCGCTGGCCCGCTCGAGCACGTCGCGGATATCGTCGAGGCTGTACTTGATCCAGCCGGCGAGGTCGGCGTGACCCGGTCGCGGGCGCGTGACGACCCGGCCGGCTGTGCGGCCGGCGTCCTCCGAGTCCTCGGGCGTCACCGACATGATGCGCTGCCAGTTGGCCCAGTCGCGATTCTCGACGAGGAGGGCGATCGGGCCTCCCGTCGTGCGCCCGGCGCGCACGCCGGAGAGCACCTGAGCGGCGTCGCGCTCGATGGCCATCCGGCGGCCTCGACCGTACCCGCCCTGGCGGCGGGCGAGGTCCGACGCGAGACGCTCGAAGTCGATCGGCAGGCCTGCGGGGACACCGTCGAGGATCGCCACGAGCGCGCGGCCATGGGACTCGCCGGACGTCAGAAATCGCAGCATCGGCGGGCTATTGTATACGAACTTTCTGCGCACTCGGGTCCGGCGCGGCACGGCGACCGTTCGCCCGCCGCGCGCGTGCCGCGCCGATTTTTCGCGGCGTCGCGCGCCCGCGCGCGATGCGCGATCCTCGTGGCACGCCCCGTGCAGCTTCATGACCGCGAAAACCGTGGCGATGCGCGCGGGGGCCCGGCGGAGCGATCCTGATCGTCTCGCGGACGAGCGCGTGGCCGCCGACCGGTTCTGGCGGGCCGACGGCGGACCCTGGGTCGATCTGGCCACCGGCGCGCGCGTCCGATTGCTGGAGCTCGCGCCCGTCGACGCCGCCGCCGAGCGCCGCTGGGTGGATCGCTGCACGGCGCTCGCCGGCGTGTGGCATCCCCACCTGCTCCCGCCGGTGGATTTCGGATTGATGGGGACGCGGCGCTTCGAAGCGTGGCCGCTGTGCCGCCCGTGGTGCCGGAGTCGCGGGCGAGCCGTCGCCTGCGCCCTGCGCGCGGCCGTGGCGTTCCTGCACGCCTGCGGCCTGTCCGCGGGACGCCCAGGTTGGCGTCGCCTCGGGGAAACCGACACCGGCGCGGTGCTCGTGCCCGACGCCTTCACCGGCGCGCCGCTGGCAGACGCCGAGGCGGGGGCACGGGAACACGAACGGTGGGCCGCCCTGCTCGATGTCTGGCGCGACCCGCCGGGCGCCCGAATCGTGGGCGTGCGGTTGCAGCCCCGGCATGCGGAGCGCTGGATTCTCGACGTGCTGGACGATGCCGCACCGGGCGGCGCGCGGCTCGTCCGCCTGCTCGCGGTTCCGGGCGGCGGCGTCAGGACGCTCATCGCGACGATCGCCCGCGAGGCGCGCCGGCGGGGGTTCGTGCCTCTCGACGCGGGGCTGGCCCTGGCGCGCGGGGATCTGCTGGCGACGCTCGCCGGGCGGCACATCCTGCTCATCGAGCGCCACCGGCCGGGCGCGGCCGCCGCTGTCCTGACGCTCGGCCTGCGCAGCGCGCGGGGGCACGTGGTCCTGCGCATCGAGTCGGCGCCAGGGCCGGCGGAGACGGTGGAGGCGGCGTCGCGGGAGGCGGTCAGGCTCGACCCGCTGCCCGCTGACACGATGGTCCGGATGGCGACGCTCTATCCGGCGGGTGTCGTGGACGCGGCCCGCCTGCGCCGCGCGGCGGCCGAAGCCGACGGGTGGCCGGGCCGCTTCGTCGCCCATCTGCTGGCGACGCCCGTGCGGCTTCCCCTCCACCGCTACCGGAGCGCTCGGGCGGGGCGGTGGATGGTGCACGAAGCGCGCGGCCAGTACACGACCGGGGAGCCCGCGCCTGGCCCGTCCGGCGCCGGCGCGCCAGACGACAACACCGGGCGGCGACCGGGAGGAAACGGCTCGAGCCGGCTCGCTCCGGATCTCGCGCGCCTGGAGACCCAG
>CAYZKQ010000079.1:0-220 GCA_964478975.1 uncultured Vicinamibacterales bacterium | reverse complement strand
GCGGGCGCCACGCGGCGGCGCTGCGGCGGTTGCACAGTGCGGTGGCGGCCTTCGAACGGCGGGGGGCGAGCGAACTGGCGGCGGCCGCGACCGTCTCGCTCGCTCGGGTCCTGGCGGCGAGAGGTCGTGCCGGCGACGCCCTCGCGCGGCTCGAGCGGGCGGCCGAGGCGGGCGCCGCCAGTCTCGACGTGCGGCTCCAGATGGCGGTGGCCATCGCGGA
>CAYZKQ010000078.1:0-13441 GCA_964478975.1 uncultured Vicinamibacterales bacterium | reverse complement strand
GCGCCCGCCTCGCGCTCGACCGCCGCCCAGTGGGCGCGGGCGCGGGCCAGGTCCTTCTCGAGTTCGCCGTAGTCGGCGTCCGCGAGCACGATTTCGTTCTGCATCGCCGCGCGTACGGCGATGCGCTCCATCGCTTCGTGGTAGTCGGTCAGGTAGTCGTCGAAGACGAGGAGTCCATGGCGGCCGCGGACCTCGCGGAGCACGAGCCGCAGGCCTTCGAGCTCGAGGTGCGCGGCCTCCAGCTTGCGCGCGCGCACGAGCGCCTGGCTCCGCCGGAGAATCGTCCGCACCCGCTCGAGCGCGGCCGGCCAGGCCGGGTCGTGGCGGAGCGCCTCGGGCGGTCGCTCGCGCTCGACCTGTTGCCACCGCGCCGCGAGGATCGTCAGGTGTCGCTGGGTCGATTCGGCGTCGCCGCGGTGGCTCGCGATGAGGGCGGCGTAGTAAGGACCCATGGCCCGCGCGAGGGCCTCCTCGAAGTCCGCCCGCGCCTGGACCGCGAGCAGCCCCGCGCCTGCCAGCGCGAGCGCCGCCCTGACGAGGGCGGTAGGCCGCGCCGGGCTGCCGGCCGTCCTCACGCCGGGCCTCCCGGTCCGACCGCCGCCGCCCGGCCGGCCCAGCTCTGGAGGATGCGCATGTAGTTGCCGCGCTCGAAAGCCCCCGGGTTCGGCGACCGCGCCAGGCTCATGCTGCCCTGTGCCTGCCGGAGCGAGTCGTACTCGTGCTCCTCGAGCCACCGGGCGAGCTCCTCGCGGACCACCCGTAGATGTCCCGGTCCGTGCACGAGCAGGGCGGCCACCATCTGGACGGCGTGTGCGCCGGCCATGACCGCCTTGAGCGCATCGAGTCCGGTGTGGACGCCGCCCGTCGCCGCGAGCGACGCCCGGACGCGCCCGGAGAGGATGGCCAGCCACCGCACCCGCAGCAACAGGTCGGCCGACGTCGACAGGTGCAGCTTCGGGACGGCCTCGAGGGCGTCCAGGTCGATGTCCGGCTGGTAGAAGCGGTTGAACAGCACCAGGCCGTCGGCGCCGAGGGCGTCGAGCTGGTGGGCCAGGTGGGGCAGCGACGAGAAAAACGGCGAGAGCTTGACGGCCACCGGGATCCGCACCCGCGCCTTCACCTCGCGGACGACCTCGAGGAGCCGGCGTTCGACCTCCGCTCCGGACTCGCGGGGATCCGTGGCGACGTAGTAAACGTTCAGCTCGAGGGCGTCGGCGCCCGCCTGTTCGATCTGCCGCGCGTACTCCAACCACCCCGCCGCCGTGGTGCCGTTGAGCGAGGCGATGACCGGGACGCCGACGGCCGCTTTGATCCGGCGGATCTGATCGAGGTAGCCGTCGGGTCCGAGCGCGTAGTCCGCGGGCGCCGGGAAGTACGAGCGCGCTTCGGCGACCGATTCCTCGTGCGCGAGGCGGTGGGCCTCGAGGCCGCGCACGGCGTCTTCGATCTGCTCTTCGAAGAGCGAGTGCATCACGATGGCCGCCGCCCCGGCGTCTTCGAGGCGCTTGACCGTGTCGAGGTCGTCGACGAGCGGCGACGCGCCCGGCATCAGGGGGTGGGGCAGGGCGAAGCCCAGATACGTCGTCGAGAGGTCCATACCGTCACGCCTTGTCGGTCTTGCCGGCGAGCCGCTCGTAGAACGCGTAGCGCTCGCGGACTTCGGCCTGCGCCGCTTCGAGCAGCGCCTTGAACCGCTCGGGGAACGCCCGCTCGACCATCCCGTAGCGCGATTCGTTCCGGACGTAGCGCGCTAGCTCGACCTTCGGCGGGCCCGATTCGAGGATGAGGGGGTTCAGCCCCTGGGCCTTCCGCCGCGGATCGTAGCGGAACAGCGGCCAGTAGCCGGTGTCGACCGCGAGCTTCTGCTGGTCGAGCCCGTAGGCCATGTCGTAGCCGTGGGCGATGCAGTGCGCGTAGGCGATGATGAGCGAGGTGCCCGGGTACTGGTCGGCCTCCTGAAAAGCCTTGACCGTCTGGGCGTCCTTCGCGCCGAACGCCACCCGCGCGACGTACACGTGACCGTAGGCGATCGCCATCAAGCCCAGGTCCTTCTTGGGGGTCGCCTTGCCCGCCACGGCGAACTTGGCCGCCGCCGCGAGGGGCGTCGCCTTGGACTGCTGGCCGCCGGTGTTCGAGTACACCTCGGTGTCGAGCACCAGGATGTTGACGTCGCGGTTCATGGCGAAGAGGTGGTCGAGCCCGCCGTACCCGATGTCGTACGCCCAGCCGTCGCCGCCCACGATCCAGATGCTCTTCTTCACCAGGTAGTCGGCCAGCTCGTCGAGCCGCCGGGAGGCCGCCTCCTGGCGCCCGGCGAGGACCGCCCGCAGCGCCGCCACCCGCTCGCGCTGGGCCCGGATGCCGGCTTCGGTCGACTGGTCCGCCTCGAGCAGGCCGTCGGCCAACGCCGACCCGATGACCCCGAGGCCGGCGAGCTGCTTGACGAGCGCGCGCGCGTGCTGGAGGTGCTGGTCCACCGCGAGGCGGAAGCCGAAGCCGAACTCGCCGTTGTCCTCGAAGAGCGAGTTCGACCAGGCCGGCCCGCGCCCCTCGGGGTTCGTCGTGTAGGGCGCCGTCGGCAGGTTGCCCCCGTAGATCGACGAGCACCCGGTCGCGTTGGCGATCAGGGCGCGGTCGCCGAAGAGCTGGGTGACCAGCTTGATATACGGCGTCTCGCCGCACCCCGCGCAGGCGCCGGAGTACTCGAAGAGGGGCTGGAGGAATTGCGTGCCCTTCACGTCGGTCTTCGCCTGGGTGCGGTCGACCTCGGGCAGCGCCAGGAAGAAGCGGTAGTTCTCGCGCTCCTGGTCCCGGAGCGGGCGCTGCGGCTGCATGTCGAGCGACTTGTGCCTGGGGTTCGCTTTGTCCTTGGCCGGGCACACCATGACGCAGAGCGTGCAGCCGGTGCAGTCCTCGGGGGCGACCTGGATCGTGTACTTGTAGCCCTTGAACTCGAGCCCCTTGTAGTCCATCGACTTGAAGGTCGGCGGGGCCCCGGCGAGCAGATCCGACGGGTAGACCTTGGCCCGGATCGCCGCGTGCGGGCAGACGAGCGCGCACTTGTTGCACTGGATGCACAGGGCCTCGTCCCACACCGGAATCTCCGCCGCGATGTTCCGCTTCTCCCACTTGGTCGTCCCGACCGGCCACGTGCCGTCGACCGGGAAGGCACTGACCGGCAGCAGGTCGCCCTTGTTGGCCATCATGACGGCCGTGACCCGCTTGACGAAGTCCGGCGCCTCTTCCGAGACGATGGGCGGCCGGTGCCGGGTGGCCGTCACCCGGCCCGGGACGCGGACCTCGTAGAGGTGGGCGAGGGCCTGGTCGACGGCGGCGAAGTTGGCCTGCACGACCCTCTCGCCGCGCTTGCCGTAGGTCTTGCGGATCGCCTCCTTGATGCGCGCGATGGCCTCGTCTTTCGGCAGGACCCCGGAGATCGCGAAGAAACACGTCTGCATGATCGTGTTGATCCGGGTGCCCATGCCCGTTTCGCGCGCCACGCGATACGCGTCGATCACGTAGAACTTCAGCCGCTTCTCGATGATCTGCGCCTGCACCTCGACCGAGAGCTGGTCCCACACCTCGTCCGGGCCGAACGGCGCGTTGAGCAGGAACACCGCACCGGGTTCGGCGTACTCGAGTACGTCGTACTTGTCGAGGAACTCGTACTGGTGGCACGCCACGAAGCTCGCCTGCCGGATCAGGTACGAGGACCGGATCGGCCGCGGGCCGAACCGCAGGTGCGAGATCGTGATGGCGCCGGCCTTTTTCGAGTCGTACACGAAGTAGCCCTGCGCCCAGTTGTCCGTTTCCTCCCCGATGATCTTGATCGAGTTCTTGTTGGCGCCCACCGTGCCGTCGGCGCCCAGGCCGAAGAACACCCCCCGGACCAGGTCCCGCCGCGTGCTGTCGAGGTCGAACGCCTCGTCCACCGGCAACGACAGGTGCGTCACGTCGTCCGTGATCCCCACCGTGAAGTGCCGCTTCGGGCGCTCGCGGGCGAGCTCGTCGAAGACCGCCTTCACCATCGCCGGGTTGAATTCCTTCGAGGACAGCCCGTAGCGGCCCCCGATGACCCGCGGCGCCTCCGCCGGGCCGGCGAGCCCTTCGACCCGCGCTTCCTCGAGGGCGGCCACGACGTCCAGGTAGAGCGGTTCCCCGATCGCGCCGGGCTCCTTGGTCCGATCCAGCACGGCGATCGCCCGGACGGACCGCGGCAGCGCCGCCACGAAGTCCTTCACCGAGAACGGGCGGTAGAGCCGCACCTTGACCAGGCCGACGCGCTCGCCCCGCTCGACCAGATACTCGACCGTTTCGTGCGCTGTCTCTGCCCCGGAGCCCATCAGGACGATGACCCGTTCGGCCTCGGGATGACCGACGTAGTCGAAGAGGTGATACTGCCGGCCCACGCGCGCCGCGAACAGGTCCATCGTCTCTTGGACGATGGCGGGGCAGGCCAGGTAGAAGGGGTTGCACGCCTCGCGCGCCTGGAAAAAGGCGTCCGGATTCTGCGCCGTGCCCCGCAGCACCGGCCGGTCGGGCGAGAGGGCGCGCCGCCGGTGCGCCGCCACGAGCTCGTCGGGCAGCATGAACCGGAGGTCGTCGTCGGTGAGCTCCTCGATCTTCGCGACCTCGTGTGAGGTCCGAAAGCCGTCGAAAAAGTGGAGAAACGGCACCCGCGACCGCAGCGTGGCCGCCTGGGCGATGCACGCGAAGTCGTGCGCTTCCTGCGGCGAGTTCGACGCGAGCAGCGCGATGCCCGTCTGCCGGCACGCCATGACGTCGGAGTGGTCGCCGAAGATCGACAGCGCGTGCGTCGCGACGGTGCGCGCCGAGACGTGCATCGCGAACGCCGTCAGCTCGCCGGCGATCTTGTAGAGATTCGGGATCATCAAGAGCAGTCCCTGGCTCGCCGTGAACGTCGTGGCCAACGCGCCCGCCTGCAGGGCACCGTGCACGGCGCCCGCCGCCCCCGCCTCCGACTGCATCTCGATGACCTCGGGCACCATGCCCCAGATGTTCCGGCGGCCGTGCGCCGACCACTCGTCGGCCAGCTCACCCATCGGCGACGACGGCGTGATGGGGTAGATCGCGATGACCTCGTTCGTCCGGTGCGCCACCGACGCGGTGGCTTCGTTGCCGTCCACCGTGATCCACCGGCGCCCGACCGCGGCCGCCCTCGTCGCCTCGGGCGGTGCCTCGGCCGGGGCGACCGCGCGATCGTTCACGACGCCGACGACATTCTCTGCCATGCTGTTCGACTCCGGCACGCGGCTCCGCAGCCGCGCGAAGCGCGAGGCCCGCCCGCCAGGCACACCATCCACCCGCTCGGCTCGCCTCGCGACGAGGGGAAACGCAACGGCCGTGCCACCCCCGGCGCCCATCATAGCCCCTGGACGGGTCGATTTCGCGCCCGCGAGGCGAGCCGGCGGCGCGGGCGCACGAGCTGCCGGGGAATCGGCACGGGCGAGTGCGAGTTTTTCCCCTCTCCGGGCCCGGGCGTCGAGGCGAGCCGCCGGCACGGCTGGACGTCCGGCTGCGGCGGGCGCGCCGTGCGACGGCGGGAATCCGTCATCTGGCCGCGGGCGGGCCGGACGGAGCGAGCGCGCTGCTCCGGATCGTGCGGGCTCGGCGCGACTTCCCGTCCCTGGCACCCGCCTTGCGACACGCCCGAACGAACCATGGGGATCGCCATCGCCCTCCCGGCCGGACCTCTCGCCGTCGCGCGCGACCCGCGCGACGCGCCGGCGTCTGGGCGGCTCGGGGTGCGGCATGGCGCCTTCGGGCACCCGACCGGGCCGGCGCACGGCCGCTACGCATCCCGCCTCGTTTGTGACGTGGCTCCTCATACTCCGCTCTCGCGTTCTCCCCTCTGGCCTCTCTCTGGCTCGTTCTCGTGCGCCGGTCCCGGCCGGGGCGTGTCGCTGGGTGACCGCCCGTGACCGATGGCCTGTTTGCCGCCCTCGCGGCGGGCGCCGTGACCGTCGGGTCGCTCCACGCGCTGGCGCCCGACCACTGGGTGCCCTTCGCCGCGCTCGCCCGGGCGCAGGGGTGGTCGCCGCGCCGCACCGCGGCCATCACGGCGCTCTGCGGGTTCGGCCACGTCACCGTGTCGGTCCTGCTGGGCCTGCTGGGGCTGGTCTTCGGCGTCGGATTGCTCCAGGCGTTCGGCGAGCGGATGGAAGCCGTCGCCGGCGTGTTGCTGGTGGGCTTCGGCCTCGTGTACGGCTTGTGGGGCCTGCGGCGCGCGGCGCGCGCCGAGCTGGGGCGCCACGTGCACGCCCACCCGCACGTGCATCCCCACGAGCAAGCGCACGACGGTCTGACGGCCCACGGCCGCGGGTCGCCGCACGTGCACCTGGAGCAGGTCTCGGTGTCCCCGCGCTTGACGGCGTGGGGTCTCTTCCTCGTCTTCTCGGCGGATCCGTGCGTGGCCGTCGTGCCGCTGCTCTTCGCCGCGGCGCCGCTCGGCGTGCTCCGCACGGTCCTCATCGTGGTGCTCTACGAGATCGCCACGATCGGGACCATGATCCTGCTCGTGACGCCGGCGAGTGTGGCGGCGCGCGCGGTGCGGGGCGAGTGGCTCAACCGCTACGGTGACGCGGCCGCCGGCGGCGTCATCGTCTTCGTGGGCCTCGCCGTCGCGGCGCTCGGCTGGTAACGGGCGGGCCCGCGGGCGTAGAATCGCCCTCGGCCATGCCTGCGCGCCGCACGGGCGTCGCGTCGCTCCCGCTGCACAGCGGCCGGGCGCCGCGCTGGTTGTTCGCGCGGATGGTCCGCCTGGCCCGCGAGATCCTCCTCTTCGTCGTGTCCGAGTACGACGCGCCCGAGGTGCTGCGCCGGCTCTCCGATCCGTACTGGTTCCAGGCGTTCGGGTGCGTGCTCGGCTTCGACTGGCACTCGAGCGGCGTCACCACGACGGTGTGCGGAGCGGTGAAGGAAGCGATCCGCGGTCTCGAAGACGAACTCGGGGTGTACGCGGCGGGCGGCAAGGGCGGGGTGTCCCGCCGGACGCCCGAGGAGATCGCACGGGCGTGCGAGCGGACCGGGCTCGACCCCGGGACCCTCGTGTACGCGAGCCGGATGGCGGCCAAGGTGGACAACGCCGCGGTGCAGGACGGCTACCGCCTGTACCACCACGCGTTCTTCTTCACGGCGGCGGGCGCCTGGTGCGTGGTGCAACAGGGGATGCACGAGGCGGCGCGGCGCGCCCGGCGCTATCACTGGCTCTCGGAGCACGTGGCGAGCTTCGTCGAGGAACCACACGAGGCGGTCTGCTGCGACAGCCGGGAGACGGTGCTCAATCTGGTCGCGCGGGAGAGCGCCGCAGCGCGGGCGGCCTCGGCGAAGCTGGCCGCCGGCAGACCGGAGATCGTCCTCGAGGCCGTGCAGCGGATCCCGGCGCTCGTGATGCCGGCGCGGCATGCGCTACACCCGGCGCTCGACGTCGACCCGCAGTACCTGCGGAAGATTCTGCTGCGGACCTACGAGCAGGCGCCCGCGGACTTCGAGGCCCTGCTGGGCATCGAGGGCGTCGGGCCGAAGACGGTGCGCGCCCTGGCGCTCGCCGCCGAGCTCATCTACGGCACACCGGCCAGCACGCGCGACCCCGCCCGGTTCGCCTTCGCCCACGGCGGCAAGGACGGCACGCCGTTCCCCGTCGACCGCGAGACCTACGATTGCACGATCCAGGTCTTGCAGCGCGCGCTCGATCGCGCCCGGCTCGACCGATCCGAGAAAGCCGGCGCGTTCCGGCGGCTGGCGGCGTGGGGCGCCTGAGCCGTGGCGGCGGCGGACTCCGGCCGCGGCCGTCGTGGTAACCTGTCGGACGTGGCGGTGTCTCCCTTCGCCCTGGCCGCCGTCGGGGTGGCGGTGGCGGCGCTGGTGCTGAGCGCGCGCGACCGGAGCCGCGAGCGCCGGTGGGCCGTCGGGTCGGTCGGCGCGTTCGTCGCCGACGCGTTTCGGTGGTCGCGCGGCCTGGCCATCCCCTGCGGGTTGGGGCTTGCCGCGGGGCTCCTCGCCGGGCTCGTGCCCGCGGCGTTCTTCACCGCGGCCGGCTGGGTGTCGTGGTCGCCGCGGGGCCCGTGGGCCGGCGAGGTCGCCCTGCTCGCGGGCCTGACGCTCGCGGCGAAGGTCGCGGTGGCGGCCGCCGAGGAGCTCGCCTTCCGCGGCGCCCTGCTCGAGCAACTGCTGCGGCGGACCTCCCTCGGCTCGGCCGTGATCCTGACGTCGGCCCTGTATGCGCTCGCCCACCTCGCCCGGCCCGAGGGGACGAGCCTCGTGGCCGCGGGCGTCTATCTCCTCGACGGCATCGGCTACAGCCTGGCGGCGCTCGCCACCGGCAGCCTCTGGGTGCCTGCCGCCTGGCACGCCGCGAAGGACGTGACCTTGTGGGTGCTCGACAGCGGCCGGACGCTGCAGTGGACCGACGGGCTGGTGCGGGCGACCCCGCTCCGCACGGCCCGCTGGATCGCCGGCACCCCGGCCGCGGCGCTCGTCGACCTCGCGGTCTCGTTCACCCTCGTGACGGCCGCGGCGCACCTGGCCGCCCGCTACGTCCAGCGGCCCCGGCCCGACCGGTAGCGCCCGGCCTGGTGGCCGTCGGGCTGGCGCCCGGACCGCAAGCGGGGCGAGCTCCGCGAAGCGGGCGACTCGCGTGCGCGTGGGCACCGGCGCGGCCGGCCGCTCAGGCCGGGACGTACGCGCAGAGCGGATCTTCGGCGAAGGGATTGCCGGTCGCGGCGTAGGCCCGCGACCGCGACCCGCCGCAGAGCGCCCGGTACGGGCACCGCCCGCAGCGGCCTTCGAGGGCGTCGGGGTCGCGCAGGCGCTGGAAGAGCTCGTCCTGCCGGTACACCTCGACGAGGCGTCCGTCGCGGACGTTGCCGCGCGGCATCGGGAGAAACCCGCTGGGATAGATCGCGCCGACGTGGTCGACGAACACGAAGCCGTTGCCGTCGTTGACGCTCCGGGGCGCGCGCAACGGGTGGCGGCCAGGGGCAGCGGCCGGCCGCATTTCCGACGCGCCGGCGCCAGGGGGGCGGCCGTCGCGTTCGGCGATGACGCGCCGGAAGTGCGGCGCCTCGGTCGTCTTCACCCCGAACGGCACGCGCAGCGAGAGGTCGTAGAGAAAGTGGAGCACGTCCTCGCACTCGGCGGCGGTGATCTGGTCGAGCTCCGCCCCGCGCCCCGTCTGGACGAGGAAGAACACCGCCCAGAGGGCCAGGGGGAACTCCGCCACGCGCGCCGCCGTCGCCTCGAGCGCCGGCAGCGTGCACCGGCTGACGGTGGTGTTGATCTGCAGCGGCAGGCCCAGCTCGACGACGGCCTCGATGATCCGCATGGTCCAGCGGTAGGAGCCGCGTACGCGGCGGAAAGCGTCGTGGGTCTCGGCGTCGGGACCGTCGAGGCTCACCGCGACGCGGGCGAGCCCCGCGTCGCGCAGCTCGGCCAGCCGGGCCTTGGTCGCAGCCGCGGTCCCGCTCGGCGTCAGGGCGACGGTGAGGCCGCGCGCGGCCGCGTACCCGACGATCTCCGCCAGGTCCTTCCGCCACATCGGGTCGCCGCCGGTCAGGACGAACAGGGGCGGCGGGCTCCCGAACGCGCAGACCTGGTCGACGAGGGCGCGGGCCTCGGCCGTCGTGAGCTCGCGCGGGTCCCGCCGCGGGATGGCGTCGGCGCGGCAGTGCACGCAGGCGAGGGCGCAGGCGCGCGTCACTTCCCAGATGACGAGAAACGGCGTCTGGTCGAAGTCAGGGACCATCGCGAGCCTTCCGCGCGCCCGAACCGCCCCGTGGCGAAAATCCGACGCCCGGCGGGCAGCCGCCGGTGGGCACGCGCCGCAACCGCCTTCCGGGTCGATAGTTCACCCGAGGCCCGCGGCTGGCCTATGACTTGCGTCATACGGGTACCGGCCCGCGCGGAGTACTGTCGTTTCCCGCGCGGCGCCTCCTGATGCCCCTCAACGCCTGCGAGCTGGAGATCGACCTGTTTTGCAAGGGCCTGCGCGTCCCGGCGGACGTTCCACTCGAAGGCGCGCGCGGGATCTCGCGCACCCGCGCCGGCCTGGGCTCGGGCCTGGAGATCGTCATTCCCACGCGGTCGTGGCTCAAACCGGCGGTCTGGGTGAACGTGCCGGTCGTCGAGCCCTTCGCGCGCCGGTCGCCGTACGTGCTGGAGGGGTCGCCGCAGAGCGGCTACGCGATCCGCGACGACCGCGACGGGACGCGGTATCCGGTCGAGCTCCCCCTCGAGCCCGCCTGGTACCGGCGGCTCACCTCCCGCGACATCCCGATGAGCCGCATCGGCGTGCTGCAGGGCACTTACCTGGCGATCTATGTCAACCCCGTGTGTGCCTTCTGGCAGGCGACCCCGCGGCTCAACTGCCGCTTCTGCACGACCGGGATGAACGTGGGCGACGCCGAGGTCGTCGAGAAAACCGTCGAGGACGTCGTCGAAACCTGCCACGCAGCGAAGCAGGAATCCGGCGTGACGTTCGTCCACTTCAACGGCGGCTATCAGGGGGAACGCGGCCTCCGCCTGGTCGAGCCCTATGTGGACGCGGTGAAAGAGCGCGTCGGGTTGCTCGTCGGCGTGCAACTCACGCCCGAGCGGGACTTTTCGCGCTACGACGCGCTCATCGCGCGCGGCGTCGACCACCTCTCGTTCTGTGTGGAGTTCCTGGACCCGGAGTGGTTCGCGCGCATCTGTCCGGGCAAGGCGAGGTACCTCGGACAAGCGCTCTTTTTCGACGCCCTGGCGTACTGCGCGGCGCGCCTGCCGCGCGGGGCGGTCTCTGGGGAGATCATCGCGGGCGTCGAGCCCGTCGACCGGACCCTCGAGGCGATCGAGCGCATCACCGCCCTCGGGGCGTTCCCCACGGTCTGCATCTTCCGGCCGACGGTCGGCTCGGACATGGCCGACTGGCCGCCCCCGCGCTACGAGGACATGCGGCGGGTTATGGCCGCGGTCTACGACGCCTGCCGGCGTCACCGCCTCCCCATCGGGGCCGCGCCGAACATCGAGGTCAGCCTCGTGGTCAACCCGGACGACACCGCCTTGCTCGCGCCGCGCACGGCGGCGTTCTACCGCTACGAACTCTGGCGCCGCGCGGTTCGGCTGGTCAGCCGGCCGCTGTTCGATGCCCGGATGCGTCCCGGTTCACGACGGAAATCCGGCACCGTCGGCGCCCCGCCGCCACGGCCCACGGTCGCGGGCCCTGCGTGACGGCCGGCCAGGAGCGCGCCGCCGCGCGATTCCCGCGCCATTCTCCCGGCCCGCGCCCGCCGGCGGTGCGCCTCGTGCGCTGGCACCGGGCTTGCGAGCTCGGGTGGGCGAGGCCCTCCGCCGGGCCGCGGGCAGTTGCGAGCAGGCCTCATACATCCTCCAGGCCGCCCCGGAGCTCGCAGCGCCGAGGCGCCGGCGCGAGGGCCCCATTGGTTCGGGCCCCTTGCACGTCCGGGCCGCCACCATGGTCGACCGCGAGAAGGTGCTCGCCGTCCTCGCCAAACGCTTCCCCGGGGCCACGCCCGAGCAACTGGCCGCCGCGGCCAACGCCATCGTCGGGCTCGACGATGAATGGGAGGAAGTGACCGATCGAGAAGCCGAGCTGGGCTACCACTTCTCGGTCCAGTGCAGTGACATCTGTTATCTGGCGAACGAGGTCGAGAACGGCGCCCAGTTTCGGATCTTCAAGCGCCGCACCACCTGAGACTGCGTGGAACGTCGGCGCGCCTTGGGACCGCGTGGGGCCTCGGCCTGACGGGAGGAGACGCTTGCGCCGGGTTTTCGTCACGCGGGCCCGGGGCCTGCCGGCCGCGGCGCGCCGGCCGGCCGGCAGGGCCGCGTTTCCGGGCGGATCCGCGCCGTCTGGCCCCCCGGCACTCCGTTTGCCACAATGTCGAGCGTGGACACGCTGGCTCGAGCGCTCGTCGCCCGCTTCGAGGAGGTCTCGCGTGCCGAGCTCGCCCGGCTGCGCAAGAAGACCGCCTCGCTGAGCGCGGCCCAACGCGAACAGGTCGATGCCATCGCGGTCCAGGTGGCGCGGGCGATCGCCGCCCGGGCGTCGGCCGCCTTGCGGGCCGAAGACGCCCGCCGCCTGGCGCCGCTGGTGGTCCGGCTGTTCCGCCTCGGTTGAGCAGTCGCACAGCGCCGCGCCCGATGCGCCGGCACGCGTGGCGCCGCCGGCGGACGAGCGGAGTACACTGTTTCGTCTCATGACGGGGAGCCGACGCCCGCACGCCGTGTTCGGGGGGGTGATGCTCGTCCTGGCCGTGGTGCCGGCCGCGCCCCTGGGAGCGCAGCCGGTGCCGCCCGCGACGGAGGACTGCCTCGCGTGCCACCAGGATCCGGAGCTGCGGCGCGGCGACGGGCGCTCGGTCTTCGTCGACCCGAAGAAGTTCGCCGCGTCGATTCACGGCGGGTTGAGCTGTGTGGATTGTCACGCCGACCTGGCGGGCGTGGAGCTGCCCCACCCCGAGCGCGTGCAGCGGGCGTCGTGTGCGACCTGCCACGCCGACGCCGGGGCGCAGTACGCAGGGAGCATCCACGCGCAGGCGCGCGCCGAGGACCCGCGGAGCCCCTCGGCGACGTGCGTCGATTGCCACGGCCTCCACGACATTCTGCCGTCGGCCGACCCGCAGTCGCGGACCTATCACTTGAACCTGCCCGACACGTGCGGGCACTGCCACGGCAACCCCGACGTCATCAAGCGCGGGCACATCGCGATCGGCGATGTCGTCTCCCTCTACCAGGACAGCATCCACGGCCGGGCGCTCGTGCGGGCCGGCCTCACCGTGGCGCCGAACTGCGGCGATTGCCACGGGGCGCACGACATCCAGCGCAGGACGAACCCGGCGAGCCGGGTCTATCGGGCGAACGTGCCGGCCACGTGCGGCCGCTGTCACGAAGGCGTGCGCCGGCAGTTCGACGAGAGCATCCACGGCGTGCACCTCGCGAAGGGCGACCCCACGGCGCCGGCCTGTCACGATTGCCACACCGCCCACGAGATCCAGCGCGCGGAGACGGCGCAGTGGCAGCTCGACGTTGTGCGCGAGTGCGGGACGTGCCACGTCGAATCGATCCGCACCTACCGCGACACGTTCCACGGCCAGGTGACGGCCCTCGGCTTCGCGCGCGTGGCCAAGTGCGCCGACTGCCACACGGCCCACCAGATTCAGCCCAGGGGCGACCCGCGCTCCGCGGTCGCGCCGGCCAACCTCGTGGCCACGTGCCGCCGGTGCCACCGGGGCGCGACGGCGAACTTCATCAAGTACGACCCCCACGCCGACAAGAGCAACCGCGCTCGCAATCCCTATCTCTACTACGCCGGGCGCTTCATGCAGAGCCTGCTCGTGTTCGTCTTCGGCTTCTTCGGGCTGCACACGGCGTTGTGGGTCGCGCGCGAGGCGCGCGATCGTCGGGCGCACGCGCGGGCCCGGGC
>CAYZKQ010000077.1:0-13452 GCA_964478975.1 uncultured Vicinamibacterales bacterium | reverse complement strand
ATCGAGCTCCTGATCGTCGTGGCGATCATCGGGATCATCGCGGCGATCGCGGTGCCGGGGCTCCTGCGCGCCCGGATGTCGGGCAACGAGGCGTCGGCGATCGGGTCGCTGCGGGCGATCAACAGCGCGGAGGCGAGCTACTCGGCGGCGGCGGGTCAGGGTGGCTATGCGGTCCTTCTCGCCACACTCGCCGCTCCGTGTCCTGGCGGCACCGATGGTTTCATCTCGCCTGACCTGGGGTCTGACCCGTCCACGAAGAGCGGGTACACCGTCACGCTGGCGGCGGGCGCAGGGGCGGCGGCGGGGCCGAACGACTGCAACAACAACCCGACCCAGACGGCCTATTACGCCACCGCGGTGCCCGTGACCGTGGGAACGACTGGGAACCGGGGGTTCGCGACCAACGCCGCCGGGACGATCTGGCAGGACACCACCGGCGCGGCACCGGCAGAGCCCTTCGCGACGGCGGGCACCGTCAGCCCGATCCAGTAACGCTCGCGGGTGGGCGCAGCCGGCCGGCTGCTGGCGGCGATGCGCTGTGAACGAGGGATGTCCGCCGAGAGGGCGCGCATCCCTCGTCGTGTCTGTGGGGGGATGATCCCCTGCGGCGGGCCTGAAAGGCCCGCCCTGCGTACCGGTACGGGACCGGGCGGCGCGGGGCCAAACCGGCCGGAGTGGTCATCCGGCGCGAAAGGCGTACCCTCGGTACGCGGCTGGCGAGCGCCCCGGGAGTGAGGGAGCGTCGGGGAACGGCCGGCGCAACCCGCCCTTGACGAGGACGAGCGGGTCCGGTACAAGTGCCTCAGTGGCTCGCCCGAAGCAGCACGCGCCTGCTCGACCGCCTGTGGGCCTCTCCGGCCGGACCCGCCTGTGGCTGGCCCTGTTCGCCCTCGCCGGGCTCGCCGTCTCGACGAACGCCGCGTACGTCCACTACCGGCTGCTCCACGAGCCCGGGTACACGAGCTTCTGCGACATCAACACGGCCATGAGCTGCAGCCAGGTGTATCTGAGCCGGTACGGGGCGGTGGGCGGCGTACCGGTCGCCGTCCTCGGGGCCATCTGGTTCGTGCTGGCGCTGTTGCTCGTCGCGGCGGCCGGACGCGCTCCGGCGACGGTCCGGGAGAACGTCGCGGGCTATCTGTTCGCCCTCAGCACCCTCGCCCTCGCCGTCGTCCTCTACCTGGGATACGCCTCGCTCGCGATCCTCCGGACCGCCTGTATCCTGTGCCTGATCACCTACGCGGCCGTCATCGGGATCTTCCTGGTGTCCGGGGCCGCGACCGCGGTGCCTATGCGAACCCTGCCTCGTCGGCTCGTCACGGACCTGCGGGCGCTCGCGAGAAGTCCGGCGGCGCTCGTCATCGCCATCCTCTTCCTCGCCGGCGCGGCGTCGGCGGTGGCCTTTTTCCCGAGCGCCTCGCCGCCGGCCGCGGCCGCGACGGCGGCACCTGACCGCGCGCAGCAGGCGTCGCCGGCCGCTCCTCAGGCCGCAGCGGGCCAGGCGTCGGAGTTCGAACGGTGGTATCGGGCGCAGCCGCGGGTGAACCTCCCAGTGCCGGCCGACGGAGCGAAGGTCCTGGTCGTGAAGTTCACGGACTTCCAGTGCCCGGCGTGCGGGCAGGCCCACGAGTGGTACAAGCCGATCCTGGCGAAGTACCAGGCGACGCATCCAGGGCAGGTCCGGTTCGTCTCGCTCGACTTTCCCTTGCACCCGGCGTGCAACGCGTCGGTCACCCGGGTGGTTCATATTGCGGCGTGCGAGGCGGCCGTCGCGGTGCGGCTCGCACGCGAACGCGGAAAGGGACCGGCTATGGAGGACTGGTTGTACGCGAACCAGACGGCCACGCCGGATCTGGTCCGCCAGGCAGCCCGGGACATCGCCGGGGTGACGGACTTCGACGCCCGGTACGCCGCTCTGCTCCAGGCGGTCAAGACTGACGCGGCGCTCGGCGCCCTCAACAACGTCCGGTCGACGCCGACGTTTTTCATCAACGGCACCATGATCGTGGGCGCGCTGCCGCCCCAGTACTTCGACCAGGCGATCGCGCTGGAGCTGGGGGGATCGGGCGACAGGAGGCAGGAGTCGGGAGACCGGAGGTAGGGGGTGCGTTCATGCCTCCAGCCATCCGGACGGTCGATCTCACCAAGGATTACGCGCTTGGGTTCTGGCGCAAGCGCCCGCACCGGGCGCTCGACCGCCTGACGCTGGAGGTCGCGCCCGGGGAAGTCTTCGGGCTGCTCGGCCCGAACGGGGCCGGCAAGACCACGACGCTCAAGCTCCTGATGCAGCTCATCTACCCGACGTCGGGGTCGGCCGAGATTCTCGGCCGGCCGGTGGGCGACGTGGGGGTGAAGCGGCGGATCGGGTATCTCGCCGAGAATCCGTATTACTACGACTATCTCACGGCGGAAGAGCTGCTGCTCTATTTCGCGAGCCTGTTCGGCTACCGCGGAGAGGAGCGGCGGCGGCGGGTGTCGGCCCTGCTCGACCAGGTGGGACTCGGTGCCGAGCGGCGGATGCCGCTGCGGAAGTTTTCGAAGGGGATGCTGCAACGCGTCGGGATCGCGCAGGCGCTCGTCAACGACCCGGAGGTCGTGTTTCTCGACGAGCCGATGTCGGGTCTGGACCCCATCGGGCGCCGGGAGATCCGCAGCCTGATTCTGTCGCTGCGCGACCGCGGCTGCACGTTGTTCTTCAGCTCGCACATTCTCTCCGACGCCGAGGCCCTCTGCAGCCGCGTGGCGATTCTCGCGGGCGGCCGCCTCGTGGCCGACGGCGCCCTCGCCGACCTGCTCGCCTTCGAGGTCCGGGGCTGGGAGCTCGTGGTGGCGGGCCTCTCGGGCGAAGTGCTCCACCGGCTGTCGGGTGACGGAATCGTCCGCCGCGCGACGCGCATCGCCGACGGGCGCTACGCGCTCGAGCTGGGGCTCTCGCCGCCGCCCGAGCGGGTGCTGAACGACCTCGTGGCGACCGGTGCGCGGCTGGTCGCCCTGAATCCGGTGCGCGAGACGCTCGAAGACTTCTTCATGAAGCGGGTGGCGGAGGCCGGACAGGCTCCAGCCTCCTGACGGCGGCGCTCATGCGGACCATCTGGCCGATCGCGCTCAACGTCTTCAAGGAGTCGGTCCGGGACAAGGTGCTCTACAACCTCGTCCTGTTCGCGGTGCTGCTCATCTCGGCGTCGTACCTCATCGGGCAGCTCACCGCAGGCCAGGACGTGAAGATCATCAAGGACCTCGGGCTGGCGGCGACGGCGATCTTCGGGCTCTTCATCGCGGTCTTCATCGGGATCGGCCTCGTGTCGAAGGAGGTCGAGCGGCGGAGCGTCTACGCCCTGCTTTCGAAGCCCATCCGCCGCCACGAATTCATCGCCGGGAAGTACCTCGGCCTGGTCTTCACCCTGGCGGTCAACGTGGCCGTGATGGCCGTCTCGCTGTACGTCGTCCTGGCCTACATGGCGTGGGGCGCGGACGAGTGGATCCGGCGCAGTTGGGACGCGCCGGCGACCGACCCGGCGCTGCTGAAGGCGATCTTCCTCATCTTCGTCGAGCTGTGTCTCGTGACAGCCATCGCCCTGTTTTTCTCCACGTTCTCGACGCCGATCCTCTCCGCCGTCTTCACCTTCGGTCTTTACATCGTCGGCCACTTCAACGCCGACCTGAAGAACTTCCAGCAGGTCGTGCAGGCCCCGGTGGCGGTCTATCTGGCGCGCGCCCTGTATTATGTGCTGCCGAACCTGGCGCCCTTCGACATCAAAGCCGACGTCGTGCACGGACAGCCCGTCTCCGCCGCGTATCTCGGATTGACGACGGCGTACGGGGTCGTGTACATCGCGATCCTGGTCGTGACGGCGATGTTCATCTTCTCGCGCCGTGACTTCAAGTGAGAGCTGGGCGCGAGCCATGGCCCGGGAACGCCTGATCGTGGTCGCGTTCGCGGCGAGCATCGTGGGGCTCGCGACGACGTCTGTGGCACTCCAAGTCGTCCGCGATCGGCTGCCGGCTTCGCGTCCCACTGCAGAGCGTTACCTCTATGTGCGCTCGGACGAAGCCGTCAAGCGCCTGACCGTGGCGTTCCAGGCGCTCGCGGCGGACGTCTACTGGATTCGGGCCATCCAGCACTATGGCGGTGACCGGCTGTCGAAGGGGGGCGGCGCCAAGTACGAACTGCTCTACCCGCTGCTCGACATCACCACGACGCTGGACCCGCGGTTCACGATCGCCTACCGCTTTGGGGCGATTTTCCTGGCCGAGCCGTATCCGGGTGGCCCCGGGCGGCCGGATCTGGCGATTGCGCTCCTGTTGAAAGGCTTGCGGGCCGAGCCGGGCAAGTGGCAGTATCTGCACGACATCGGTTTCGTGCATTACTGGCAGCGGCGCGACGCGCGGGAAGCCGCCCGCTGGTTCCAGCGGGCGGCCGAGGTGCCGGGCGCGCCCAACTGGCTGCAGCCCCTGGCCGCCACGATGCTCATCCACGGCGGCGACCGGGCCTCGTCGCGCTTCCTCTGGCAGCAGCTCCGCGACTCGGCGGATCAGGAGTGGATGCGGGCGCTGGCCGAGCGCCGCCTGCTGCAGCTCCAGGCACTCGACGTGATCGACCGGCTCGAGCCGGCCGTGCGGCGGTTCGCGGCGTCGGCCGATCCTCCGTACACCTGGGAGCGCCTCGTGCGGGCCGGGGTGGTCCGCGGCGTGCCCCTGGACCCGGCCGGCGTGCCCTTCGAGCTCGGGGCCTGGTCGGCGGTGGTCCGCGTGTCTCCCGAATCCCCCCTGTATCCGATGCCGACCGAGCCCCCGGCCGGCCCGCCGCCGCCTTCCAGATGACGCCGCCGCTCGCGCCCATCCTGCTCGCCGCCCTCGGCCTGATGGTCGGGAGCTTTCTCAATGTCTGCATTCACCGCCTGCCGCGCGGCCAGTCGCTTGTCTGGCCGGGCTCCCGCTGCCCGGCCTGCGGCGCCCCCGTGCGCTGGTTCGACAACATCCCGGTCCTCAGTTACGTCTGGCTGAGGGGCCGGTGCCGCGCGTGCCGGGCGCCGATCGCACTCAAGTACCCGCTGGTGGAGCTGGCGACGATGGGGTTGTTCCTGGCGCACTATGCCCTCCTCGGCTGGCAGCCTGTGCTCGCCGTCCGTCTGCTCTTCTCGGCGGCGCTCGTGGTCCTGTTCGTCATCGATCTGGAGCACCAGATTCTGCCCAATCGCATCACGCTGCCCGGCATCCTCGTCGGACTCGCGGCGAGTCTGGTCGTCGGACCCGGTTGGCGGTCCTCGCTCGCGGGCATCGTGCTGGGCGGTGGAACCCTCTGGATCATCGGGGAGGCGTACTACCGCTTCCGCGGTGAAGAGGGGCTCGGGATGGGCGACGTCAAGATGCTCGCCATGATCGGCGCGTTCCTCGGGTGGGAGCAGGTGCTCGTGACGCTCGTCCTCTCGTCGCTTGCCGGTTCGGTCGTCGGCCTCGGCCTCATCGCGTCCGGGCGCGGGACGATGAAGTATGCGCTGCCGTACGGGACGTTTCTGGCGATGGGCGCGGTGGTCGCGAGCCTGGCGGGCGAGGCGATCGTCCGCTGGTACGTGGGGTAGTACGTCGGGCGGGCCTTGAGGCCCGCCGGGGGCGCGGCCATGACCCCATCGGCCTATCTGCTGCTCGGCCTGACCGCCATCGTCGGAGCCCTCGCCGCGGTCCTGGTGTTCGCCCTGCTGCGGTTCGCGGAAGCGGCCCGCCGGGCGCGGCGCGGCCTGGCGGAGTCCGGCACGGAGACGGCGTTCATGGCGGCGGCGATCGAGGAGGCCGTCGGCCGGCTGCGCGCCCAGGAGCGGGCGATGCACGCCAGGGCCGAGGCCTCCGAGCGCCTGAGCGGCGAGATCATCGCGTCCATGACGACCGGCCTCCTCGTGGTGGACGAAGCCCGGCAGGTGCAGGTGTTGAACCCCGCCGGCCAGCGACTGCTGGGTCTCGGCCCCGAGGGATCGAGGGGAGGGTTGCGCGAGGTCCTGGCCGGCGTGGAGCCGCTCGTCGCCGTCATCGAGGAGTGCCTCGTCCGCCGGGAGCCCATCGTCCGCCGCACCCTGACGCTGTCTCCGGGGCCCTCGGGTGGCACGACCCACCTCGGCGTCACGGTGTCGCCGGTCACCGACGGAAACGGCCGGCCCCAGGGGGCGATCTGTCTGTTCGCGGATCTGACGGCGGTCGTGGAGCTGGAAGAGCAGGTCCGCCTCAAGGACAGCCTGGCGCAGCTCGGCGAGCTCACCGCCGGCCTCGCGCACGAGTTCCGCAACGGCCTGGCCACGATTCACGGCTACGCGCGGCTGCTCGACGTCGACGGGCTGCCGCCGGCCTACCGGCCGTATGTCGAAGGCTTGCGCAAGGAGACCGAGGTGCTGAGGCAGGTGGTGGCCAACTTTCTGAACTTCGCGCGGCCGACCGAGCTCTCGGTGGCGCCCGTCGACCTCGGGGCTGTCGTGGGCCGTGTCGCTGAAGAGGTTCAGGCCGAGGTCCGCCAGCGTGGCGGTGCGGTGCGCGTGAAGGGGGAGTTCGGGACGGTCCAGGGCGACGAAGTGCTCCTGCGCCAGGCGTTCAGCAACCTCTGCCGTAACGCCGTGGAAGCCTGCGAGGCCGCTGGGATCGCGCCCGCCGTCGAGATCGAGGGCATCGTGGACCGCCCGCAGGGCGTGGCACGCGTCGCGGTGACGGACAACGGCCCGGGTCTCGACGCGACCCTCGGCGATCGGATTTTTCGACCCTTCGTGACGACGCGTCCCGGCGGCAGCGGGCTCGGCCTGGCGATCGTGCAGAAGATCGTCGTGACGCACAACGGGCGCGTGACGGCCGGGCCGGCCCCGGGCGGCGGCGCGCGCTTCCAGGTCGTGCTGCCGGTATCAGAACCGTCACGGGGCGTCACGGAACGGAACACCGGGCATCCGTCTCTCCCCCAAACACCGGCTTCGAGCTGACCCTTAAGCGACGCTCTCTCCACAGGTTCCGCGCTCTGTTCGGGGCCGGGACGCCTGGTGGCAGCGGCGTTGCTGCCACGCCGGGGTGAGATGCAGCGCCTGGTCGCTCGCCTCTGGACGCGCCCCTGGGACCGGCGCGGCTGGCCCGCAGCCAGTGTGGGATTCTCGCTCATCGAGCTGGTCCTGACCATTGCAGTCTTTGCCACGGTCGCGGCCATCGCTCTGCCGGTCTATCACGATTTGTCCGATGCGTTGCGGCTCGGCGACGCGACCCGGGCGGTGGAGCGGGAGTTGCAGGGAGCGCGTCTCAAGGCGGTCACGATCAACCGCTCGCTGCGGGTCAGGTTCAACTGTCCGGCGGCGGGGCAGTACCGCACGGTCGAGGTGCTCGGGACGGCGACAGATACGGCGGCCAACCGGTGCGACGAGGCGGCGTTTCCGTACCCCGCGCCGGACCAGAATCCGTTCACCCGGCCGAACAGCGACGGCCCCGTGCGCCGGTTGCCGCAAGACGTCACGGTGAGCACGGTCGACATCGAGTTTCGGCCGAACGGGACGGCGTATCAGGTCGTGAGCGGCGTGGCGCAGGCCATCACGGGCGAGGTGACCGTGACGGTGACGCGCGGGAGCCAGTCGCGGACGGTGACGATCAATGGCTTGGGCAAGATCCAGTTGCAGTGATCGCGGCTTCACGCTCATCGAGGTGCTCTTCTCGATGGCCATCCTGATGGCTGTCGCCCTCGGGGTGGCGCAGCTTTTCGCGACGGCGACGCACGCGAACCTGAGCGCCAAGGGGAAGACCTCGACGACGGCGCTGGCGGTCCAGCGGATGGAGCAGCTCAAGGCGCTCACGTGGGGCTACGACACGAGCGGCCTCGGCCTGCCGCTGTCGGACACCACCACAGACCTGACTGTCGATCCACCGGGCACCATGGGGACGGGGCTGAACCCGTCGCCGCCCGGAACGCTCCAGACGAACACGCCGGGCTTCGTCGACTATCTCGACCAGTACGGGAACTGGGTCGGCAACGGGCCGGAGCCGCCGCCGAACGCGACCTATATCCGGCGGTGGTCGATCGAGCCGCTCCCGACCAATCCGAACAACACGCTCATCCTCCAGGTCATGGTCACGACCGTGAAGACCGAGGCGGCGCGGCGTGCTGCGGGCTTCACGGGCGAGCGGTGGCGCCTCAATGACGACGCGTGGATCGTGAGTGTGAAGACGAGGAAGTCGCAATGAGGGTGTCCGTGGGGCGTGGCGAGGCGGGCTATTCCCTCGTCGAGATGCTCGTCGCGACGGCGGTTACGCTCGTCATTACGGGGGCGATCTTCGGGTTGCTCAACCCGTCGCAGGGAACTTCGCGCACGCAGCCCGAGGTGAGCGATCTGCAGCAGCGCATGCGCGTGGCGGTCGAGACGCTCTACAGGGATCTCGTGATGGCTGGGGCGGGGCCGTATCAGGGCGCGACCTCTGGGTCGCTCACGAACTTTTTCGCACCGGTCCTGCCGTATCGGGTGGGGCGGGTCAACAGCGACCCGGCGAACGGCGTGTTCTATCGCCCCGACGCGATCACGCTGGTCTACGTGCCGAACACCGCCTCCCAGACCACGATCCGCGACCCAATGCCGAACGAGTCGGCGGAAATCAAGGTGAACGCGCAGCCGAACTGTCCGGTCGGCGACGAGCTCTGCGGGTTCCGCGAGGGCATGAGCGTGCTGATCTTCGACGACACCGGCGCGTGGGAAAGCTTCGAAATCACGAACGTGCAGACGGCGGCGCTGCATCTGCAGCACCGCGGCCAGCAGTTCCAGAAGGCGTACGACTCGGGCTCGTACATCGTCCAGGCCGAGTATCACACCTACTACCTGGATACCGCCACGGACCGCCTGATGCACTACGACGGTTTGACGACGGACTTGCCGGTCGTCGACAACGTGGTCGGCTTGCAATTCCGGTACTACGGCGATCCGAACCCGCCGCTTTCGCCGAAGCCGCCCATTGGGACGGCCAACTGCCTGTTCGATGCCTCGGGCAACCCGCTGCTGCCGGCGCTCGGCCCGCCGAACGGCGGGCCGGTGGAGTTGACCGAGGCGATCCTGACCGACGGCCCCTGGTGCGGGGCGGCGCCGAGTCAGTTCGATGCGGATCTGTTCCGGGTGCGGAAGATCCGGGTGTCGTTGCGCGTTCAGGCATCGTCGCCGGAATTTCGGGGCCTCAACCCGACGCTCTTTAGGCGGCCAGGTCTGGCCACGTCAGGGGTGCGGCTCGTGCCGGACTACGAGACGGAGTTCGAGGTGACGCCGCGGAACCTGAACCTGGCGAGGTAGCGAGGGCACGATGCGGAGAACGTGCGCCGGGCGGGTCGGGAGGCTGCGACGCGACGAGCGCGGGGTGGCCCTGATCATCGCGCTCATGGCGACGCTACTCCTCACGGCGCTCGGGGTGGCGCTGGTGCTGGTCACGTCGACCGAGACGCAGATCGCCGGCCACTTCCGCGACGCGCAGGAGGCGCTCTATGCCGCCGACGCGGGGGTCGAGCGCGCCGTCCAGGACCTGCTGCTCGTGCCGCGGTGGAACGACGTGCTGGCGGGTACGGTACGGTCGGGGTTTGTCGATTCGACCCTGCTCCCGACGCTGCCCGGCGGGGGCGTCACGATCGACCTCAACCAGGCGACGACGGCCTTGCAGGCCGAGACCGACGCGGCCAATCTCTGGGGCGCGAACAACCCGCGGTGGCAGCTCTACGCGTGGGGACGCGTCACGAACCTGTTGCCGACGGGCACGATCGATAGCTGGATGTACATCGCCGTGTGGGTGGCGGACGACCCGTCGGAGACCGACGGCGATCCGCTCTCGGACACGAACGGCGTCCTCACGCTGCACGCCGAAGCCTACGGACAGTGGAACACGCGGAAAGTGATCGAGGTGACGGTCGCGCGGACGACGAGCACCGAAATCGAGCGGGGCCAGATCGCCCAGCGCGGCCAGGAAGAGCTGAACCAGCGGGCGCGGAAGGCGGCGGTCCAGGTGCCCGGCAAGAGTCTCAGCCGCTCGCAGATGAACGTAGCGACCGGCGGCATGGTGCTGCAGTGATGGTGCGGGTGGTCCGGTATCTCGTCGTCGGGGCGCTGGTGGCGGCGGTGTCGGCGACGGCTTACGCCCAGCTCGACCCGCTGCTCTTCGTCAAGCGCATCCCCCCGACGATCATTCTCGCGGTCGATACCTCGCTGCGCATGCTGGAGGACGGCGACGGCTATTTCTACGACCCGGTGTTCTACCGCACGGCCGACGACCCCGCCGTCGCCGCCGCGCTCGGGATCACGTCGGCGACCTACCGGCGCAAATATCTGAATCTGCGCTCCGAGAACGTGATCGACGCGTCGACCAAGTTCGAGGCGCAGGACATCGTCGGCGTGCCGCAGGTGTGGGATCCCTCGAATCCGCTCACCTCGAACGCGCCCTCGGACGTCGCGTTTCTGGCGCCGACGCGGATCGAGCTGGCCAAGACGGGGATCGCGCAAGCTGTACGCGAAAACGGGACGTCGCCGTACCGCTGGGGGCTCGTGAAGCTGCGGCAGAGCAGTCCGGCCTGGCGGCAGTCCCCGAGCTGCGACAAGCCCGTGCGCGTCACGGGCAACGCGCTGCTGGCGACGGTGGGCGATGTCAATCCGTGCAACGCGAACGGCGCGGGCAAGTTTGGCATCTATCCGCCGTCGGTCGCCGCGCCGAACTACAGCCTCACCTCCCCTCCGGCGGGAACCGTGCTGGTGGCGCCAGGGCCGAACACCGCCGCGTCCGTACTGGACGTCGTCGCGCGGCCCGTGTTCGAACCGTCGGCCCTGATTCCCGCGGGCCAGGGCGCCCGAGACTACGAGGATCGCCCGCTGACCTACTTGCTCCAGGACGCGCGGGCCCAGGCCGTGAACGCCATGGCGGCCGACAGCGCGACCTACCGCTCGCGGCGGAACACGGTCGTCGTCCTCATCGCCGGCGGCAAGGACGACGGGAACTCGGCCTATCTGGGAGCCAACGACGTCCTGGCGACCGCTTCCACGTTCCTCAGTGTGAGCGGCGGGGGGGTGACCAAGCGGGTGCCGATCATCGTGATCGGCGTCCGGCCCGACCCGGCCGACGAGTCGCAGCTCCAACAGATCGCGGCGACCAGCGGGGGTACGTACTTCCGCGCCGACACGGCCGGGGAGGTCGCGCGGGCCATCAACTACGCCGTGCAGGCCGGCTTTTCGAAGGCGACCGACTTCGACCAGAGCCGCCGTTCGGAGTTCACGCCGGTCAGTCCGATCGTGGGAACGGTCAACCTCAAGAACGCGCGGGACAAGAACGGGGTCTCGCTGCCCAACACGAACATCGTCTCCAGCGCGGGCCAGCCGATCCCCCAGCGCAGCAACATGCTCGTCACGGCCGGCTTCGCGCTGCCCGGCTTCCAGGGCTGGCTGCGGGCCTTCCGAGCGTACAAGCCGGTGCCCGATGCCACGTCGCCCTCGGGGTGGAAGTTCGTCTCCGACGGTACGCCCCTCTGGCCCGACCTCGACGGGCGGCCGGCGCTGGCGAATCTGGCGCGCACGCCGGCCGACTCGGCGACGCGCAACGTGTACACGTTCATTCCCGACGGCGCCGGGGGCGGCCAGGTCGTGGCGTTCACGACGGCCAACGCGGCGCTCATCGCGCCGCATCTGGGGGGCGTGTCGGACCCGGCCGCGCTCATCGCGTGGATTCGGTCCCAACCCATCGGCGCCATCATCGGGTCGACGCCGGCCATCATGGACCCGCCGTCGCTCGACCCACCGCCGGACGATGACTACGGCCGCGCGGATGCGCCGTCGTCGTTCGCCGGGACCTACAAGAACCGCCGGAGCATGATCTTCTTCGGCGCCAACGACGGCATGATCCACGCCGTGGATGCTCGCACGGGCTACGAGGTGTGGGCCTTCATTCCGTACAACCTGCTGCCCAAGCTGCGCACGCTGCGCGACGGCCAGCCCATCGAGCAGTTCGACTACTTCGTCGACTCGTCGCCCAAGATCGCCGAGCTGAAAGTCAACGGCGTCTGGCGCAGCTACCTGTTCATCGGCCAGGCGATGGGGGGACTGTTCTACCAGGCCTTCGACGTCACCCAGGCCGGCATGGGCGTCGACCCGGAGGCGGACGACCTCGGGGCGGTGGGGGCCCTGCTCGCCCGCTTCGACTCGCCCAACGAGAGCATCCAGTTCCTGTGGGCATTCCCGAACTACTCGAACTTCGACCCGACCTACTACGCCGAGTTCACCCTGACCGACAGTTCGCCGGGCAACATCCTCAAGCTCTACGGCGATCTGAAGGCGACGGCGAGCTGGGCCGAAAAATCCGTGGGGTTCAGTTGGTCGGACCCGGCGGTCGGGCCCCTCGACGCCACGCGCACCGTGAACGCACTCATGGTGGGGTCGGGCTATTTCCCGGACGTGGAGGACCAGATCCCCGCGCGGGGCCCAGGGTCGCCGCGGGCCGGGCGGACCTTCTACCTCATCGACGTGCGAACAGGCACGCTCGTGGGCAACCCGTCGGGGTCGGCGTGCACCGGGGTGGGGTGTCTCGATGTCGGCGACGTCGCCAACAGCCGGAAGAATGCGTTGCAGGCCGACCCCTCGGCGGCCGCCGAGAGCGGGTCCTACGTCGTGGTGAAGGCGTATCTCGGAGACCTGGACGGCAATTACTGGAAGTTCACCTTCGACAGCTCTGGGCAGATCACGAAGAGCTTGATGGTCTTCGCCGACCAGCCGATCTACAGCTCGTCGGCCCTGCTTTTCGTGGGCTCGACCGATGTGTACATGTTCTTTGCGACCGGCAGCGACCTCTTGCCTATCACGGCCGCCGGGGGCACGGGCACGTTCAAGCTGATCGGGTTGAAGGACAACGCGCCGGGTGCCGGCGCAACGACCAAGTTCGTGGTGAATCTGGCGGCCGTCAGTAACAACGGCGGCTACGCGCAAGGCGAGCAGCCGTCGACGGCGCCGACCGTGGCGGGCGACGTCGTCTTCTACTCGACGATCGTGCAGGCGTCGGACGGGACGGTCACGTCGAACCTGTACGCGCTCTCGTACCTGGGCGGCGCCGCCTACGACTCGAGCGGCAACAACCGGATCGACACGGGCGAAAGTCCGATCATCCGGGCGGTATCGGGCCGTGCGTCGGCGCCGTTCATCGTCGACCAGCACCTCTATCTGGCGAGCACGACGTCGAGCGGGGTGAATGTGGAGATGTTCGGCGACCCGGAGGACTTCAACAACGGCGTGGGTCAGGTGGGTGTCCGGATTCTGTCCTGGCGGGAGATTCGCTAGGTGGGCGAGGCAAGCTACTGCCGCACGTGCGGCATCAAGGTCTGGGCGGCGCGCGAGGGGTGCCCTCGCTGCGGGAGCGCTCTCGCCGCGGCGTCCCCCGCCGCGCCCGTCTCGACACCGCAGGATCGCCGGGCGACCCTCGCCGCGGTCGCCCTGTTGCTCGGGGTCG
>CAYZKQ010000076.1:5062-13617 GCA_964478975.1 uncultured Vicinamibacterales bacterium | reverse complement strand
CCCTCGGCGACGCGCCCCTCGCGGCGGCCTGGCTCCGGCGCATCGCCGGCCGCGAAGACGCGCTGCGCTGGTGGGGAATGGCGATCGTGGGGGTGACGGGCGACCTCGCCGTCCAGTTGCGCCTCTACCCGTGGAACAAGGTCGCCGGCGCCGAGCCGGTGCGCGCAGCCCTCGGCGAGATCCGCCACGCCTACGAGCGGCTCCGCCCCGTGGTGGCCGAAGCCCTCGGTGGCTGACCGCTACAGCACCGCCTTCAACACCTCGCGGTCGATATTCCCCCCGGAGATCACGACCGCCACCCGCCGGCCCGCGGCGTCGACCCGGCGGGCGAGCACGGCCGCCGCGGCCACCGCGCCGGCCCCTTCCACCACGAGGTGCTCCTGCCCGGCGAGCCCGCGGAGCGCCGCGACCAAGTCGTCCTCGCCGACCACCACGAACCGATCGACGACGCGCCGGGCCAGGTCGAACGTGATGGTTTCCGGGTCGAGGTTGCCGACCAGGCCGTCGGCCAGGCTCGGCCCCACCTGGACGGGGACGATGTGCCCGGCGGCGAGGCTGGCGGTGAACGGGTGGGACGCTTCGACCTCGACGCCAACGACGTCGGCGTGCGGCGCGAGGGCTTTCATGGCGACCCCGATGCCCGAGACGAGACCGCCCCCGCCCACCGGCACGACCACGACGTCGACCTCCGGGAGGTCTTCGACGATCTCGAGGCCGACCGAGCCGGCGCCCGCGATGATGTCGGGATGATTGAACGGGGAGAGCCAGAGGCCGCCGCCGGCGGCGTACTGTTTGGCCTCGCGCTCGGCGGCGTCGTAGTCGGGCGCGAGCCGCAGGTCCGCCCCGAGGGCCGCGATCGCGTCCAGCTTGCTGCGGGGCGCGCTCGCCGGGGCGAACACGATCGGGCGGAATCCGAGCTGCGCGCCAGCGTACGCGAGGGCGCGCCCGTGGTTGCCCGCCGATGCCGTCACGAGGGTCCGCGTCTCGCCGCGCGCCGCCATCGCGAGGGCGGCGTGGAACGCGCCCCGGATCTTGAACGAGTGCGTCGGCTGGAGCGACTCGAGCTTGAGCCAGACCTCGCCGCCGGTCTCCCGCGACAACCAGTCCGACCGGCGGAGCGGCGTGCGCAGGATGTACGGGGCGATCCGCCGCCGCGCCGCGAAGATGTCGAGCACCGAGGGGGTGTCGGGCATGCGCGCCCTCAGACCCGCGTGACCCGGAAGGCGACCCGACCCACCGTGAGGCGGTCGCCCGGCCCGAGCCACGCGCGAGCGACCCGGCGGCCGTTGACGAACGTCCCGTTGGTGCTGTCGAGGTCGACGACCTCGAGCCGCCCGTCCGGGTGTGCGATCACGCGACAGTGCCGGCGCGAAACGAGCGGCCGGTCGACGCGCAATCCGGCCTCGTCTCCGCGGCCGAGCGTCGCGTCGGACCCGTCGGGCAGGTGGAACGTCAACGGCGACGCGCGGTCCGCCTCGTGGAGCACCCACGCGCCCCGGGCGGTCACCCCCTCACCTCCCCGCGCCCGGCGGCCGTCGGTTCGAACCCAGGCCGCCGGCGGCGACGCCCGCTCACGCGGCTTCCTTGATCGCCGCGATGAGGTCGGTGACGGCCTTCTTGCCGTCGGCGAAGTACATCAGGGTGTTGTCCGCGGCGAACAAAGGGTTCGGGATCCCGGCGAAGCCGGGGCTCAAGCTGCGCTTGATGACCACCACGGTGCGCGCCTTGTCGACGTCGAGGATCGGCATCCCCGCGATGGGACAGTTCTGGTCGGTCCGCGCCAGGGGGTTGACGACGTCGTTAGCCCCGATCACGATGGCGACGTCGGTTTCCTGGAAGGTCGGGTTGATCTCGTCCATCTCCTTCAGCTTGTCGTAAGGGATGTCCGCCTCGGCGAGCAGGACGTTCATGTGGCCGGGCATCCGTCCGGCCACCGGGTGGATGGCGAACTCGACCTCGATGCCTCGGGATTCCAGCAGGTTCGTCAGGTCGCGGACGGCGTGCTGCGCCTGGGAGACGGCCATGCCGTAGCCCGGCACGATCACGACGCGGCGGGCCGCGTCGAAGAGCATGGCGATCTCCTCGGCGGAGGCCGACTTGACCCGGCCCTTGTAGATGTCGTCGGCCTTCGGGGCGGCGGCCGCGCCCGCCTCGATGCCGCCGAGCAGGACGTTGGCCAGCGACCGGTTCATCGCGCGGCACATGATTTGCGTCAAGATGATGCCCGAGGCCCCGACGAGGGAGCCGGCGATGATGAGCACGTTGTTGTTGAGGACGAAGCCGGTCGCGGCGCCCGCGAGGCCCGAGTAGGAGTTCAGCAGCGCGATGGCCACCGGCATGTCCGCGCCGCCGATCGGGATGGTCAGGAGCACGCCCAGCACCGAGGCCACGAGGACGAGGGCCCAGTAGGCCCAGTGGGCGGTCGGGTCGCGGACGATCACGACGCCGAGCGCCAGGGCCGTGATGCCGAGCACGACGTTGAGTGGCTGCTGGCCGCGGAAGAGGATCGGCCGGCCCGGCAGCAGCCACTCCTGCAGCTTGTCGAAGGCCACGAGGCTGCCCCAGAAGGTGACGCCGCCGATGAGGCCGGAGGCGACCGTCGCGACGGTGAGCTGCGTGGACGGCGGGGCGAGGGCGGTGGGGGCCGTGGCGTCGATGAGCGCGGCGCCGGCGACCAGCACGGACGCGCCGCCGCCGAAGCCGTTGAGCAGCGCGACCATCTGCGGCATCGCCGTCATGCGGACGAGCAGGGCGAAGGCCGCGCCGATGGCGGCGCCCAGGCCCAGCCCGGCCGCGATGGTCAGCCACGCGCCGGGACCCGCGCCGAAGACCTGGCGGTCGGCGAGCGTCGCCACCACGGCGATGAGCATGCCGACGGCGCCCGTCAGGTTCCCGCGCACGGCCGTGCGCGGGTGCGAGAGCTGCATGAAACACGCGATGAAGAAGACCGCGGCGACGAGATAGAGGAGGTTGATGACGGCGTGGCTCACGGCTCAGTCCTTCTTCTTGAACATGCCGAGCATGCGGTGCGTCACGAGAAAGCCGCCCACCACGTTGATGGTGGCGAACACGATGGCGACGAAGCCGAGCACCGAGGTGAAGCGGTTCGGCGTCGCCACCGAGAGCAGCGCGCCGATGATCGTGATGCCCGAGACGGCGTTCGAGCCGGACATGAGCGGCGTGTGCAGCAATGGCGGGACCTTCGTGATGACCATCCAGCCGACGAACATGGCCAGCACGAACACCGTGAGAATGGTCACGAACGATTCCATGGGGTGCTCACCTCTTCCAACGTTGCCGCGCGGGGAAGCCCGCGCGGGGGAGTCACTGGGCGCGCGCGGCGGCCATCGGTTCCAGGCCGAAGGCCTCGCGCACGCGCGGGTGCACGATGTCGCCGCCCTCGGTCACGAGCGTTTCCCGCACGATCTCGTCGTCCGCCGCGGTGTCGATGCGGCCGCCCTTGGCCACGTGCGCGAAAAACGTCGTGATGTTCCGCGCGTACATCTGGCTCGCGTGATACGGGACGGTCGAGGCGAGGCCGGTGGGGCCGAGGATCACGACCCCGTGCGCCACCACGCGCTCGTTGGGCCGCGTGAGCTCGCAGTTGCCCCCGCGCTCGGCCGCCAGGTCCACGATCACCGAGCCCGGCCGCATCCCGGCCACCATGTCCGCCGTCACGAGCACGGGCGCCTTCTTGCCCGGCACGGCCGCCGTGGTGATCACGACGTCGCTCGCCGCCACCACCCGTGCCATCATCTCCCGCTGCCGGCGGTAGAACGCCTCGTCCAGCGCCTTGGCGTAGCCGCCCTTGTCTTCGGTGTCGGCCGTCTCGAGGGGTAGCTCGACGAACTTCGCGCCGAGGCTCTGCACCTGGTCCTTGACCGCCGGCCGCACGTCGTAGGCCTCGACCTTGGCCCCCAGCCGCTTGGCGGTGGCGATCGCCTGGAGGCCCGCCACGCCCGCTCCCACGACGAAGACGTGGGCCGGGGCCACCGTCCCGGCGGCGGTCATCATCATGGGGAACATCCGCGGCAGCTCGCTCGCCGCGAGCAGGACGGCCTTGTACCCCGCCACCGTCGCCATCGAGGAGAGCGCATCCATGCTCTGGGCGCGCGTGATGCGCGGCATGAGCTCCATGGCGAACGCGGTCACGCCGCGCGCGGCCAGCGCCGCGATTTCTTCCCGCGCGAGCAACGGCTCGAGAAACCCGATGACGACCTGACCGTGCCGCAGGAGCGGCAGGTCGGCGCGCCCCGCCTCGGGGTTGGTCCCGAGCCCGCGGACCTGCAAGAGGACGTCGCTTTCGGCGAGCACCTCCGCGCGGGACGCCGCGACCCGCGCCCCCCGCTCCACGTACTCCTGGTCCGGAAACCCGGCCGCCACACCGGCGCCGGTTTCGACGATGACCTCGTGGCCGGCCTTGACGAGCGCGGGCACGACCGCCGGCACCAGCGCCACGCGCCGCTCGCCGGGAAAGGTTTCCTTCGGGACCCCAAGCTTCATACGTCCAGCCCCCTCGGGCACACAAGCTCATTCAGTCTAATGCAGGTGAGCCGTCCAACTGAACCCGTACCGGCTCGCCCTCGTCCTTATCCATCTGAGCGTCCTGAGCGTCGCGGCGCCTGCCGCCCCGCTCCGCGGTCTGCGGCCTCGGCGGGGTCGAAAGGCGACCGGGGGACTGTCCCATGCACGCACCGACCAAGCGATTCGCGATCCTGATGTTCGTCGTCGTGGCGGCCGCGGCGGGCGTGTACGGCTTCTCGGCACTGCGCCGCCGCCCGCCGGCGTTCGACCCCGCCCGGCTGGTCAAGGTCGAGAAGGGGACGCTGGTCGTCTCCGTCGTGGCCACCGGCAAGATCGAGCCGGTGGCCAAGGTCGAAATCAAGTCGAAAGCGAACGGCATCATCGAGCGCCTGCTGGTCGACGTCGGCGACCTGGTGGAGCCGGGGCAGGTGCTCGCCGAGCTCGATCGGGCGAACCTCGAGGCGCGGCTCCGCGAGGCGCAGGCGAACCTGCAGGCGGCCGAGGCGGCGAAGCTCGGCGCCGAGGCGCAGCTCGAGAAGACGCGCGTCGAGGCGGAGGGCCCCGACGTCGAGTTCGCCCGGCGCGCCTACGAGCGGGCGCGCCGGCTCCACGACGACGGGCTGGCGGCGCCCTCGGTGCTGGACGAGGCGAGGACGCAGTACGAGGTCGCCGAGAACCGCCGGCGCGCGGCGCAGGTGGCTCTCGGGGTGGCGCGCGCGAAGGTTGCCGAGGCCGCCGCGCTCGTGGCCCAAGCCCGCGCCGCCGTGGAGCGCGCCCAGGAAGAGTTGCGGAACGCCACGATCCGGGCGCCCATCCGCGGCACCGTGCTCACCCGCGACGTCGAGGTGGGCAGCGCCGTGTCCTCGATCCTCAACCTCGGCGCCAACGCGACGCTGGTCATGACGATCGGCGACATCGACGAAGTGTTCGTGCGGGGCAAGGTGGACGAGGCCGACGTCGGCCGCGTGCGCCCCGGGATGCCGGCGCGCATCACGGTCGAGTCGTTCCGCGACCGCACCTTCGAGGGGACGGTCCGGCGGATCGCGCCGATCGGCGTCGAGAAGGACAACGTCACGACCTTCGAGGTGGAGGTCACCATCAAGAACCCCGGCCGGGAGCTCCGCGCCAACATGACGGCCAACGCCGAGATCATCCTCGCTACCCACCGCGACGTCCTGATCGTCCCGGAGAACGCGGTGATCTACGACGCAGCGCGGCGGGCCTACGTGGACCTGCTCGCCCCGGACGACCCGACCGGCCGGCGGCGCGTGCCCGTGCGCCTCGGCGTCAGCAACGGGACGCGCACGCAGGTCATCGAGGGCGTGCGCGAGGGCGACACGGTGGTCCTCCCGGGCTAGTCCGCCGGGCGCGCACCCGGGCGCTCGAGGCCGGCCATGCACGACCTGATCGCGCAGACGCTCGACAACCTGCGGGCCAACCGGTTGCGGAGCCTGCTCACGATGTTCGGCATCCTCTGGGGCGTCGTGTCGATCGTGCTGCTGTCGGCCGTCGGGGAAGGGTTCCAGCGCGGCAACGCGCAGGTCCTCCGCGAGTTCGGCAAGAACATCGCCATCGTGTTCCCGGGGCGGACGAGCCTGCAGGCCGGCGGCGAGCGTGCGGGGCGCCTCGTCCGCTTCACGGTGGCCGACGCCAGGGCCGTGGCCCACGAGTCGGCGCTCGTCGAGGTCGTGAGCCCGGAGCTCGAGCGCTACTTGACGCTGAAGAGCCCCTACAACGCGGCGATGGCCAACGTCGCCGGCGTCGAGCCGCCCTACCAGGAGATTCGCACGATCGAGCTCGACCGCGGCCGGCGCTTCACCTGGCGGGACGAGGAGGAGGTGCGCCGCGTCGTGATCCTGGGGCACGACCTGGCGGCGCAGCTCTTCGGGGCCCGCGACCCGCTGGGCGAGACGGTGGCGATCAACGGCCGGCCCTACGTGGTGGTCGGACGGATTCGCCGCAAAGATCAGGACAGCAATTACAGCGGGCCCGACAACCGGAAGGCCTTCGTGCCGTTCGCGGCGATGCTCCGCGACTTTCCGCACCCGGCTGGGCCCGACGTGATTTCCCGGATCATCGTGACGCCGCGCGACGAGGTGGTGGTCGGCCTCCCCCGCGTCCTCGACACGCGGACCGGGCGGGTGCGCGACATCGTGTGGCCCCTCGAGCGCGAGGTGCGCGCCATCCTGGCGAAGCGCCACGGGTTCGACCCGTCCGACGACAGCGCGGTCGCCGTGTGGGATACGTCGCTCTCGACGATCATGTTCGACCGCATCATCGCCTACATGGGCCAGTTCTTCGCCGCCGTGGCGTTCGTGACGCTCGGGCTGGGCGGCATCGGCGTCATGAACATCATGCTCGTCGCCGTCCGGGACCGCACGAGCGAAATTGGGCTCCGCAAGGCGCTCGGCGCCACCACCCGCGTCGTGGCCCGCCAGTTCTTTCTCGAAGGGTTCTTGCTCACGGCGGCCAGCGGCGCAACGGGCTTCGGAATCGCCGTGGCCCTGTGCGGGCTCGTCAACCTGGCGCCGAGGCCCGACCGGTTCGCGGGCATGATCGTCACCTGGCGGACCGGCGCCGTCGCGGTGCTGGCCCTCGTGGTCGTGGGTGTCGCGGCGGCGCTCTATCCCGCCCTGCGCGCGGCCGCGCTGCCGCCGGCCGAAGCGCTGCGCCACGAGGCGTGATGAGGGCCGCCGACCTGTCGCTCGCCCCGGCAGTTCCCCGCCGGGCCCCCGTGGGACGGCGCGTCGCCCGGGCGGCGGTCGTCCTCGCCGGCGTGGTCCGGGAGGCCCTCCACGGCCTCGCGCGCCACCGGCTGCGGGCCGGCCTGTCGGCCCTCGGCATCTCCTGGGGCATCGTGTCGGTCGTGATGCTGCTCGCCTACGGCGACGGGTTCGCCCGCGCCCTGGCGGTCGCGATGCGCAACGCCTTCAGCGACGGCGTCGTCGTGGTGTGGCCGGGGCAGACGAGCTTGCAGGCCGGCGGCGAGCGGGCGGGGCGGCGGGTGTGGCTCACGGCGGCCGACGCCGAGGCGGTGAGCGAGCTGCCTCTCATCGAAGCCGCGAGCCCCGAGTTCGTCGAGCGCGTGTCCGTGGCGTCGCGGATCCGCCAGGCGACCCATGCGGTCCGCGGCGTGAACGCCGCCTACGGCGCGATGCGCAGCGAGCGGCCCGCGTCCGGTCAGGGCCGCTTCTTAGAACCGGACGACGTGGCCGCCCGGCGGCGGGTCGCGTTCCTCGGCAGCGAGGCGGCGCGCAAGCTCTTCGGCCCGCGCCCCGCCGTCGGCGAGACCATTCGCATCGCGGGCCTGCCCTTCGAGGTCGTGGGGGTGATGGAAGAGAAGGTGCAACTGTCGAGCTACTTCTCTCCCGACGCCGAATGCGTTTTCATCCCGTGGACCACGATGGGCGACTTCGCCGACATCCGCTACCTCGACACGCTGGTCTTCCAGACGGTCGACCCGGCGGTCCACGAGCGCGGCGTCCAGCAGGTCCGGGAGCTGCTCGCGCGCCGCCACCGCTACAATCCCGCCGACACGCGCGCCGTCGTGCTGGACGACTCCGCCGAGAACATGGCGAGCATCGGGGGCATCGCCACAGCCCTCCAGGTGGTCCTGACCTTCATCGGCGTCCTGACGCTGCTCATCGGCGGCGTCGGGATCATGAACATCATGTACGTGTCGGTCACGGAGCGGACGCGCGAGATCGGCGTGCGCAAAGCGCTCGGCGCCCGCCGCCGCGACATCTTGCTGCAGTTCCTGCTCGAGGCGCTCGCCATCACGTTCGCCGGCGGCGCGGCCGGCACCGTGGTCTCGCTGGGTCTCGCGTGGCTCCTGAGCCCGCGCCCCTTCCTCGCGGAACTGCTCGACGATGCGAGCCGGGCGAGCGATATTCACCTGGTGGTGACGCCCGAGCTGTTCGCCCTCGCGAGCGGCATCCTGGTCCTCGTCGGCCTCGTCAGCGGGCTCCTGCCCGCCGTCCGGGCGGCGCGCCTCGACCCCATCGAGGCGTTGCGGTACGAGTAACCCGCGC
>CAYZKQ010000076.1:1675-4962 GCA_964478975.1 uncultured Vicinamibacterales bacterium | reverse complement strand
CGCCAGAGTCGCCCGGGGTGCGCCGTAAGGGCAGCACCGCACCCTCGAGGAGAGCAGTCGAGTACTCGAAGTGGGTCGCGGGCCGCCCGTTTATCGGCGGCCGGAAGGCGGGGAGCGAGCAACCGCCGTAAGATCTCGCTCAAAGCCGCCGCGTTGGGCGTGACGCCGGCACGCCCGCAGCGCGAGATCGGCAGGCGGCCAGCCGGTCACCTTCCTTCATTCGGCGCGAGGAGCCACTCGTAAGTCGGCTGCACTTCGACTCCCGCCGCGTTCACGCGGGATGCGGAATCGCGGTCCAGCACGAGAAGGCGGCGGGCCGCACGGGGGTGCGACGCCGCCGCCTCGAGGGCGCGGAGCTCGCGCGCGAGCGTGGCGCCGGCAGTCACGTCGGCGCAGACCTGGATCAACTCCTCACGCGCTGCCGGGTAGCGGGCGAGGAAGTCCACCTCCAGGTTCTCGCTCGTCTTCACGTAGCTCACCTCCGCTCCGCGCCGCTCCAGTTCGTTGAGCACCGCGGTCTCGAGCGCGTGCCCAAGGTGGGCGCGACCGCTCGCGTCGAATGCCTTGATGAGCCCCGGATCCGCGGGATACAGCTTGCGAGGGTTCGAGTTGCGCTGGCGCTCCGATTCGGTCGCGAGCCAGACGGCGCTCAAGAGGAACGCATCCGTCAGGTGCCCGAGCATGGCGTGCACGAGGTCTCGCGCCACGCCGAGTCCCTGGGACTTCAAGTCCTGGTGCAGACGGTGGACGCTGAAACTTCCAGCCGGATTGCGGAGGCAATGCCGCACCACCCAACGAAGGGCTGTCACCTGCGAGATGCCGTAGCGTTCGACCACGTCGCGGAGGAGCACCGTGTCCACGTACCCCTGGAGCAGCTCGATCCGGAGCCTCGGCGCGAGGCCCTGGACCTCGGGGAATCCCCCCTCGGTGAGGAACTCGCGGAAGCGACGCTCCACGAGCGACCGCTCGGCGGCGGTCCAGCGCCGCGGCGACTTCGTGGGCTCCTCGCCCCTGTGGCGCAAGTACTCGCGGAAGCTGAAGGGGCGGATGACGGTCGCCAACCCGCGGCCGCGGAGCGAGGTGTGGACCTCCCGTGACAGAAGCCGCGCGGAGGAGCCCGAGACCACGAGCTCGACCCGCTCCGTGTCGAGCACGCGGCGGGCGAACCGTTCCCAGCCGGGCACGAGCTGGATCTCGTCGAGGAACCAGTAGACCGGCACGCGGCCGCGCAGAGCCGGGTGGGCTCGGTAGTACTCCTCCAACAGGGAATCGAGCTGGTCCACCCCGATGCCTGCCAGGCGATCGTCGTCGAAGCTCAGGTAGATAGCGCGCTCGACGGCCACCTCCGCCCGGCGCGCTTCGAGGAGCTGGAGCAGGAAAGTGGTCTTGCCCGCGCGGCGCATCCCGATGACCGAGTGGACCTTGCCTGGGACCGCCGGGAGCCGCGCGTCCCGGGGTGTGAACCGTGCCGGCGGGGCCGGCTCGAGGGCGGCGCTCAGCTTCTCGGCCAGGACGGGGTGGAGCGGCATAGCCCGATCCTCGGTCGATGGTGGCCTTCTGTCAAGGCCACCTTTTCGACCTCCTGGACTTCCTGGAAGACCACCCATCGGGCCGGGCGCCGGGGTGGGCACGCTCGTGGTTTCCCGGGTCGGTTCCACCTGGGTCAAGCTCGTTACCTCCGGTAACGTCTGCGGTCCCGCGTCGGCGCCGGAGCAAGCGCTCTGCCGGATCGACGCGGCCTGCCGCGGGAGAGCGTCCAGCCAGCGGGATGAACGCCCGGTTCCTTTCGGGTGCAATCCCCACTCCGTCAGGCCGGACAGGAGGACTCCCCATGCCTGGAGTGAGGCGCCCGGCGGCCCTGCTTCCTCTGGCCGCCGGCCTGGCCGTTTCGCTGGTCGGCGCGCTCGGGTTGGCGTGGCACGCCGCGGGCGCCCGACTCCTCGAGCTCGGCGGCCACTCGGGGCCCGTGGACTGGAAGGCGGCCCTCATCATGGGACTCCTCGGCGCGGCCCTGATCGGTCTCGGTCTGGACCGGCTCCGTCTCGCGGCCGCGATGGCGGGCGCGGCGGTTGGTCCGGCTGAACCGGGAGCTGTCGACCTTCGCCGCCGCGGTGGCCGCCGCGGGCGACGCCATCTTCATCACGGATCGAGACGGTCGGATCGAGACACCCTGGCCGTGCGGATCGCCGGCGAGGACCGCGGGAATTTCCGCTACCCGCTGGCCGGTGCTCCGTGCCCGCCCATCGCCGGCGGCAAATTGTGCGTGCACGGGAGCGGTGTGAGCCGGCGGTTTCCGGCCTGCAGTCTGGTCACTCGCGAGCGCATCGAGGGCTTCGTCGGGGTTCCCTTGACCGACCAGGACGGCGGTGTCATCGGGTTGCTCGCGGCGATGTGGCGGCGGGAGATCCCCGATCTGGCGTTCGTCGAATCGGCACTCCCGCTGTTCGCCCTGCAGGCCGCGCGGCACGTGGAGCGCCTGCGGGCGGATCGGGTGCTACTCGCCGAGAAGGCGCGCTTCGAGGAGCTCTTCGAGAGCGACGCCGCCACGAGATTCGGCTGCACCACGTCGGTGAGACTGCCGCCGTCGGGTCCGTTGCGGACCAAGACGCGGGAGGGCGTCGAGCACGGTGAGCGCCGGGGCGAAGAAACGGGCCAGGTCGACCACGACCGGATGAATGCGCCCGTGGAGATCGCCGCGGGCGCCGCCGATGGCGCCGAACCAGTTCTTCATCGCCCCGGTCACGCCCGTCAAACTGTGGTGCTTGGCCACCGGCACGTCGATGCGGACGTCAGCCTCGACGGCGGGGACGAACACCTCCCAGGTGTCGATCGCCTCGCCCCGGAGGCGCATCCGGCGGAACCGCGACGCCTCGGGGGAGACCACGTCCGCCCCGGCCGCGGCCGCCGCGGCCTGGATGCCGCTCCGCCGATAGCACCGCTCGGGGATGTCGAGCGTGTGGTCGCCCACGACCACGCGCTTCGCGCCCGCCTCGTAGCAGAGCTTCACGACCGCCGCGACGACGTCGGGATGGGTGTTGGCGCCCTGCGCCGGCGTGCGTGGAAAACCGATGTTCGGCTTGACGAACACCACGTCGCCCCTGGTGACGAAGCGGGACATCCCCCCCAGCAGCTCGACGGCGCGCCGGGCCGCCCGCCCGGCGTCCCGGTCGTGGACGACGGCGAGGTCGGGCGCCGCTCGAGCGCGGGCGTCGGTGCCGGCCGGCAACCACCAGCGGGCGTCGAGGGCCGCCGGCGTGGCCAGCGCCAGCAGCCTGCCGAGACGACGA
>CAYZKQ010000076.1:0-1575 GCA_964478975.1 uncultured Vicinamibacterales bacterium | reverse complement strand
TCGAAGAACGCGGTCCCGAGCCGGACGGGCCGGCCTTCGTACTCCCCGAGGCCCAACTTGCGCTCGATGGTGATCCGCTCGATGGCGCCCGTCTCGCACACCTGGCCGCACAGCACGCAGGTCAGTTCGCAGTAGCCGACGCGGTTGTCCAGCACCGGCGTCCCGAACCCTTCGAGGCCCGCCTCGAAGAAGGCGGGCTGCAGCACGTTGGTGGGGCAGACGCGCACGCACTGCCCGCACTTCGTGCAGCGGGCGAGAAAGTCCGCCTCGGCGAGCGCGCCCGGCGGGCGGTTGACCCCGCGCCCCGCCCGCGCCGTGACCTCGCCCCCCGCCCGGCTCATCGGAACGAACAGGAAGCCGAGGAGCGCGCCGAGCACCAGCCGCCGGCCGGCGACCGTGGGGTCGGTGACCTCGCGCCCGAGGTCCGGCAGAAACCGGAAGGCGAGGGCGCCGTACGGGCAGTCGTCCAGGCAGTTCAGGCACACGTAACACTCGGCTTTCCTCAGGCGGTAGACGGCGCCCGGTGGGGCCACGACTCCCCGGCCGCCGTCGGCGAGCGGCCACACGCTGGTCGTGAAGGCGCGCGAGAGGGTGACGATCGGATCCAGCCAGCCGATCTGAAGACTGCCGGCCAGCGCGGCCGCGAGGAGCCCGGCGAGCAGGTAGTACTTGAGCGCGTTGGCGCATCGATATCGGTTCCCCTCGATTCGCCGCTGCACATCGGCCGGCCGCGCGATCCACCCGACCAGATGATGCAACGACCCGAACGGACACACCCATCCGCAGAAGAAGCGGCCGAGGACCAGCGTCAGGAGCAGGACGACGAGGGCCCAGAGCAAGCCGCGATAGAGACTGCCCGTGCTCTCAATCGGCCGCCGGTCGGGCCGTTGCTCACCAGGACCCGCGTCGCATCGAGCACGACGAGCGTCGGCCTCAGCATGGCGGCCAGGTCGGCGATCGCTTCGTGAATCCGCTGATGCAGGCGGTTGCGGCGCCCGCCGAGCAGTCCGTACCAGTTCTTCATGGTCAGGGACGCGCCGCAGAGGTTGTGGTCCTTGGCGGGCGCGACACCGATGACCTTCGTGGCCTCGCGGAGCGGCTTCACGAACGCCGGCCACACGTCGATGACCTCGCCGCCCGCGCGGATCGGCTCGAAGTCCCGGGGCCGCGGCCACCACACCTCGGCACCGGCCGCCTCGGCCGCGGCCCGCACGCCCGACTCCGTGAACGCGCCCTCGGGGTTGTTGATCGGGAAGTCGGCCACCACGACCTTCCGCGCTCCGGCTTCGCGGCAGAGCCGGACAATGGCGGCCACCGTGTCGGGATGGGTCGTGGCCGCCAGCTCGGGGGGCGGTCGAACGCGACGTTGGGTTTGACCAGCACGACGTCGCCTTTCGCGACGAAGCGCTCCATGCCGCCGAGCGCGGCGACAGCCGTCCGGAGCATCGCGTCCACCGACCGGCCGTGCACGATGGCGAGGCGGGGCTCGGCGGGCCCGAGTGGGACTGCATACCGCGGTGGCACGAACGCGGCGGGCGCCCTGGCGCGGCCGGGCGGTTGTGGAGCCACACGGCG
>CAYZKQ010000075.1:0-13742 GCA_964478975.1 uncultured Vicinamibacterales bacterium | reverse complement strand
ACCCCGTGCTGATCAACGGACGCTCCGCGGTCATCGCCGGCACGTTCTCCCTCGCGCGGCAACTCGGGCTCGGCGTCTCGCGCATCGTGATCGACCCGGGCCACGGCGGACACGACCCCGGCGCGCGCGTGGGGAGTCTGAGCGAGGCCGAGATCGCCCTGGATATCGCGCTCCGGCTCGAAACGCTCCTCGCGCGGGAACCCGGGATGGAGGTCGTCTTGACGCGGCGGACCGACGTGTTCGTCCCCCTGGAGGAACGGACCGCGATCGCCAATCGTCAAGCCGCCGACCTCTTCCTGTCGATTCACGTCAACGCCAGCCGCAATCCGGCGGCGCGAGGCGTCGAGACCTACTACCTGAATTTCGCGACGGATCCGGACGCCGAGGCGGTGGCGGCTCGGGAAAACTCCGCGTCCGGCCGCGGCATGCGGAGCCTCCCGGACATCATTCAAGCCATCGCCCTCAACAACAAGGTGAACGAGTCCCGCGACTTCGCGCGCTTCGTCCAGCAGTCGATGGTCAAGACGCTGCGCCCGCAGCACCGGACCTTGCGCAACCTGGGGGTCAAGCAGGCGCCGTTCGTCGTCCTGATCGGGGCCCAGATGCCCAGCGTGCTCGCCGAGGTCGCCTTTCTCACCAACAAGACGGAGGCGGCGCTGCTCGCCCGCCCGGCCTACCGCCAGCGGGTCGCCCAGGCGCTCTTCGACGCCGTGGTGGGCTACCAGCGAACCCTCAAGCGGGCGGCCACCGTGGCACAAGGCCCGACCCGCTGAGGGCGCGCTAGAATAGCGTCGATGTGGCTGCAAGCGGTGCCGCCCGTGATGGCCCGGCTGATCGAAGAACCCGTGCGCGAAACCACCGCGCTCGACGTCCTGCTGGCCGCCCTGGGCCTCACGGGGGTCCTGCTCGCGATCGGCGCGCTGCTCGGCGCCGCGTGCGGCGGCCTGTTCATCCTCTTCCGCATCCTCCAGGCCCGGCGGCGGGTGTATGTCCCCGGGGCGGCGCCCGACGTGCCCCGGATCGTCCATCCGTCGGCGCCGTGAGCGGCCCGCCGATCACACCGGCCAGCGATCGCTCGTGCAGGCGAGGGCCGCGAGGGTGCGGACGGCGGCCCCGGTCGCCCCTTTGGGTTGGTACGGTTTGGCTTCGTCCGCCCAGGCGGTGCCGGCGATGTCGAGGTGAGCCCACGGCAAGCCGCCGGTGAACTCCCGCAAGAACATGGCCGCCGTGATGGCGCCACCCGCCCGGCCCGCCGAGTTCACCAGGTCCGCGATGTCGGACCGCAGCGCCTCGGCATAGTCGTCGAAGAGCGGCATGGGCCAGGCACGCTCGCCGGCCTCGCCGGCGACCCGGCGCACGTGCTCGACCCAGGCGTCCGGCGCGCCGAAGAGCCCGGTTGTGAGGCGCCCGAGCGCCACCGTGCACGCGCCCGTCAGGGTCGCGGCGTCGACGAGGTGGGTGGCGCCCAGCCGCTGGGCGTACCACAGGGCATCCGCGAGAATCAGGCGGCCCTCGGCGTCGGTATTCACGACCTCCACGGTCTTTCCGCTGGCGCTCGCCAGCACGTCGCCGGGCTTGAGCGCCCGGCCGCCCGGCATGTTCTCGACGGCGGGCACCACACCCACGACGCGGATGGGTGCGCCCAGGGTCGCGATCGCGCGCATCGCCGCCACGACCGCCGCCCCACCCGCCATGTCATCCTTCATCCGCTCCATGCCGTCGGCCGGCTTCAGCGAGATCCCTCCCGTGTCGAAAGTGACGCCCTTGCCCACCAGGGCCAGCACCGGGCGCGATGGGGCGCCCGGCGGCTCGTGGCGCAGGACGATCAGGCGGGGCGGCTCGGCGCTCCCGCACGCGACCCCCAGGAGCAAGCCCATTCCGAGGCGCTCCAGGGCCGCTTCCTCCAGGATCTCGACCGCCAGGCCGACCTCGGTCGCGACCGCCGCGGCGCGATCGGCGAACCGTGTGGGTGTGAGGAGGTTGCCGGGCTCGTTGGCGAGTTCGCGCGCGAGGTTGGTGGCGCCCCCCAGCACCCACCCGCGGTCCGCGCGCTCGACGAGGCCGGCGCATCCCGCATCGGGATAGACCACCACGAGGACCGGCTCCGGGCCCGGCCGGTCGTGGGTCTTGTGGCGCGCGGGGTCGAAGCATCCGAGCGACAATCCTTCGGCGGCACCCTGCACCGCGTCGCCCGCCTCCAGCGGCCCGCGAACCAACCAGGCCAGGCGCGCGACCCGGTGCTCGCGCGCCGCCCGGGCGGCTGCCGCCGCGACCTTGCGCAGGCGGTCGCTCGTGAATCCGGCCTTCGGCCCGGCCCCGACCAGCAGTAACCGCTGCGGCCGCCAGGTGGGATCGACCACCGAGCACCAGACCAGGCTGAAGAGTTTCCCGCTGAGCTCCCCCGACGCCCGCGCCCGGGCCACCTGCCCGCCGGAGGCGGCGTCCAGGACCCGGAGGGCGTCCAGCTCGTCATCGTCGAAGACCGGAGCCGCCAGCACATCGGCCTCGACCCCTCCGGGCGGCCCCTCCATGAATCGTCCGGTGCTCTCCGCGATCCGATCGATGTTCATGAGATCGGACATTATAGGCGAGGGCCGAGTCCACCCGGGTCGGCTACAATGGAAAATGGAAGATGGTTGGGCCCGCAGCAGAGGAGTCGTCATGACGCGCTGGTACCTGAGGGTGGCCGGGGCGGCGGTGCTCGCTGTGGCGCTGGCCGTGCCGGCGCGATCGGGGGATCAGCCGGCGGAACGCCGGAGTCCTCGGCCGGAGAAACCCAAGCTCACCTTGCGCGCCTCGCCGGCGGTCGCGTTCACGCCCGCGCGGATCTTCCTCGTGGCCGAGTTGCGCGGTGGCGCGGACGACTACCAGGACTTCTACTGCCCCACGGTCGAGTGGGACTGGGGTGACGATACCCGGTCGGAGTCGAGTTACGACTGCGAGCCCTACGAACCGGGCAAGAGCCAGATCCGCCGCCGGTATTCCGCGGAACACACCTATCGGCTGCCCGGGAACTTCCAGGTTCAGTTCCGGTTGAAGCAGAAAGACAAGGTCGTGGCCGCCGCGCAGACGACCTTGCAGATCCGGCCGGGCGTGCGCGACATCGGCCGCTGACCTGCAGCGGCCGCCGCCGGCCTCACTCGACCGGCACGAGCTCGACCGGCTCGAAGCCGTCGTCTCCGATGACGAACGCGCGGACCTCGGATCCCTCGCCGTGCCGCGGCGAGACGATCACGTAGACGAGGCTCTGGCCGTGCGCCTCGGCGAGGTCCGTCATCGACGGAACGGGCGGCGTGGTCGGATGCGAGTGGTAGGCGCCGATGACGGCCAGCCCTTCGGAGCGGGCGGCCCGGATCGCATCGAAGTGGTCGCGCGGGTCGATCTGGTACCGCGTCGGGCTCGCGTGCAGGTTGCGCGTCCGGACGCTCCGGACGACGCGCTCGCCGCGGCCGACGAGCACGCCGCAGCACTCGTTGGGCTGCTCGGCCCGGGCGTGGGCGTCGAGCTCCGCCAGCACGGCGCGCGGGATCTCCAGGCGCCGCCGCAGCGCGCCGGGGGCGTTCGTCGTCACGATTGCAACTCGGGCAGGTCGCGGAACAGGTCCAGCGCCTCGGGATTGGCCAGCGCCTCGCGGTTCTTGACCGGCCGCCCGTGGATGACGTCGCGGACGGCGAGCTCGACGATCTTGCCGCTCTTGGTCCGCGGGATGTCCGCGACCTGGATGATCCGGGCCGGGACGTGGCGGGGCGTCGTGTTGCGCCGGATCTGCGCCCGGATGCGCTCGCGCAGCGCCTCGTCCAGCACCAGCCCGTCGCGCAACCGCACGAACAGGACGATCCGCTCGTCGTTCTCCCAGCGCTGGCCGACCACGAGACTTTCGACGACTTCGTCGAGCTGCTCGACCTGGCGGTAGATCTCGGCGGTGCCGATCCGCACACCTCCGGGGTTGAGCACCGCGTCCGACCGCCCGTAGATGATCACCCCGTGCTCCGGGGTGATCTCCGCATAGTCGCCGTGACACCACACGTTGGGGAACTTCTCGAAGTACGCGGCGCGGTACTTCCGCCCGTCCGGGTCGTTCCAGAACCCCACGGGCATCGAGGGAAACGGGGCCGTGCACACCAGCTCGCCCTTCTCGCCGCGCACCGGGCGGCCCGCCTCGTCGAAGACCTCCACCTTCATCCCGAGGGCGCGGCACTGGATCTGACCGCGGTAGACCGGGCCCGTCGGGTTGCCCCCGACGAAGCAACTAATGATGTCGGTGCCGCCGGAGATCGACGCCAGATGCAGGTCACGCTTGACGCACGCGTACACGTAGTCGAAGCTCTCGGGCGCCAGCGGGGACCCGGTGGACGTCATGGTCCGGAGCGTGTCGAGTCGATGCGTCCGGCGAGGTTCGAGTCCGGCCTTGCGGCAGGCGTCGATGAACTTCGCCGACGTGCCGAACAGGGTCATCCCTTCCGCGTCGGCGAAGTCGAACAGGACCCGGCCGTCGGGATAGAACGGCGACCCGTCGTAGAGCAGCAGCGTCGCCCCGGAGGCCAGCGTCGAGACGAGCCAGTGCCACATCATCCACCCGCAGGTCGTGTAGTAGAAGACCCGGTCGCCCGGCTGGATGTCGCAGTGGAGCTGGTGCTCCTTCAGGTGCTGGATCAGGGTGCCGCCCGCGCCGTGCACGATGCACTTGGGCGGCCCGGTCGTGCCCGACGAATACAAGATGTAGAGCGGGTGGTCGAAGGGCAGCGGGGCGAAGTCGATCTCGCCGGCCTCGTACGGGCCGAGGAACGCTTCCCACGTCACCGCGTTCCGCAGGTGCCCGACCGGTGGATCCGACCGCGTGTAGGGCACGACCACCGCCCGCTCGACCGTGGGGAGCGCATCGAGGATGGGGCCCAGGCGCTCGAGGCTGTCGAAGGTCTGCCCGTTGTAGAAGTACCCGTCGGCGGCGAAGAGCACCTTCGGCTCGATCTGGCCGAAGCGGTCGACGACGCCCTGGACCCCGAAGTCCGGCGAGCTCGACGACCAGACGGCCCCGAGGCTGGCCGTCCCCAGCGCCGCCGCCACCGTCTCGGGCAGGTTCGGCAGGTAGCCGGCGACGCGGTCGCCGGCGCGCACCCCCGCCGCCCGCAGCGCCGCCGCGACCCGCGCCGTTTCCCGCCAGAGCCGCGCCCAGGACCACCGGCGGCGGACGCGGTCCTCCCCCCAGAAGACGATGGCGTCGGTCTCGTCCCGGCGCTGCAGGAGGTTCTCGGCGAAGTTCAGGCGCGCCTCGGGGAAGAAGCGGGCGCCGGGCATCCGGTCGAAATCCCGGACCACCACGTCGCCGCGGCTCGCGGCTCGCACCCCGCAGAACTCCCAGACCGCCGACCAGAAGCGCTGGGGATGGGCGATCGAAAACGCGTAGAGCTCCTCGTAGTCGCGCACGCGGACGGACCACCTCGCCTCGACGGCGCGGCGAAACGCATCCATCCGGGTGCGCGCGACGCGGTCCGGCGACGGAGCCCAGAGCGCTTCAGCCATGACGATCGGGCGGCCGTGGTTCGATTATATCCAGGCGCGCCCGTGCTACCATGGCTGCCCGACCCGCCGGCCGGTTGGAAGCACGGAGGTGCACGCGATGCGTTCGTGGCGTGGGATTGCGGTCGCGTTGGTCATCTTCAGCCTCGGCGCCGCGGCGCGGCCCGCCGCGCAGTACAAACGCGCGCCGACCCTCGACGACATGCTCGACCTCGTCCAGGTGTCGTCGCCGCAGATCTCGCCCGACGGCACGCGCGTCCTCTTCACGCGCAGCGAGATCAAAGCGTGGTCGGACAACCGGCGGGTTTCCACCGTCTGGATTGTCAACGCCGACGGGACCAACGCCTACCAGTTTCTGGCGAGCGACCGGGACCGCTCGCCGCGCTGGTCGCCCGACGGCCGGCTCGTCGCGTTTCTCTCGACGCGCGGCGCTGCCGACGGGGCGCGCGACCAGGAGGGCGGCGGACAACTCTGGCTGATCCGCTCCACCGGCGGCGAGGCCTGGAAGCTCACCGCCCACGAGGGCACCATCCGCGCCTTCGAGTGGACACCGGACAGCTCCGCGATCGTCTTGGTCTCGAGCGACCCGAAGACCGAAGCGCAAAAGGCCGCCGAGAAGGCCGGTGACGACGCGATCTACGTGGACGAAGGGCCGAACGGCCAGACGAGCGGCAGCTACTCGACCCTGTGGATCGTCACGGTGGCCGACGGCCGGGAGCGGCGCATCACGCGCGACCACCTGATGGTCGGCGATTTCGAGCCGTCCCCCGACGGGCGCCGCGTCGCCTTCACCTACCGGCGCGACAACACCCGCAACGGCCAGTACCGCTCGGAGGTCGCCGTTGTCGAGGTCGATTCGGGCCGACAGGTCGACCTGACCCACAACGAGGTCCCTGAAGGCGACCTGCGATGGTCGCCCGACGGCACCCAGATCAGCTTCACGGCGGGCCACGATCGGACCTGGGAACTCGCCGAGGAGAAACTCTGGGTCGTCCCGGCGGCGGGCGGGACACCCCAGCGCGTGTCGGACGCCTTCACGGGCACCATCCGCGCCTACGACTGGACACCGGACGGCCGCGCGCTCGTGTTCGCCGGGGTGCGCGCCGGCCGCGCGGGCTTCTTCCGCCTCGACCTGGCCACCGGCGCCGTCCACCCGATCGCCACCGGCGACTGGAGCGCCAATCTGGACTCGACGACGGCCGACCGGCGCGTCGGCGCGACCGTCGTGACCTCCCCCACCGCGGCCGGCGACGTGCACCTCGTCGACCTGACGACGGGCGCGATGGTGAAGATCACCGACGTCAACCCGCAGCTCGCCCACCTCGAGCTGGCAACCTGGCGGTGGGTGCGCTGGAAGAGCCGCGACGGGTTGGCGATCGAGGGGTTGTTGTGGCTCCCGGCGAGCTACCAGGGCGGCCGGCTGCCCTTGCTGGTGAGCGTCCACGGAGGCCCCGCGGGTGTCTGGAGCGCGGCGTTCCGCGGCCTTAACCACGTCTACGCCAGCCTGGGCTGGGCGGTGCTCGAGCCGAACGTGCGCGGCAGCAGCTCGTACGGCGACGCGCTGCTCCGGGGCAACCTGCAGGATATCGGCGGCGGCGACTACGAAGACCTGATGAGCGGCGTGGACGCCCTTGTCGCCCAGGGCGTCGCGGACCCCGAGCACCTCGCGATCCGCGGGTGGAGCTACGGGGGCATCCTGGGCGGCTGGACGCTCACGCAAACCGCGCGGTTCAAGGCCGCCTCGCTCGGGGCGATGGTCACCGACTGGGCTTCGGAGTACGCCATGGGGTTCAACCACGATGTCCGCCGGTGGTATATCGGCGGCACGCCCTGGGAGAACCCCGAGGGTTACCGCCAGCGGTCGTCCTACACCCACATCGCGAGGGTCACGACGCCGACGATCCTCTTCCACGGGGAGCGCGATACGACCGACACGATCGGGCAGAGCATGATCTTTTACCAGGCCCTCAAAGACCGCGGCGTCCCGGTGCGGTTCGTGCGGTTTCCCCGCGAGCCCCACGGCTTCCGCGAACCGCACCACCAGCGCATCCGCGACGCCGAGGAAATCGCGTGGCTCATGAAGTACGCGCGCGGAATCGACTGGAGTGCGCCGCCGAGACCGGCCGCGCCGTCCGAGCGCACGCCGGCCCGCGGGCAGCGGTGAGGCGGGCCGACCGCGGGCCCGGCGCTCACCGGTCGGCCCGGTCGGCGCCGCCCTGGAGGCGCCGCTTCCAGGCGTTGGCGGACGCGAGGACCTGTTCGATCCGCTCGCCCCGTTCGAGGTCACCCCGCAGCTCGACCAGCACGGCGATCAGGGCATCGAGCGCCGCGCCCAGGTGGTCGGCGTTCGTGCGGCAGATGTCGAGCCAGACGGCCGGCGGGCTCGACGCCAGGCGGGTCGTGTCCTCGAGACCGGGTCCGGACAGCGCGAGGCCGGCGTCGCCGACGGCCTCGCCCACGACGTGCATGAGGGCACTCGCGGCGAGCTGCGGCAGGTGGCTCACCGCGGCGAGGCACTGGTCGTGGCGCTCGGCGTCGATCGACACCGGCTCGGCCCCGAGGCCGCGGACGAACCGTTCGAGCCGGGCGGCGGCGTCGGCGGGCGTCTCGGGCACCGGAACGAGCAGCCAGGACCGGCCGTCGAACAGATCCGCGCGCGCGGCGTCCACCCCGCTGCGCGCGGCGCCGGCCAGGGGATGACCGCCAACGAACCGCAGCCGCGGCGGCAACCCCCGGGCCGCCGCGACGATGGCGCGCTTGGTACTGCCGGTATCCGTCACGACCGTCTCGCCGGCGACCCACGCGGGCAGCTCCTGCAGCACCGCGAGGATCTGCGCCACCGGCGCGGCGAGCACGACTAGGTCCACTTCCTTGAGCATCCCGAGGTCGTCTGCGCCCACGTCGATGGCGTGCCGCGCCACCGCGCGCTCCAGCACCTCGTTGCGGTCGACGCCGACCCGAAGCACCGCCGGCCACCGGCGGCGGACCGCCAGGCCGATCGACCCGCCGATCAGGCCCACGCCGACGAGGCCGACGCGGGCGAAGGGCGGCGGCTCCGCCGTCGCGGGCGCCGCGGCGGCCGAGGGCACGAGCGGCCAGGTCTTCGAGGTCAACGCAGACCGCCCCGGATGCTCACGACCCCGGCCGCCGACCCGTCAGAGGGCCCATCCCCGCCGGGCCGCCGGCTCCAGGCAGATGCTGCGCCCGATCGCCGGCGCGATGATGCGCAGCTCGGCCATGAGCTGTTCGAACTGCTGGGGGAACAGCGACTGCGCCCCGTCGCTCTTGGCGTGGTCCGGGTCGCAGTGCACCTCGATGAGCAACCCATCGGCGCCCGCGGCGACCGCCGCACGCGCCATCGGGGCGACCTTGTCGCGCCGGCCGGTCCCGTGGCTCGGGTCCACGATGACGGGCAGGTGGCTGAGTTTCTGCACCACGGGGATGGCGGAGATGTCGAGGGTGTTGCGCGTGTAGTTCTCGAACGTGCGGATGCCCCGCTCGCACAAGATCACATCCATGTTGCCGCCGGCCAGGACGTACTCGGCCGACAGCAGCCACTCCTCGATCGTCGCGGAAATGCCCCGCTTGAGCAGGACCGGCTTCCGGATGCGGCCGAGCTCCTTGAGGAGGGCGAAGTTCTGCATGTTGCGCGCGCCGACCTGCAGGATGTCCGCGTAGCGGGCGACCAGGTCGATCTGCGTCGTGTCCATGACCTCGGACACGAGCTTCAAGCCGTGGCGGTCGGCCGACGCGCGCAGCATCCGGAGGCCGGCCTCGCCGAGCCCCTGGAAGCTGTACGGCGAGCTGCGCGGCTTGAACGCCCCGCCCCGCAGCACCTTCGCTCCGGCCCGCCGCACCGCGGCCGCCGTGGTCTCGACCTGATCCTCGTCTTCGGCGGAGCACGGCCCCGCCATGACGATCACCTCGTCGCCGCCGATCCGCACATCGTCGACAGCCACGACGGTGTTGTCCGGCTTGAACGTGCGGCTGGCCAGCTTGTAGGGTTCGGTGATGCGCACGACTTCCTGCACGCCGTCCAGCAGCTCGATCAGCCGCGGGTCGGCGTCGCCGCCGCCGACGGCCCCGAGCACGGTGCGGTTGGCCCCCGTCGAGCGGTGCACGTCGAACCCCATCTCGAGCAACTGCGCGACGACCCGCTCGATCTGGGCCTCGGTCGCGCGCTCTTCCATGACCACGACCATAGCGCGATCCCTCAAGCGTCCGGCGACCGGGCGGGTTCCGCCGCACGCACCTCAGCGCCCGGTCTCTCCGGGGTCGATTCGTCCATTCTAACCCCGCCCGGAGTGGCCGCACCCGCGACCCGTTCGAGCCGCCGGGCTTCGTCGATGATGCGCTCGTAGAGGCGCACGACGGCCGCCCCGTCGAGCGGCCCCCCGTTGACGGCCCGGACGTGGGCGAGCACCTCCTGCTCCCGCGCCGGCTGGTAGACGGGCAGGCCCCGCGCCCGCTTGAGCGCGCCGATCTCAAGGGCACACGCCGCGCGCGCGTTGAGCAGGCGGACGATCTGCTCGTCCAGCTCGTCGATCCGCCGCCGGAGCACGTCGAGGCGGTCCGTCACCCTGACGTCTCCTCCCCGGCCTGCGGCGGCGGGCCGGCGTCCCGCAGCCACCGGACGAACGCCGCCACCCGCTCGCCCAGGGCCTCCGACTCGGCGTAGTCCGCCACGACCCGGACCAGCGCACTGCCCACCACGACGGCGTCGGCCCATCGCCCCGCCTGCTGGACGTGTTCCGGCCGCGACAGGCCGAACCCGAGAGCGACCGGCAGGTTCGTATGCGCCCGGATCCGCTCGACGACGGCGCGCGCGCTGTCGGCCAGGTGCTCGCGTACTCCCGTGACCCCCAGGCGCGAAATGGCGTACAGGAAGCCGCGCCCGAGCTCGGCCGCGCGCGCTATGCGCGCGTCGGTCGTCGTCGGACTCACGAGACAGATCATGTCCAGCCCGCACCGGTCCAGCGTGGCGCGGAACGGCGCCGCTTCCTCGATGGGCACGTCCAGCACGAGCACCCCGTCGACGCCGGCGGCCGCGGCCCGCTCGGCGAACCGCCCCTCGCCCATGCGCACGATGGGATTGGCGTAGGTGAACAGGACGACGGGAGCGCGCAGATCCGGCCGCACCTCGCCGACGAGCTGCAGCGCCCGGTCGAGCGTCGTGCCCGCGCGCAGCGCGCGCTCCGCGGCGCGCTGGATGTCCGGTCCGTCGGCGATCGGGTCGCTGAACGGCACGCCGACCTCGATGACGTCCGCCCCCGCACGGTCGAGCGCCCGCAGGACCGCCGCTGACCGCGGCAGGTCGGGGTCACCCGCCGTCACATACGTCACCAGCCCCACCCGCCCTTCGCGACGAAGCCGGGCGAACGTGTCGGCGAGGCGCGACATCTAGGCGCCCTCCTGGCCCGGGGCCGCCGGGTCGGCCGAGAGGCGCCGCACCGTCTCGACGTCCTTGTCGCCCCGGCCCGAGAGGTTGACCAGAATCACCCCGTCTCGCCCGAGCGTGGGCGCGACGTGCGCGACGTAGGCCACCGCGTGCGCCGCCTCCAGCGCAGGCAAAATGCCCTCGAGGGCCGCCAGCCTCCGGAAGGCGTCGAGCGCCTCCGCATCCGATACGCGGGTGTAGGCCACACGGCCCGCGTCGTGCAGCCACGCGTGTTCGGGACCGACGGCGGGATAGTCGAGCCCGGCCGAGATCGAGTGGGTCGGTGCGACGTTGCCGTGGGCGTCCTGGAGGACATAGCTGCGCGTGCCGTGCAGGATGCCGGCGAGCCCGCCGGCGAACCGGGCCGCGTGGCGGCCGAGCGCGAGCCCCGTGCCGCCCGCTTCGACACCCACGAGCCGGACCTCCGGGTCTTCGAGAAACGCGTCGAAGATCCCCAGTGCATTGCTCCCGCCCCCGACGCACGCCACGACCAGGTCGGGCAGCCGGCCCGCGGCGCGCAAGATCTGGGCGCGGGCCTCGCGCCCGATGACCGACTGGAACTCCCGAACCATCAGGGGATAGGGATGCGGCCCCAGTACGGACCCGAGCAGGTAGTAGGTGTCGGCCACGTTGGTCACCCAGTCCCGCATGGCCTCGTTGATGGCGTCCTTGAGCGTGCGGCTGCCGGCGTCCACAGGTCGGACCGAGGCCCCGAGCAGGCGCATCCGGAACACGTTCGGCGCCTGCCGGGCCATGTCCTCGGTGCCCATGTACACGTCGCAGGCCAGCCCGAGCAGCGACGCCACGGTCGCCGTCGCCACGCCGTGCTGGCCCGCGCCGGTCTCGGCGACGAGCCGGCGCTTGCCCATGCGGACCGCGAGCATGCCCTGGCCGAGCGCGTTGTTGATCTTGTGAGCGCCGGTGTGCGCGAGGTCTTCCCGCTTCAAGAAGACCCGCGCCCCGCCGAGCCGGCTCGACAGCCGCCGCGCTTCGTAGAGCGGTGTCGGCCGGCCCACGTACTCGATCAGGCGCCGCTCGAGCTCGGTCACGAACACTTCGTCGCGCCGGGCGGCCCGGTAGGCCGCCTCGAGTTCTTCGACGGGCGCCATCAACGTCTCGGGGACGTACCGGCCGCCGTACGGGCCGAAATAGCCGCGCGCGTCGGGGTCGCGCCGCCCGAACGCCGGCCTGACCTCCACCGCGCCTTCCAGGTCTCGCCTCATCTCCTGCCGGTGCACCGGTTCCTCTCCGATTCCCGTCACCGTCTTCCGTGCGGGTTCGCCGCGTTCCATCGCCCGCGGCCTTCCGGCGCCGCCGCGCCGGTCCGGCGCGCGCCGCGCTCCCTGCCTGCCGTCCGCGACCGGGTGGCCCGCGCCCTCACGACCGCGGACCCGCGCCGAGCGCGGCGAAGAATGCCCGCAGCTTGTCCGGGTCCTTCACCCCGGGCGCCCGCTCCACGCCGGAGGCCACGTCGACGCCCGCGGGCCGCACGCGCGCCACCGCCGCCGCCACGTTTTCCGCCCGGAGCCCCCCCGACAGCACGATCGGGCGCACGGCGGCGATCCGGGCGGCGAGATCCCAGTCGACGACGCGACCCGTGCCGCCGACGCGGGCCGGGTCGGGCGCGTCGAGCAGCACCGTGACGTCGCGGGGAAGAGTCGCGATCGCCTCCAGGGTCACGTCCTCAGTCACCGGGACCGCCTTGATGACGCGCCCGGGCGTGCCGGCGTAATCGGCGACGCGCTCCCGCCCGTGAAGCTGGATCGCCCCCAGTCCGACGGCGGCCGCGACCTCCCGGACGAACGCCGGCGGTTGGTCGACGAAGACGCCGACGGCGGTGACGAACGGCGGCAGCGCGGCCACGATCGCGCGGGCGGTGGCCACGTCGAGGCACCGCGGGCTCCCCGGCCAGAACACGAGGCCGATCGCCGACGCGCCCAGCTCCGCCGCCAGGACCGCGTCGTCCACACGCGTGACGCCGCAGATCTTCACGCGCGGAATCATGGCGGCGCTCCGGCCGGGCGCTGGCGGCGAGCCGCCGCGGCCGCCTCTTCCCGGAGCGCCTGCAAGGCCGCGCCCGGGTCGGGCGCCGTCATGAAGCGCTCGCCGATCAAGAACGCCCGGTACCCGAGCGCTTCGAGCCCGACGATCTCGTCCGCCCGCCGCAACCCGCTCTCCGCCACCGCGACCACGGTATCGGGGATCGCCGGCCCCAGGCGCCGGGCGACCGTCAGGTCGACGTCCAGGGTGCGCAGGTTGCGGCTGTTGACGCCCACGAGGGTGGCGCCGGCCGCCAGCGCGCGGGCGAGCTCGTCTTCGTCGTGCACTTCGACGAGGCACGCCAGACCCTGCCGGCGGGCCTCCACCATCAACTCCGCGAGCCGGTCGCCGGGCAGCGCGGCCGCGATGAGGAGCACCGCATCGGCACCCGCAGCCCGGGCCTCGAGGATCTGGTAGGCGGAGACGATGAAGTCCTTGCGCAGCAGCGGCAGGGCCGTCACCTCCCGGGCGAGGCGGAGGTGGTCCAGGTCCCCGTCGAAGAGCGTCGGTTCAGTGAGGATCGACACGGCGGCCGCGCCGCCCGCGTCGTACCGGCGGGCGAGGGCGGCCGGGTCGTAGTCGGCGCGCAACACGCCGCGCGCCGGCGAGCGCCGCTTGCACTCGGCGATGATGCGCGGCCGCGGTCCATGGCGGAGGGCGCGGGCGAAGGCGTCACCCTGCGGCGTCCAGGCCTCGGCCGCGCGCGCGAGCTCGGCGTAGACCCAGCCGAGGTCGTGGCCGGCGGCCT
>CAYZKQ010000074.1:0-14203 GCA_964478975.1 uncultured Vicinamibacterales bacterium | reverse complement strand
CTGGATCGTCGGGAGCCAGCAGCGGACGGCCGGCCCGCGCGCGGGCGCCGCCGCCCCGCCGGCCGCCGCGCCGGCGAGCACGAGTGCGCCGCGACTGGACGAGGCGCGCGTGCGCGCGCTCGAAGCGCAGGCCGCGAGCCAGCCCGCCGACGCCGCCGTGCGCGTCGAGCTGGGCAACCTGTACTTCGACGCCGAACGCTACCAGGACGCGATCCGGTGGTACGAGGAAGCGCTCAGGATCGACCCCAACAACGTCAACGCGAGCACCGACCTCGGCGTCGCCTACTACTACTCGAACCAGCCCGACCGCGCCCTCGCGCAATTCGACCACTCGCTCGCCGTCGACCCCAAGCACGTGAAGACGCTCCTCAACCAGGGCATCGTCCGGGCGTTCGGCAAGCAGGACCTCGCCGGCGCCGTCAAATCGTGGGAGCAGGTCGTGGCGCTGGCGCCGGAGAGTGCGGAGGGCCGCACGGCAAAGCAGGCCCTGGAGAACTTGAAGGCCGCCCATCCGGACCTCGGGGCCGGCGTCTCGAAAGGAGCGCAGCGGTAAGCGGCGGGCGCGTCCGCCCGGCCGGGGCGGCGACCGCGAACACGCCATGCTGGGCTGGATCCTGCGGGCCCTCCTGATCGTGCTGTTCATCCGGGCGCTGTGGCGCTTGCTCGCCGGCGTGGTGCAGGGCCTGACGGCGGCACCGCCGCGGCGCGCGGGGGGCGACCGACCCGTGGCGCTCGTTCGAGACCCGGTCTGCGGCACCTTCGTGGTGCCGTCGCGGGCGGTCACGCTCGGCCGGGGCGAGGAGACCCGATACTTCTGCTCCGAGCGTTGCCGCGACGCGTATCGAGGCGCGCGCCGCTTGCGCGCGTAGCACCCTAGGCCGCAGCGGCTCGTCAAGGGCCGCCCCGCGTCCGGCGTCCTACGGCGTCCGGGTTCAGCGCGGCGTCGCGTCGGGGAGTCCGCCGTCCACCGGGATGGTCGCGCCGGTCGTGGGCGTCTGGCGGGTCGCGAAAAAGAGCACCGCGTTCGCCACGTGCTCCGCCGTCACGCGCGCCTTGAGCAGATTGCGCGAGCGGTAATACTCCTCGAGCCCGGCTTCGTCCAGGCCGCGCGCCCGCATCCGCTCCGGCCCCACAGCCGCCCACAGCCCCGAGCGCCGGGTGCCGTGCGCGAACACGGCGTCGGGCGAGACCATGTTGACCCGGACGTCCAGCGCGGCCAGCTCGAGACTCGCGATGCGCGCGAGCTGGTGGGCCGCCGCCTTCGTGGCGCTGTAGGCGCCGAAGCCGGCGCCCGGGGCGAAGACGTTCTTGGTCGAGACGAGCACGATGTCGCCGCCCGAGCGCTGGTGGGCGAAGTGGCGCGCGGCTTCCGCCAGGACGAGCAGCGCGCCTTCCACGTTGACCCGCTCGAGCCGGCGGAAGTCGTCCAGGGCGAGGTCGGCGAGCGCAGCGGCGTGCGCCAGGCCGGCGTTTACGACGACCAGGTCGATCCCGCCCCAGGTGCGGATGACGGTGCGGAAGGCTTCCCTCACCGAGCCGGGGTCCGTCACGTCGAGGGGGACGCTCGCGACGCGCGGGGCGAACGCCGCGCCGAGCTCGGCCGCCAGCGACTCGAGGCGGTCCCCGGGCAGGTCCGTGGCGGCCACGTGGGCCCCGTGGCGGAGGAGGCCCTCGCAGATGCCCGCGCCGATGGCGCCGGCGGCGCCCGTCACGACGGCGACGTGCCCGGCGAGCGCGGGCGTCGCGTCGCGCCGAAGCTTGGCCTGCTGGAAGGCGCGGAACTCCATCTTCACCAGTTCGCCGTCCGGCAGGCCCTCGTACCGCCCCATGGCGGCCACCCGCGCCTTGACGGCCAGCGTGTGCGCCGTGATGTCGCGGGCCACCGCCGCCGCCCGCGCGTCGGGCCCCGCGCAGAGCGCCCCGAGGCCCGGCATCAGGACGACGCGCGGCAGCGGGTCGCACGCCGCCGCTGCGTCCGGGCCGCCGTACTGCGCCACCATCCGGCGGGAGTCCTCCATGTACGCGCGAAGCGCGGCCGCAAGCTGCATCCTCAGCGCGTCCCCATCGTCGTAGCGCGGCGCGTCGATCCAGAGCGGTCTCGCCCGCGTCCGGATCAAGTGGTCCGAGGTGAGCGGCGGCGCCAGCGCGAGCGCCCGGCCCTCTTCCGCGTCCACGACGCGCAACGTCGCCTCGTCCACCAGCCCCTGGACCACCACCGGCTGCCGCACGTTTACGTCGTCGGTTCCCCGGCGCGCGAGCAGCCCGCGGACGATCGGGGCGACCTGCACGAGGCGGTCGGCCGCCGAGGCCGGCGGCGTCGACACGACGACACGCAAGGGCCGCGTGGCGTGGCGTTCGAGGTATGCTTCCGCGCGCGAGACCAGCTCGATCGTCGTCTCGTAGGCGTCCCGCGCGGTCGCGCCCCACGTGACGAGCCCGTGGCGCATCCACACCATCCCGCGGCTCGTCGGGTGCGCCTCGAACGCCTCGGCGGCGGCCCGGGCGAGCCGCAGGCCCGGCGACACGTAATCGAGCACGATGACCTCGTCGCCGAGCGCCGCGCGGACGTGGTCACGGCCCCCCGCCTGGTTCGTCAGGGCGAGAATTGCGTCCGCGTGGGTGTGGTCGACGAACGCGGGCGGCAGGAACGCGTGGACCGGCGTCTCGAGCGACGGGGTCGGCGCGCGATGGTCGAACAGGTGCGTGCGCAGCTCGTTCAGGAGCGCCTCGTCGGACAAGTCGTCGAGGGCGCGCAGGCGCCGGACATACGCGAGGTCCACGGCCGGGTGGCCGTCAGGGTCGATGTCCGCTAGGTCGCGGCCCGACGCCTTGACGAACAACGCCGGGACGCGCTCGCCGAGCGCGGTCACCACGGCGTCTTTCACGGACGTGTTGCCGCCGCCGTGCAGCACGAGCGCCGGCTCGGCTCCGAGCAGGCGGCTCGTGTAGGTGCGCAGGGCCAGCGCTTCGCCCCAGCGTGGCGCGTAGGTGTCGACGAAGCGTCGGGCCTCGGCGTCGGACCAGCGCGACCGCATGGCGGGCCTACAACCGCAGCGCCTGCAGCATGCCCCGCAGATTCTCGGCGGGCGCGCGGCCGTCGAACACCGCGCTCCCCGTGACGACCAGGTCGGCGCCCGCCCGGACGGCCGCCGCGACGTTCGTGCGGGTGATGCCGCCGTCGACGCCCACGAGCATGGGTCGGCCGGACCGCGCGACCAGCTCCCTGACCCGCGCGATCCGGTCCCAGGTCGCCGGGATGACCGCCTGGCCGCTCCATCCCGGGTTGACCCCCAGGACGAGCACCAGCTCGACCTCGTCGAGCAGCGGCTCGACAGCCTCGACGGGCGTGCCCGGATTGAGGGCGACCCCCCGGACGATACCCCGCGCGGCGTCGTTGGCGTTGTCCATCCGGCCGAGCATCTGCAGGACGCGGTGGACGTGGCGGTCCGCCTCGACGTGCACCGTCACGATGTCGGCGCCGGCCGCGACGAAGTCGGCCACTTTCCCGAGCGGCGCCTCGATCATCAGGTGCGCGTCTTTGAGCATCGGCGTCGTCACGGCCTTGATGACCGGCGGTCCCACGGTCAGGGCCGGGCAGAAACACCCGTCCATCACGTCGAAGTGCACGGCGGTCGCGCCGCCGGCTTCCAGCAGGCGGATCGCCGAGCCGAGCGCCAGGAGGTCCGCGGTCAGGACCCCGACGCTCAGGGTGGGGGCCGCCGCCTGGAGCGTCTCGAACGCGGTCCTAGACACCGGCGCCGACCTTCTGCGCGCCTTCGTGCTTCAGCGTCTGGTAGAGCTCGTAGGCCTGCTCGGGCTTCATCAGCTCGTGCACGACCTTGCCGACGGCCTGGATCATGGCGAGCGGCGCGTCCGACTGGAAGATGTTGCGGCCCATGTCGACCCCGGCCGCGCCCTCGTTCACGGCCCGGTACGCCATCGTGAGGGCCTCGAGCTCGGGCAGTTTCTTGCCGCCGGCCATCACGATCGGGACGGGGCACGACGCCGTCACCGTCTCGAAGCCGTCGGCCACGTAGTAAGTCTTGACGAACTGGGCGCCGAGCTCGGCGCAGATGCGGCACGCGAGCCGGAAGTAGCGCGCGTCGCGCACCATGTTCTTCCCGACGGCCGTGACGCCGAGCACCGGGATCCCGTAGCGCAGGCCGGCGTCGACGAGGCGCGTCATGTTGTGCACCGACTGCGTCTCGAACTCGCCCCCGATGAACACCTGGACGGCGAGCGCCGCCACGTTGAGGCGCGCCGCGTCCTCGACATCGACGGCGATCTGCTCGTTCGACAGTTCCTTGAGGATGCTGGGGCCGCCGCTCGCCCGCAAGACGACGCCGCGTTGGAACGCGGCGGGGATGGTGGTCCGCAGGATGCCCCGCGTGCACATGAGGGCGTCGGCGTGGTCGAGCAGCGGCACGATCGTGACGTCGACGCGCTCAAGGCCGGACGTCGGGCCCTGGAAATAGCCGTGGTCGATGGCGAGCATCACGGTCCGCCCCGAATCGGGCCGGAAGATCCGGGCGAGGCGGTTCTGCATGCCCCAATCGAGGCTGCCCGCCCCGCGCACGTAGAAGCTGCCGGGCTTGACGGGGACATCCAGGTAGTACTGCTTCGTGTCTTGCAGGTTGTCGAGATCGGCCATGGGTGATCGTGCCCCCGCCCGCTCCCGCGATCGGGGGAGCGGGCCTCGCGCCCGTTCAGTTTACACGCTGGCTCGCGGGGCCGTCCATGCGCTAACATACCCGCCGTCGCGTCGGCCCGGCCTGCGGTCCCCGCGGCGCGTCGCGGGCCCCGGCCGGCCGCACGCCGAGCGGGCGACGTTCGGGGAGGGCGGTGGACGCGGGAGGCGCGCCGTGGCCGAAAAAGAGGTGAGCATGGGCGAAGCGCTGGGCATGGTGGAGACCAAGGGCCTGGTCGCCATGATCGAGGCGGCCGACGCCATGGTCAAAGCGGCCAAGGTCACGCTCGTGGGGTGGGAAAAAATCGGCGCGGGCTACGTGACCGCGATCGTCCGCGGGGACGTCGCCGGATGCGGGGGCGGCTGCCGCGCGGCGGGTCGGCGAGCTCGTGGCCGTGCACGTCATCCCGCGGCCGCACACCAACCTCGAGGAGGTCCTGCCGATCGGCAAGGCGGCCGCGAAGAGCTAGCGGTGCTGCTCGCCAAGATCGTCGGCACGGTCGTGGCCACGCGCAAAGACGAGCGCCTGGTCAGCCACAAGCTGCTCGTGGTGCGGCCGATCTCCCCGCGCGGCGAGCCCGACGGCCCCCCGATCGTGGCGGTCGACACCGTCGACGCCGGCGTCGGGGAGACCGTGCTCGTCGTCAGCGGGAGCTCGGCCCGCATGGCCGCGGGGTTGAAAGACTGCCCCGTCGATGCGGCGATCGTCGGGGTCGTGGACGCGATCGAAATGCACGGGGAGCGCTGAGGTTACCGGCGGCCGGTTGAGTCATCCTGACGCGCATGCTGCTCGCGAAGGTGGTCGGCGACGTCGTGGCGACGCGGAAGGACCCGAATGTGGGCGGGTTGAAGCTGCTCGTGCTCCAACCGATCGCCCCGGACCGCCGCCCCGCTGGCCGGCCGCTCGTCGCCGTGGACGCGGTCGGGGCCGGCGCGGGCGAACACGTGTTCTTCGTCCGGGGCCGCGAGGCCTCCTACCCGTTCCTGCCCGTGGAGGTCCCGACGGACGCGGCCGTGGTGGCGATCGTGGATCACTGGACGGTGGACACCGAACGGTAGGGGGCGATGCAGCTCGGTCGGGTCATCGGAAGCGTCGTGGCCACCCAGAAGGCCCGCACGCTCGAAGCGGCGAAGTTGCTGCTGGTCCAGCCGCTGGCGCCCGACGGCCGGCCGCGCGGGACGCCGCTCGTCGCCGTCGACGCGGTCGGGGCCGGCGCGGGCGAACCGGTGCTCGTGGTGCTCGAAGGGCGGGCCGCCGGCGACGCGGTCGGGCGCAAGACCGCGCCGGTCGACGCCGCGATCGTGGGCATCGTGGACGAGGTCGCGTCGGGCCTTGACTGAGCAGGAATTGCGCGTGCTCGTGCGCGAGGTGCTCCGGCGCCACCTCGAGGCGCGGCCCGAGCGCCTGACGCCGGCGCCGGCCCTCGACCCCCACCGGCATCCGAGCCACTGGCAATTCGCCGTCCCGCGCGGCGCCGACGCGGACGGGCCCTGCCTCATCGAACCGGTCGTCGCCTGCGTCCACTGCGGCTACTGCCGGTCGTGGGGGCATTGAACGGGGTGGTCGACGGGTGAAGCCCGCGGTGCTCGTCACCTGCCGGCTCCCGCCGGCGGTCTTCGATCGGCTCGAGGCGGCGTGCGCGGTCGAGCGGCTGGACAGTCCGGTCCCCCCGGCGCAGCTCGCCGAGCGCGTGCGCGGCAAGCAGGCGCTCATCTCGGTTCTGACCGACCGCGTCGACGCGTCGGTCATCGCCGCGGGGACCGACCTCCGGATCATCGCCAACGTCGCCGTGGGCTACGACAACATCGACGTGGCCGCGGCGCGCGCCCGCGGCATCGTGGTGACCAACACGCCGGATGTGCTCACCGAAGCGGTCGCGGAATTCACCTGGGGGCTCATCCTGGCCGCCGCGCGCCGCATCGCCGAGGGCGACCGGCTCGTGCGGCGCGGGGCGTGGCGCGGGTGGGCCCTCGACTTCATGCTCGGCACCGAGCTCCGCGGCAAGCAGCTCGGGGTCGTGGGGATGGGGCGCATCGGCCGCGCCGTGGCGGCCAAGGCGCCCGCCTTCGGCATGCACGTCGCGTACACCGACCCGGCGGCGCCGGACGACCTCGAGGCGATCGGCGTGCGGGCCGTGCGCCTGTCGCTCGACGAGCTCCTGGTGTCCTCCGACGTCGTGACCTTGCACGTGCCGCTCACGCCGGCGACGCGCCACCTCATCGACCGCCGCGCGCTCGCCCGGATGAAGCGGTCCGCCATCCTGGTGAACACGGCGCGCGGGCCTGTGGTGGACGAAGCGGCCCTCGTGTGGGCTCTCGAGGCGCGCCTGATCGCGGCCGCCGCGCTCGACGTCTACGAGGAGGAACCGTCGGTGGCCCCGGCGCTGCGCCAGCTCGAGCACGTCGTGCTCGCGCCGCACCTGGGGAGCGCGACGCGGGAAACCCGAACCGCGATGGCCGATCTGGCCGTGCGGAACGTCCTGGCGGTCCTGGCGGGCGAGCCGCCCCTGACGCCGGTCCCGTGAGGCGGAGCGTGGGCGGCGGCCGGCGATCGGGCGATCGGTCGATGCGCGTACCGGAGATCGCGGTCGCCAGGCGCCGCGCGCGGTTCGGGCGGCCGGGCGCGGCGCGGGTCGCCGCCATCATGCGCCGCCTCGCGCGCGCCATCGACGGGCTGGACGAGCCGGCCGTCGGCAAGATCTCGAGAGCCGAACGGCGCGACCCGTTCCGCGTGCTGGTCGCCACGATGCTTTCGGCCCAGACGCGCGACGCCGTGACGCACGCCGCGGCGCGGCGCCTGTTCCGCGCCGCGCGGACGCCGCAAGCGGTGCTGGCGCTCTCGGCCCGGGCGATCGAGCGGCTCATCTATCCGGTGAGCTTCTACCGCCACAAGGCGCGCCACCTGCGCGCGGCGTGCCGGGCGATCCTCGAGCGCTACGGCGGCCGCGTGCCAGACCGCCTCGAGGACCTCCTGACGTTGCCCGGCGTCGGCCGCAAGACGGCGACGCTCGTCCTCATCGAGGCGCGCGGCAGCGGCGACCACATCTGCGTCGACACCCACGTCCACCGCATCGCCAACCGCCTCGGGTGGGTCCGGACGAAGACGCCGGCGCACACCGAGCAGGCCCTCTACGAGGCGGTGCCGCGCCGCTTCTGGCCGCTCGTCAACCGGTATCTCGTGACGTGGGGCCAGCACGTCTGCCGGCCCGTCTACCCCGTGTGCGGGGCGTGCGTGCTGGCCGACCGCTGCCCGCGCGTGGGGGTCGAGCGCGTCGGCCGCAGCCTCGGCCGCGGCGCGCCGGGCCGCCCGGCGGGCGGATCCCGGCGGACGGACCAGGACGGCGCCTGACGTAGCATAGGAACCGGAGACATCGAGGAGGTGAACCGTGAGGACGCGACCTCTCTGGTGGCTGGTGGGGATCTTCGCCGGGGCGATCGCGGCCGCCGCGCCAGGGGCGGGCCAGGCGCCCAAGGGCGGCGCCGCGCCGGCCGGGCCGGTGGTGGTGATCGAAACGGCCAAGGGCGTCATCGAGTTCGAGACGTATCCCGAGGATGCGCCGAAGACCGTCGAGCACATCCTCCAGCTCGTGCGGAAGAATTTCTACCGCGGGCTCCGCTTCCACCGCGTGGAAAAGAACTTCGTCGTCCAGGCGGGCGACCCGCGGACGCGCGACGTGACCAAGATGGACCAGTGGGGGAAGGGGCCCGGCGGCGGGAGCGGCAAGCCGGTCGGCGTCGCCGAGTTTTCCAAGCGCCGCACCCACCGGCGGGGCGCGGTGGGGCTCGCGCACGCCGGCGACCCGAAAGAAGGCGACAGCCAGTTCTACATCATGCTCAGCAATCGTCCCGGCCTCGACGGGAAGTACGTCGTCTTCGGCCAGGTCATCCGCGGCATGGAGGTCGTCGACAAGATCCAGGTCGGCGACGTCATCAAGCGGATGTACGTCAAAGAAGGCGGGGCGACGTAGCCACGATCGCGGCCACCTCCGGATAGCGCGAGACGAACTCCGGCGGGAAGGTGCCGCCCACCGGCTGGCCGAGCTGATGTTTGAGCACGACGGCGTTGGCGGCGGCTTTCGCCGCGAAATGGTTGTTCAGGTACACGAAGACGCGCCGCGCGTGCCGGCTGGCCTCCGCCGCCGCGTCCGCGAAGGGCTTGAGCTCGTCGGCCGAATACAGGTAGTCGTACCGCTCCTCGGCCGCGTCGTGGCGCCACCACTTCTCGGCGTTGCGGCCGTGCAGCCGCATGTAGTAGAGCCCGGAGACGTTCGGCCGGAAGTCCTGGCGGATCGAGAAGCGGAACTTCGGCTCGTCGATCTGCACCCACGCCGCGCCGAACTCGCCGAGCAGATCGAGGGTGGCGCGCCGCGCGTCCGACCAGGTGCGGTGCCGGAGCTCAATGGCGACCGGGTAGTCTCGAAACGCGTGGAGCAGCCAGCGCAGATAGTCGAACGCGACCGCCGAGGCGGCGAAGCTCGGCGGGAACTGCGCCAGCAGGGCGCCCAACTTGCCCGCGCGCGCGAGCGGCTCGAGGGCGGCGCGGAACGCGTCGACGTCCTGGGGCCGCACCGACCAGGCGCCCTCGCCCGCCGTCCGCTCGAACAGGGCCGGGTGCGTGAAGCGCTGGTGCAGCTTGATCGAGAACAGAAAGTCGCGCGGCGTGCGCGCCACCCAGCTCCGCACGACCGCCGGCGCCGGGGGCCGATAGAACGACGAGTTGACCTCGACCGTGTCGAAACGCTCGGCGTAGTACGCCAGCTCGTCCACGCGCCGGCGGCCGCTCGCCGCCGCCCCCGGGGCCGGATAGAAAATCCCCGTCCAGGCGCCGCGGCCCTGGGGATAGCTCCAGCCGGAGGTGCCGACGTGGATGCGGCCGAGGTCGGCGGGGGCAGGCTCCCTCTCGCTCATCGGCATCCCGCGGGTGCGGCCCCGCCGGCGTCGCGGCGACGCCGCGCGACCGTCAGCGACGCGACGGCTTGGCGAGCTTCGCGTACTCCGCCTGGTCGAATCCGAACACCACGGTCGACCCGCGGACCAGGATCGGACGCTTGATCAGGTTCGGGTGCGCCACCATCAACGCGATCGCCTCCCGCTTCGTCGCCGGTAGGGGTCGCGTCTTGAAAACCGGACTGCGCCGGCTGATGAAATCGAGAAACCGTTCGGCGTCGACGTGCTGCTCGAGGAACGCCCGCGTCGGCGGCGTCTTGATGATGTCGCGCTCCTCGACCTCGACGCCGCCTTCCGCCAGGGCCCGCCTGGCGCGGCGGCAGGTGGTTCACGTCGGCTTCCAGTAGAAGATCGGCCGGGCCATGGTCGGTCATCTCCCCCCGTGCTCGCGGCGGCGCGCGGGACCCTGATATTCTAGACGGTCGAGGGCGTCAACAGGAGCGGTCCGACCCGCGCCTCCCGACGCGGCGGGTCTCGTGCCGCGCGCGCCGGCCATGCTGACGGTGAGCGAGATCTTCTACTCGATCCAGGGCGAGTCGACCTTCGTCGGGCGCCCGTGCGTCTTCGTCCGCCTGACGGCGTGCGACCTGCGGTGCGTCTGGTGCGACACGCCCTACGCGTTCACCGGCGGTCGCAAGATGACCGTGGACGAGGTGGTGGCCGAGGTGCGGCGCTACGGGGGCCCCCTCGTCGAGGTGACCGGCGGCGAGCCGCTCCTCCAGGAGGAGGTCTACCCGCTCATGCAGCGGCTGCTGGCGGAGGGGTTCACCGTGCTCCTCGAGACGGGCGGACACCTCAGCCTCGCGCGGGTTCCGGACGGGGTCGTGAAGGTGATGGACGTCAAGTGTCCCGGCAGCGGCGAGTCCCACCGCGTGTGCTGGGAGAATCTCGACCGCCTGACCCGTCGCGACCAGGTCAAGTTCGTCATCAAGGACCGCACCGACTACGAGTTCGCGCGGCGCGTGCTGCGCGAGTACGGCCTCGACCGCCGCTGCCAGGCGGTCCTGCTGTCGCCGGTGCACGGCGTTCTCGAACCGCGCGAGCTGGCGGCGTGGATGCTCGAGGACCGGCTTCCGGCGCGCCTGCAGCTCCAGGTCCACAAGTACATCTGGGGCGCCGACGCCCGGGGCGTGTGAGGACCGCGTGCGCGGGACCTTCGCAGGGAGGAGACCGTGGCGTCGGCCGTCGTGCTCTTGAGCGGCGGGCTCGATTCGTACACCGCCGCCGCCGTCGCGCGGGCGGAGGGCTATACCCTGTACGCCCTCACGGTGCACTACGGCCAGGTCCACGCGCGCGAGCTCGAAGCCGCCCGGCGCGTCGCCGCCGCGCTGGGCGTCGCGCGACACCTCGAGCTGCACGTCGACCTGGCGGCCATCGGGGGCTCGGCGCTCACGGGCGCCGGCGCGGTCCCGAAAGATCGCCCGCTCGATGACGCCGGGATTCCCCCGACCTACGTCCCGGCGCGCAACACGGTCCTGCTCGCCCTGGCCCTCGCGTGGGCCGAAGTCGTCGGGGCGGAGGCCATCGTGCTGGGCGTGAACGCGATCGACTACTCGGGCTACCCGGACTGCCGCCCGGAATACCTCGAGGCGTTCGAGCGACTGGCGGCGCTGGCGACCAGGGCCGGTGTGGAAGGCCGCCGCGTGCGCATCCTGGCGCCCCTCGTGCGGCTGTCGAAGGCCGAGATCATCCGCCGCGGCGCCGCCCTGGGCCTCGACTACGCCTTGACGCATAGCTGCTATGATCCCCTCCCGGACGGCGCGCCGTGCGGGCGCTGCGATAGCTGCCGGCTCCGCGCCAAAGGATTCGCCGAAGCGGGTCTGCCAGACCCGCTCCTGACACGCGCGTGACCGAACGCCTCTATTACACCGAGCAGCACGCGACCGAGTTCGACGCGACCGTGGTCGGCGCGGGCGAGCTCGACGGGCGGCCGTTCGTCATCCTCGATCGGACGGCCTTCTATCCCACCTCCGGCGGCCAGCCGCACGACACGGGCGAGCTCTCGCGGATCGCGCCCGACCCAACGGCGTCGCCGGCCCAGGCCTCCAGCCGCGTCGTCGACGTCATCGACCGCGAGGAGGACGGGGAGATTCTGCACGTGCTCGACGGACCCCTGCCCGCCGGTGCGCGGGTGCGCGGGCGCGTCGACTGGACGCGCCGGTTCGACCACATGCAGCAGCACACCGGTCAGCACATCCTGTCGGCCGTCTTCGAGCGCCTCGAAGGGGCGCGCACGGTGAGCTTTCATCTCGGGTCGACGGCTTCGACCATCGACCTCGACCGCGTCGTCTCGCCCCGCGGGATCGCCGCGGTCGAGGAGGAAGCGAACCGCATCGTCTGGGAGGACCGGCCGGTCGCGGTCCGGTTCGCCGCGTCGGGGGAGGCCGCGGGGCTGGCGCTCCGCAAAGAGCCGAAGCGGGCCGGACCCCTGAGAATCGTGGAGATCGAGCGGTGCGACGTCTCCGCCTGCGGGGGGACGCACGTCGCGCGCACCGGCGCGGTGGGCCTCGTCGCGGTCGCGTCCTGGGAGCGCTTCAAGGGCGGCCTGCGCGTCGAGTTTCTCTGCGGCGGCCGGGCGCTCGGCGCCTATCGCATGCTGCGCGACGCGGTCGCGGGCAGTCTCCGCGCCCTGTCGGTCCTCCCGGCGGAGTTGCCCGACGCGATCGAACGGGTTCAGGGGGAGAACAAGCAGTTGCGGAAGCGGATCCGCGAGCTGACCAGTGCGCTCGCCGGGTACGAAGCCGGCGCGCTCGCCGCGCGGGGCATCCTCGTGGGCGCCGTGACGCTGGTGGCCGAGGCGCTGGACGGATGGGACGCCGACGGCCTCAAGGCGCTCGCGCTCGCCGTCGCGTCCAGGCCCGGCCACGCGGCGGTGCTCGTGACCCGCTCGTCGCCGGCCCTCGTGGCGGCGGCGCGGGCGCCCGACGTGGCGGTGGATGCCGCGGCCCTCGTGCGGGGCCTGCTCGAACGCTTCGGGGGCAAAGGCGGCGGCCGGGCGGACCTGGCGCAGGCCGGCGGCCTGACGGGCGACAGCGCCACGATCGTGGCGGCGGCGCGGGCGCTCGTGAACGCAGCCCTCGGCGCGGCCTGATCCCTCGTCTTGCGGCGTCTCGTTCCCTATGCCCGCAAGAGGCCTGTGCCGCCGCCCGCTGGTGCGCCTTTGTCGAGGCCGTCGAGCGTTCAACCGCGGCCCAACGGGCCGCTGGAGCCGGCGCTCGACGACCACCCTAGAACGCCGCCAGCGCCTGGACGAAACGGTCCACGACGGCGTCGACGGCTGAGGCGGGGGCCGTGAAGTGGTTTACGAGGATCGCGAAGGCGAGTGGCTCGCCGGCCCCCGTCGTGACGTAGCCGGAGAGCGCCCGCACGTTGGCGATCGAGCCGGTCTTCGCGCGGACGCGGCCCTCCGCCGCTGTGCCCTTGAAGCGGCCCGCCAGCGTCCCGTCGCGGCCGGCGACCGGCAGCGTGCTGACAAACGCCTCGCGGTGGCGCGGGTCCGCATAGAGGCGTTCCAGCACGGTCGCGATCGTGTCGGCCGTGACGTAGTTGTAGCGCGACAACCCGGACCCATCGAGCTGCACGAAGCCGTCGGGGGCCACACCCCACGCTTCCAGAACGGCGCGGACGACCTCGCGCCCCCCGGCGGCGGACCCGGGGCGCTCCGGGTGCGCCTGCCGGTCGAGCGCCTTGAGCAGCGTCTCGGCGTAGAGGTTCTGGCTCACCTTCATCAGGACGCGTCCGATGTCGGCGAGCGGGGGCGAGTCGACCGCGGCGAGCAGGCGATGCCGTGACGACACCTTCGGGCGGTCGGCCCCGAGGGCGTCGATGTCGGCGATCCCCCCGCGGACGTCGAGGCCGTGCGCGACGAGCGCGGCGCGCAGCGCGCGGAGAAAATACTCCGTCGGGTTGTCCACCGACGCCGTCCGCGTGACCGGTTCGGCGCCCGCCGGGACGCGGCCCGCAATCTGCAGGGCGCCGCTGCCGGGCAGACGGGCGAAATCGAGCACCGCGCGGCTGTCCGCAGGGCCCGTCGTGACGCGGTTGTCGACGACCAGGCCGCTCCACGGGGGGACGACCTCGAGGCCGGCCGGCTCGCCCGGCGTGCGCCCCGGGACGAGCGTGACCTGCACGACATTCTCGTTGTACTGGAGCGCCCCGACGGGCGCCGCGTAGCCATACGCGAGATAATCCCAGGACCAGCCGCCGCCCAGCTCCTCTTCCTCGAACGCGTCATCGTCGCCCACCAGGCGCCCCTCGATCGTCCGCACGCCGGCGGCAGCGAGCTGTTCGGCGATCGCGGCGAAGACTTGCGGCGCGCGGTCGTCGCGGCTCCCGATGGTCGGGTCGCCGCTACCCACGACGATGAGGTCGCCGTGGAGGACGCCGTTCTGGATGGGGGCGTCGGACACGAGGCGCGTGGTGAAGCGGAAGTCCCAGCCCAGGCGCTCAGCGGCGGCGGCGAGGGTGAGGATCTTCATGTTGGACGCCGGCATCACGAGCTTGCCGGCGTTCCGCGCGAAGAGGCGCTCGCCGGTGGCGAGCGAGCGGATGTCGACGGCCACGAGGGCG
>CAYZKQ010000073.1:0-14208 GCA_964478975.1 uncultured Vicinamibacterales bacterium | reverse complement strand
TGTCGGAGACCAGCTTCAGCCCAGCCCCCCGCACCCCATTCGGGAATTCGGCCTGGACCGCCTGGGCCAGGGCCGCCTCCCACTCCTGCCGGCGGCTGCGGAGAGCCAGGTCCCAGCCGACGATCTTCTTCGTGTACCAGTCCAGCACGATGACCAAGTACGCCCAGCCCAGCGCGGGGATCAGGAACTTCGTCATGTCAATCCCCCAGTACTGCCGGGGTCGGCTCGCCGTCGGCTTCGCCTTGGGCGTCCGCATCGCCGCATGACGGGCCCGGTTCACGGTCAAGCCCGCTTCGCGCATGAGCCGAGTCCACCCGCTTCTTATTGACGTGCCGCTCTTCCCGATACCGCAGCCAGGCCCAGACCCGCCGGTAGCCCCAGAAGGGATGGGCCTCCGTGATCGGGCGGATCCGCGCCAGGAGCGCCTCATCGGAGGGATCCGGCACGGTCGCCGGCACCAGGTGCTCTTGCCGGGCGGCATAGTAGCCGCTGCGGCTGAGCCCGACCAGCCGACAGGCTGCCGCCACCGACCACCCCGCCTCGCGCAGCGCATCCACCTGCGTCACCGCCGCCCGACCAGTTCGTCGGTTTTTTTTTAACACCTCAATTGCCACGGCCTGCTTGCCGATCAGCCGCTGGAGCTTCTCGATCTCGCGCTTGAGCGCCTAGGCATCATCCGCTGACAAGTCTCCGCGAAACGTCTGCCGCGCTTCGGAGGGGCCGGCGCGTTCGGGTGCCGAAAACTCGGCAGGCGCCCTGGGGCGGGCCCGTGTGGTTGTCCTTGCGGCGACGCTGGAGTGGCGCGCCTGCCTGGCACGGATCCTGATACCCGCTGGTTCGAAGGCGCGTCGCGGTGCCGTCCGGCCTCGTCGCCCAGTTCGAACGCTACGCCATCCACGATGGCCCGGGGATTCGGACCGTCGTCTATCTGAAGGGGTGTCCGCTCCGCTGTCTCTGGTGCCACAGCCCCGAAACCCAGGTTCCGCAGCCGGAGCTCGTGGTCCGCGGCGACCGCTGCATCCGGTGCGGCACGTGCGTCGTGGCGTGCCGGCACGAGGCAGCGGTCGAGACGGCAGAGGGCTTCGGGGTGCGCCGCGACGCGTGTCGGGCGTGCGGGACGTGCGCGGACGAGTGTCCCACGGGGGCGCGCGAACTGGTCGGCCGGCGCCTGACGGTGGCGGACGTCCTGGAGGTCGTCGAGCGCGACCGTCCCTTCTACGACCAGTCGGGCGGGGGCGTGACGGTATCGGGTGGCGAGCCGCTGGCGCAGCCGGCATTTCTGGAGGCGTTCTTGCGGGCGTGCCGCGAGCGGAGGTTGCACACCGCGGTCGAGACCTGCGGCGTGGCGGCGCGCCGCACGCTGGACCGGGTGGCACCGTTCACCGACCTGTTTCTGTACGACCTGAAGCTGATGGACGACGAACGGCACCGGCGCGCGACGGGGGCGTCGAACCAGGCGGTCCTCGAGAATCTGGTGCGTCTCGTGGCCGGCGGCGCGCGTGTGCGGGTGCGGGTGCCGCTCGTGCCCGGCTTCAACGACGACGCGGAGAATTTGGAGGCGACCGCGCGGTTCGTCGTGTCCCTCGGGTTGCGCGAGCTGGACCTGTTGCCGTATCACCGCGCGGGGATCGCGAAGTACGGGCGGCTGGGCCGGCCCTACGCCCTGCCGGAGACCCCGCCGCCGTCGGCGGCGCAGATGGCTGAAGCCGTGGCGCGTCTCGCGCAGGCCGGCGTGGACGCGCGCGTCGGAGGAGGACCATGACGGATCGGGTGGCGCGGCTGCGACAGCAGAGTCTCGAGACGAAACCGTCGCTTTCGACCGAGCGGGCGGAACTGCTCACGGACTTCTACGAGCGGGCGCCGCAGGTCTCGGCGCCCGTCCTCCGGGCGCTGGCGTTCCGGCACCTGATGGCGCACAAGACGATCGTGCTGCTCGACGGCGAGCTCATCGTGGGCGAGCGCGGTCCGGCGCCGAAGGCGACGCCCACCTACCCCGAGCTGTGCTGCCACAGCCTGGAGGACCTCGACGTCCTCGACCGCCGCGAGAAGATCGCCTACAGCGTGTCGGCGGAGGCCCGACGGGTCTACGCCGAGCGGATCATCCCGTTCTGGCGGGGCAAGACGATGCGCGAGGCGATCTTCGACGCCATGACCGACGAGTGGAAGGCGGCGTACGAGGCCGGGGTCTTCACGGAGTTCATGGAGCAGCGGGCGCCCGGGCACACGGTGCTGGACGACAAGATCTATCGCCGCGGGCTGCTCGACGTGCAGGCGGAGATCGACCGGGCCCTGGCGCGCCTCGATTTCATCCACGACCCGGAGGCATACGACAAGCAGGAGGAGCTTCGCGCGATGCGCATCGCCTGCGACGCGGTGATGCGGTTCGCCGAGCGGCACGCGGAACGGGCGCGCGCCCTCGCGGCGGTCGAGCGGGACGCCACCCGGCGCGCCGAGCTCGAGCGGATCGCCGAGGTCTGCGCGTGGGTGCCGGCGCACGCGCCGCGGGACTTCTGGGAGGCGCTGCAGGCGTACTGGTTCGTCCACCTGGGCGTCATCACGGAGCTCAACGGCTGGGATTCGTTCTGCCCGGGACACCTCGACCAGCACCTCTATCCCTTCTACGCGCGCGACCTGCAGACCGGGCGACTCACGCGGGAGCGGGCGAAGGAGCTGCTCGAGTGCCTGTGGGTGAAGTTCAACAATCAACCCGCCCCGCCCAAGGTGGGGGTGACGGCCGCCGAAAGCGGCACCTACACGGACTTCGCCAACATCAACACAGGCGGGTTGCGGCCCGACGGCAGTGACGGGGTAAACGAGCTGACCTATCTGGTGCTGGACGTCATCGACGAGATGCGCCTGCTGCAGCCCTCGTCCAACATCCAGCTCAGCCGGCGCAGCCCGGAACCATTTCTCCGGCGCGCGTGCGAGATCATCCGCCAGGGCTGGGGACAGCCGTCGATCTTCAACGCCGACGCGGTCGTGGACGAGCTCCTGCGGCAGGGCAAGTCCGTCGAGGACGCCCGCGCCGGCGGGACGAGCGGCTGCGTGGAAACCGGCGCGTTCGGCAAGGAAGCCTACATCCTCACAGGCTACTTCAACCTGCCGAAGGTGCTGGAGGTGGCGCTGCACAACGGCTGGGACCCGCGGACCGGCCGGCGCATCGGCGTCGAGACGGGCGACCCGGCCGCCTGGGCGAGCTTCGACCAGGTGTTCGAAGCGTTCCGGCGCCAGCTCGATCACTTCGTGCGTGTGAAGGTGCGCGGCAATCAGGTGATCGAACGCCTCTACGCCACCCGCATGCCGGCGCCGTTCCTGTCGGTCCTCATCGACGACTGCATCGCCAAGGGACGCGACTACCACGCCGGCGGCGCCCGCTACAACACCACGTACATCATGCCCGTGGGGCTCGGGACCGTGACCGACTCGCTCGCCGCGCTCCAGTACCACGTGTTCGACTCCGGGAACGTCGCCCTGGACCGGTTGATCGCGGCACTCGACCGCGACTTCGACGGCGAGGAACTCCTCCGCCAGCGCCTCTGGAACCGGACGCCCCGCTACGGCAACGACGACCCGTACGCGGACGCCCTGCTCGTGCGCGTGTTTGACGCGGTGTACGACGCGATCGACGGCCTGCCGAACGCCCGCGGCGGGCAGTACCACGTCAACTATCTCTCGACCACCTGTCACGTGTACTTCGGGTCGGTGACCGGCGCGACCCCCGACGGACGCCGCGCCTTCACGCCGGTCTCCGACGGCATCTCGCCGGTCCAGGGCGCCGACTGCCAGGGACCCACCGCGGTCATCCGTTCGGCGGCGCGGCTCGACCACACCCGCACCGGCGGCACCCTCCTCAACCAGAAGTTCACGCCGGCGCTGCTCGAGAGCGCCGAGGGGCTCGCGCGCCTCGCTCAACTCGTCCGGACCTACTTCGCTCTGGGCGGCCACCACATCCAGTTCAATGTCGTGACGGCCGAGACGCTCAGGAAGGCCCAGGCGCATCCGGAGCAGTACCGCGACCTCATCGTTCGGGTGGCCGGGTACTCGGATTACTTCTGCGACCTCACCAGGCCGCTGCAGGACGAGATCATCAGCCGCACGGAGCACACGGCCTTCGGGAGCGAGGCCCCGTCCGCGCCCGCCCGAGAGCCGGCGCTGGCGTCCACACGCGGGGACTCGTAGGCGGAGGGGACCGCCGTGCTTCCGGCTGGCGCCCCGCTGAGCTTCGCGCTACCATGCAGGCACGTTGCCCCGGCCTGCGCGGCGAACGGCCGGGCGCGCGCAACCAGATCGGGAGGAGAGAGGTATGTGGGCGTGGAGAGGGTGGACGACAGCAGTGGGGGTGGCGTCTGTCTGGATGTGGGCGGCGGCCGCCGCTCAGAGCGACCGGATCACCGCGACCGGCGGTGACATCGTCGTGACGCCCATCGTGCACGCGAGTGTGCAGATCGAGCATGCCGGCACGGTGATCCACATCGACCCGTGGAGCCAGGGCGACTACGCCCAGGCCAAGGCGGCGGACCTGGTGCTCGTGACCGACATTCACCAGGATCACCTGGACCCGGGCGCCATCGCCAGGGTGCGCAAGCCGAACGCCCCGGTTGTGGCCCCCGCCGCGGCCGCTGAGAAAATCCCGGGGGCGGTCGTGATGGCGAACGGCGAGCGCCGGACGGTCGCGGGCGTCGAGATCGAGGCGGTGCCCATGTACAACCTGCAGCGGGGCCCGTCGCCCGGGCAGCTCTACCACCCCAAGGGGCGCGGCAACGGTTACATCGTCGTGCTCGGCGGGCGGAGGCTGTACCTCTCCGGGGATACCGAGTGCGTGCCGGAGATCCGCGCGCTCCGGAACATCGACGTGGCATTCCTGACGATGAACCTGCCGTACACCATGCCGCCGTCGGAGGCGGCCGAGTGCGCGAAGGCCTTCAGGCCGCGGATCGTCTACCCGTATCACTACCGGGGGTCGAACCTGGACGAGTTCGTGGCGGCGCTCAAGGGCGAGCCGATCGAGGTGCGCCTGCGGAACTGGTACCCGGCGCCGAAGTGAGCCGGCTGACCTGAACGGCCGGCCTCCGGCCCGAGACGAGGGTCCCGCGGGCCCCGCCGCTTGCACGAGGTCCCCGCCTGCCGGTACCATCGGGCCCGCTCGCCCTCCCGAGGGGGAATCCCATGCGCGGACCAGCGAAATCTCGGTGGCCGATCGTGCTCGCGCTGGGGGTGGGACTGGTTGCCGGCGTGCAGGGCCAGGGGCCGCAAACCGCACCGCCGCGCCCGGACCTGACCCGCGAACCGACCCTGTACGTCGTCGGGTACGCCCATCTGGACACGCAGTGGCGGTGGGATTACACGCAGACGATCACGGAGTATCTGCCGAAGACCGTCCGCGACAACGCCGCGCTGTTCGAGAAGTACCCCCACTACATCTTCAACTTCAGCGGGGCGAACCGGTATCGCCTGTTGAAGGAGTACTTTCCGGACCTGTACGCGACGGTGCAGCGGTTTGTCGCCGCCGGCCGGTGGTTTCCCGCCGGCTCGGCGATGGAAGAGAGCGACGTGAACGTCCCGTCGGCCGAATCGATCATCCGGCAGATCCTGTACGGGAGTCGGTTTTTCCGCCGCGAGTTCGGCCGGTCGAGCGCCGAGTACATGCTGCCCGACTGCTTCGGCTTCCCCGCGTCCTTGCCGAGCATCCTGGCCCACGCGGGGCTCAAGGGGTTCTCGACGCAGAAGCTCACGTGGGGGTCCGCGGTGGGCATCCCTTTCAACGTCGGGGTGTGGGAAGGTCCCGACGGCCGCGGGGTGATCGCGGCGTTCAATCCCCTGAGCTACGCCGGGCAGGTGCGCGAGGACCTCAGCAAGAGCGAGCTGTGGCTGAAGCGGATCCGCGAGACCGGCGAGCGGAGCGGCCTGTTCGTCGACTACCACTACTACGGGACGGGGGACACGGGCGGCGCGCCGAGGGAAGATTCGGTGCGGCTCGTCGAAGCGATCGTCACCAAGCGCGCGGCGGTGCTGCCGCCGCCGCCGGGACGCGGCGGCCAGCCGGCGGCCCCCGCGCCCGAGCCCGGGCCGCCGGTGCCGATGGGCGACGGCCCGATCCGGGTGATCTCCTCGACCGCCGAGCAGATGTTCCTCGACATCGACCCCGCGCACACGGCGCGCCTGCCGCGCTACCGGGGCGACCTGCTCCTCACGGAGCACTCGGCGGGTTCGATCACGTCGCAGGCGTACATGAAGCGCTGGAACCGGCACAACGAGGTGCTCGCCGACGCCGCCGAGCGGGCGTCGGTGGTGGCGGCGTGGCTCGGCGGCCGCGCGTATCCGCGCGAGCGGCTCGCCGCCGCGTGGACGCTCGTGTTGGGCGGCCAGTTCCACGACATCCTGCCCGGGACGAGCATTCCCAAGGCCTACGAGTATTCCTGGAACGACGAGGTGCTGGCGCTCAACCAGTTCGCCGGCGTCGTGACCGGCGCGGTGTCGGCTGTGGCGAGCGCGCTCGACACCCGCGCGGCCGGGCGCGCCGTCGTGGTTTACAACCCGATGGAGATCGAGCGCGAGGACATCGTGGAGATCGACCTCGCCGCTCCGGGGGAGCCGCCGGCGCAGGTCCGGGTCGTGGGACCCGACGGGCGGGACGTGCCGGCCCAGGTCGTGGCCGCGCGCGGCGGGCGCCTCGGGGTCGCGTTTCTGGCGCGGGTGCCGCCGGTCGGGTTCGCGGTGTACGACGTGCGCCCGGGCGAGGCAGCGCCGCCGGGGACCACGGCGCTGCGGGTGACCGAGACGGCCCTCGAAAACGACCGCTACCGGGTGGAGGTCGACACGAACGGCGACGTCGCGAGGATCTTCGACAAGCGCCTCGACCGCGACCTGCTCGCCGCCCCGATCCGCCTGGCGATCAAGACCGACCGGCCCGTGGACTGGCCCGCGTGGAACATGGACTGGCGCGACCAGCAGCAGCCGCCCCGGCGCTACGTGGGGGCGCCGGCGGCGGTGCGGGTCGTCGAGCGCGGGCCCGCGCGCGTCGCCGTGGAGATCGCCCGCGAGGCGGAAGGCTCGCGCTTCGTCCAGACGGTGCGCCTGGCGGCCGGCGATGCGGGGAATCGGGTCGAGTTCGCGAACCTCGTCGACTGGAAGACGAGCGAGGCGAACCTCAAGGCGGTCTTCCCGCTGGCGGCGAGCCACCCGCAGGCGACGTACAACTGGGACGTCGGGACCGTCACGCGCGGCAACAACGACGAGAAGAAGTACGAGGTGCCGTCCCACCAGTGGTTCGACCTGACCGACGCGAGCGGCCGGTTCGGGGTGACCATCCTCTCCGACTGCAAGTACGGGTCGGACAAACCCGACGACCGTACGCTCCGCTTGACACTGTTGCGGACCCCCGGCATCGGCACGGGAAACGCCCGCGCCTACGGCGACCAGGCCACGCAGGACTGGGGCCGCCACGAATTCGTGTTCGGGCTCGCCGGTCACGCCGGCGACTGGCGGGGGAGCGGGACCGACTGGCACGCCTCCCGGCTCAACCAGCCGCTGCTCGCGTTCGAGAGCCCCCCGCACGCGGGCCGGCTGGGGACGCGCTTCTCGGCCCTCAGCGTGAGCACGCGCCAGGCGCGCGTCCTGGCGCTCAAGCAGGCCGAAGACACCGACGAGGTCATCGTCCGACTGGTGGAAACGACCGGGCGGCCCGCGCCCGCTGTCGCCGTGCGGTTCGCGGCGCCGGTCGCGGCGGCGCGCGAAGTCGACGCGCAGGAGCGACCCCTCGGCCCCGCGACCGTGCGGGAGGGCGCGCTGCAGGTGGCGCTGGGGCCCTACCAGCCGCGCACGTTCGCGGTTCGGCTGGGCCGGGCTCCGGTCGCCGTCGCCCCGCCGCGGTCGCAGCCGGTCCCGCTCGCTTACGACGTGGCCGTTGCGACCCGAGACGGCGAGCAAGCGGGCGAGGGATTCGACGGCCGCGGGCGAAGCCTGCCGGCCGAGCTGTTGCCGGAGGCGGTCGAGTTCGACGGCATCCGGTTCGCGCTCGCGCGGGGCGGCGCCGGACGGCCGAACGCCGTGGCCGCGCGGGGTCAGACCCTCCCGCTTCCCGGCGGCCGCTTCACCAGGCTGTATCTGCTGGCCGCGGCGGCCGAGAGTGATGAACGCGCGCGCCTCCGCGTCGGCGACCGCGACGTGACCCTCACGGTCCAGGCGTGGACCGGGTATATCGGCCAGTGGGACAACCGAGTCTGGACGCGGCGCGAAGAACCCGTGCCGCCGCGCCCCGGCGCGCCGCCGCCACCGGGGACCCCGCCCCGGATGCGGACGGTCCTGGAGTACGCGGGGTTGCAGCCCGGCTTCATCAAGCGCGCCCCGGTCGCCTGGTTCGCTTCGCACCACCACACGGCGGAGGGGGTAAACGAACCGTACGCCTACTCGTATCTGTTCGGGTACGCCATCGACCTGCCGCCGGGCGCTCGGACCTTGACGTTGCCCGACAACCCGAAGATCCGGGTGCTCGCGGTCACGGTGGCGGATGCCGGGCCGCTGGTCGAGCCGGCGCGCCCGCTGTACGACACGCTCGAGCGCTGAAGGCCCACCGTTTGTCGCAGGAGGTCGTGATGGTCCGCCGATCCATGGTCATGACGCTCGCCGGCGCGTTGCTGATGGGCTTCCTCTGGTCGTCGAGCCCGTCGGCGCGCGGCGGCGGCCAGCCATCGTCTGCGCCTGGGGCCGGCCAGGCCCGCGCCGCCGAGCGACCCGGCGCGGCGGCGCGCCCGACCGCCGAGGCATTCCTGAGCCCCGCGTATCCCTACGAGCTCGTGTCGGCGGCCAGGGCCGACCGGCTCGCGTGGCTCTCTTACGAAAAAGGTCGACGCAACGTCTACACCGCCGCCGCCCCCGATTTCACACCCGTCCAGCTCACGCGGTTCCTGGACGACGACGGGGTGGACCTGTCGAACTTGAACATCTCGGACGACGGGTCGGTGGTCGTGTTCGTGCGCGGCCACACGCCGAACCGCGACGGGTGGATCGCGAATCCGACGCACCACCCGGAGGGCGCGCGGCGGGTGATCTGGGCGGCGCACACGGTCGGGGGGACGCCGTGGCCGCTCGTCGACGGGACGACGCCGGTCCTCTCGCCGGACGGCCGGTTCGTGGTGTTCGCGAAAGACGGTCAGATCTACGGCGTACCGGTGAGCCGGACGCCGGGCGCGACGCCGGTCGACCGCGCGGAAACGCCGCTCGTGACTGCGTGGGGGGAGAACTCGAACCCGCGCTGGTCGCCCGACGGGACGAAGATCGCCTTCGTGAGCAACCGCGGCGACCACTCGTTCATCGCCGTCTACGACCTCAAGGCGCACACGGTGCGCTACATGGCGCCGAGCGTGGATTACGACTCGAGCCCCACCTGGTCGCCCGACGGGACGAAGATCGCCTTCATCCGGCGCCCGGGCGCGCCCTTCGGCGTGCAGATCCAGATGCAGGCTGCCGGGCAGACGGGCCGCGGGCGGGGGCGCGGCTTCCCGGGCGGGGGCGGGTTCGGCCAGCGCGGGCGGGGTGAGGGCGGCGCGCCGGCGATTCCCGGCCTGACGCAAGCGACCTTCGCCGGCGGGTACCGCGTGTCGTTCTGGGTGGCGGACGTCGCGACGGGCGAAGGGCGCGAGGTCTGGCACGACGCGCCCGGCAGCGACGCCTTCACCGGGGTGAACAGCATCCGCTGGGCCGGTGACCACTTGATCTTCTCGGCCGAGCCCGAGGAGTGGGTCCGCTACTACGCCGTCAGTGCGTCGGGCGGTACGACCGACCCGATTGTCTTGACGCCCGAGGACGGCATGGTGGAGCAGGTGGGCCTGTCACCGGACGGCCGTACGCTGTTTTACGCGACCAACGCCGGCGACATCGACCGCCGGCACGTGTGGAAGGTCGCGACGAGCGGCGGGCCGCCGGTCCAGCTCACGCGGGGCGACGGCATCGAGACGTATCCGGTGGCGCTCGCCTCGGGGAAGCTGGTCGCGCTCTTCAGCGCCGGCGCGCGTCAGCCGCAGTCCGTCGCCCTCGTGCCGGCGGCGGGCGGCGCGCCGAAAGTGGTGTTCCCGACGCTGCCCCCCGAGTTCCCCCTCGCGGCGCACGTCGTGCCGGAGAACGTGACGCTCAAAGCCGAAGACGGCGTCGAGTTCCACAACCAGCTCTTCCTGCCGCGCGACCTCAAGCCCGGCGAGCGGCGGCCCGCCATGGTCTTCGTGCACGGCGGCCCGATCCGCCAGATGCTCCTCGGCTATCACTACATGCACTTCTACCACATGGCGTACGCCATCAATCAGTGGCTCGTCAGCCAGGGCTACATCGTCATGTCGGTGAACTTCCGGAGGGGGATCGGCTACGGGCGGTCGTTCCGCATGGCGCCGAACTCGGGACAGCAGGGCAACGCCGAGTACCGCGACGTGCTCGCGGCCGGAAAGTATCTGCAGAGCCGGCCGGACGTCGACCCGAAGCGGATCGGGATCTGGGGACTGTCCTACGGCGGCATCCTGACCGCCCAGGCGCTCGCCCGCAACTCGGACATCTTCGCGGCGGGCGTGGACCTGGCCGGCGTCCACCTCTGGGGCAACTCGATCGATCCGTCGAGCGTGTCGTACCAGTCCTCGTCGATCTCCGCGATCGACAAGTGGAAGTCGCCGGTCCTCCTGGTGCACGGCGACGACGACCGGAACGTCGCGTTCTCGCAGACGACCGGGCTCGTCCAGTTGCTGCGCGCCCACAACATCTATCACGAGCTCATCGTCTTTCCCGACGATGTACACGAGTCGCTGCTCTTCAGCCGGTGGCTGTACACGCTCGACCGGATGGAGGCGTTCCTGCGGCGGTTCGTGATGGGCGAACGGACGACGACGAACAGCGGAGGCGGGCCATGATGCGGCCGGCGAAGAAGCTGCGGTGTTCGTTCTGCGGCCGCCGCGAGGCGGAGGTGGCCAAACTGGTGGCCGGCCCGAAGGTGTACATCTGCGACCGGTGCGTGGCGCTGGCGCAGCGCCTGATGAACGCGGCTGACCCAGGCGCGCCGCCGGCCTCGAGGGGGGCGCCGGCGCGAGCGTCGTGGGCGCAGCGGCTGAGCCGTTGGGCGCGCCGCTTCGGCTCGCGGGTTCTCGGACGCCGCCACCTCCGCGCGGCGGGGCATCAGCCGGCGAGCGCGGCGGTCCGCGGGGCGGTTCTGCTCGCGGTGGGGCTGGCCGCGTCGCTGCCGGCAGCGGGGTCGAGCTGGGCGGGAGGTCAGGAGCCGCCCGGGGCGATCCCGCCGGCGGTCATGCAGGCGCTCAAGACCAGGTTTCCGAAGGCGGTGATCGCGCAGTGGACGCGCGAGGAAGAACCCGGTGGGGTCATCTACGACATCGAGTTCCGGCAAGACGGCCGCAAGTTCGAGGCGGACATCCGCCAGGACGGCACGATCGTGAACTGGGAGCGGGAGGTCGGGCTGCCGGACCTTCCGCGTCCTGTTCGAAGGGCGATCGAGGCCCGGCATCCGAAGGCGGCCATCCGGGAAGTCATGCAGGTCATGGTCGTGAGCGGGTCGAAAGAGACCGTCGAGGGCTACGAGATCCTGCTGGAAACCGCGGAGAAGAAAACCATCGAGGTGACGGTGGCGCCCGACGGCACGATTCGGGAAGAGGCCCGGGCAGGCGGGTAGCCGCGGCGCCGACGGCTCACGGAGGGTGAAGAAGATGCGGAGAGGCTGGGTTCGGACATGGTGGCCGGCCGTCGGCGCGGCCGCGGTCGGTCTGATGGTGGGGTTGTGGCCGGCGGCGAGCCGGGTGGCCGGGCAGGCGAGCCGCGGCGGCGCGGTGGTCGACCCGGCGCTGTTCGCGCAGCTTTACTATCGGCCCCTCACGGTGTTCAGCCGCGGCGGGCGCGTGACGGCCGTGGCTGGGGTCACGTCGAACCCGAAGCTCTACTACATGGGCAGCGCCGGCGGGGTGTGGCGCACGACCGACGCCGGCGCGCGCTGGGAGCCCATCACGGACGGGCAGCTCGGCGCCGGATCGATCGGGGCGATCGCCGTCGCCGAGTCCGACCCGAACGTGATCTACGTCGGCACCGGGTCGGCCTGTCCGCGCGGCAATGTCTCGAACGGCGACGGCGTCTACAAGTCGACCGACGGGGGCAAGACGTGGTGGCACGTCGGGCTGCCGAAGGCGGGGCTCATCGGCCGCATCCGGGTCCACCCGCGGAATCCCGACGTCGTCTACGTGGCGGCGCTCGGGAACATCTTCGGACCGAACCGGGAGCGCGGCGTGTTCCGGTCGCGAGACGGGGGGACGTCGTGGGAGCACGTGCTCGCCGTGAGCGAGCAGACCGGGGCGGTCGACCTCGCGATGGACCCGGCGAATCCCAACGTCCTGTTCGCCGCCATGTGGACGGTGCGGCGCGTGCCGTGGTCGATCGACTCGGGCAGCCTGGAGGGCGGGCTGTTCCGCTCCGTGGACGGCGGCGACACCTGGCAGAAGCTCACCAAGGGCTTGCCTCAGGGCGTGATGGTCGGCCGCATCGGCGTGTCGGTGTCCGCGGCGGACCCGAAGCGCGTCTACGCGCTCATCGAGGCGGCGGGGGACCAGGGCGGGGTGTACCGATCGGACGACGGCGGCGAGACCTGGACCCGCACCTACGCCGGGCGCAACCTTCAGCAGCGGGCGTTCTACTACACGCACATCTACGCCGACCCGAAGGACGCGGACACGGTGTGGGCGCTCAACACCGGGGCTTACAAGTCGACCGACGGCGGCAAGACGTTCCGGAGCGCCGGCATCCAGGCGCACGGCGACCACCACGACCTGTGGATCAACCCGGCGAACCCGCAATACCTCGTCAACGGCAACGACGGGGGCGCGACGGTGTCGGTGGACGGCGGCCAGACGTGGTCGCCGCAGAACAACCAGCCCACCGCCGAGATCTACCGCATCGAGGTGGACACGCGGTGGCCCTACTGGGTGTACGGCGCCCAGCAGGACAGCGGGACGGTCGCGGTGCCCAGTTCGAACGCCGGCGAGACCTACGGGGTGGGCGGTGGCGAGAGCGGCTACATCGCGGTCGACCCGCGCAACTACAACCTCATCTACGCCGGCAACTACGGCGGCGCGATCACCCGCACCGACCGGTATCTCGGGGTGAGCGAGTCGGTGCGCGTCTCCGCCGATTCGCAGACCGGCCAGCGCGCGGCCGACATGAAGTACCGCTTCCAGTGGAACGCGCCCATCCGTATCTCGCCGCACGACCCCAACGTCGTGTACACGACTTCGCAGTACGTGCACCGGACCCGGGACGGCGGCCAGACCTGGGAGGTCATCAGCCCGGACCTCACGCGCAACGACAAGAGCAAGCAGGACTACTCGGGGGCGAGGGGGATCACGCGGGACAACACCGGGGTCGAGGTCTACTCGACAATCTTCGCCTTCGAAGAGTCGCCCGTCACGCCGGGACTCTTGTGGGCGGGAAGCGACGACGGGCTGTTGCACCTGTCGCGCGACCACGGCCGGACCTGGCGGAACATCACGCCCCCGGGCCTCCCGGAGTTTAGCACGATCAATGTCATCGACCTGTCGCCGAAAGACGCCGGGCGCGCGATCGTGACGGCGTATCGGTACATGCTCGACGATTTCACGCCGTACGCCTTCCTGACCACCGACTACGGGAAGACGTGGAAGCGCCTCGCCGACGGCACCAACGGCATCCCGGTGGGGCACTTCCTGCGCGTGGTCAGGGAGGATCCGGCGCGGCCGGGCTTGCTCTACGGCGGCACCGAATACGGCATGTACATCTCCTTCGACGAAGGCGCCCACTGGCAGCGCTTCCAGAACAACCTACCGGTCGTGCCGATCATGGACCTCAAGGTCTATCGCAACGACCTCATCGTGGCGACGGAAGGACGAGGATTCTGGATTCTCGAAGGCCTGCCGGTGCTCCAGCAGCTCGAGCCGGGTCTCGACAGCCGGCCCGCCGTGCTCTTCAAGCCGGCGGACGCCTACCGCCAGGGCGGCCCGCTGCCGACCTTCTACTACTGGCTGAAGGAACAGCCGTCCGCGCCGGTCACGATCGAGGTGAAGGACGCGGCGGGCCGGGTGGTCTACTCGGCGTCCGGGCAGCCGGGTGCCGGGCGACCGTCGCCGCCGTCGCCGGTCCCTGTGGCGGCGGGAGGGCGCGGTCGCGGCGGACGCGGGTTCGGCTTTGCGTCGCCGGGGGCCGCGG